>MVZN01000003.1 GCA_002069125.1 Spirochaetes bacterium ADurb.BinA120
CCGCCAATAACAATACCATACGGCTCGAATGGAACGAAGAGGGAAGCGACGCCTATTACAACGCCCACTCCTTCTCCGACGGAACTCTGCGGTTTATCTGCCTGGCGACGCTTCTGCTGCAGCCTGAAAAGAACCTTCCGTCGGTCATCCTGCTCGACGAGCCCGAGCTCGGTCTGCACCCCTACGCTATCTGCGTGTTGGCCGATATGCTCCGCTTCGCCTCGAAGAAAACTCAGATTATTGTCAGCACGCAATCGGTAACGCTGGTAAACCAGTTCGGTCCCGAGGACCTCATCATTGTGGATCGTGAGAGCGAATCTTCGGTTTTCAGAAGGCCGGCTCCGAACGAAATCGAAAGCTGGCTCGACGATTATGCCCTCGGCGATATATGGGAAAAGAACCTCATGGGAGGAAGGCCTTAAGCGTGAGAAAGGTTCTGGTGCTCGTGGAGGGGCAGACGGAGGAGCGGTTTGTCAAAGAAGTGCTCTGCCCGAAATGCCTCCAGTCGGATGTTTTCATGCAGCCGGTCGTACTCGCCACCAAGAGGTCCAAGGTGGGAATAAAATTCAAGGGCGGCGTATCGACATACTCGAAGATTCGAGCCGACGTCCTCAGGCTGCTGGGCGATTCCAGCGCATCCGCAGTCACCACTCTCCTCGATTACTACGGTTTGCCCGATGATTTTCCCGGCAGGGACCGTGCCGTTGCCGGGGACTGTTATCAAAAAGTGGCTTATCTCGAAAGCTGCTTCGCCGAAGATATAAAACACGAGAAGTTTAGGCCTTTTCTGATGCTCCATGAGTTCGAGACGATGCTGTTTTCCAACATCGAAAGGGTGGTCGAAGCCTTCAATAATCGCGAAACCTGCCTAGATAAAATGAAGAGCGTCCTTGCGGAATTCCATAATATCGAGGAAATCAATGAGGGCGGAGATACGCATCCATCGTCCAGGATTCTGAAGATTTTTAACGACTACCAGAAAGCCTTGCACGGTCCTCTGATCACCGGGCGAATCGGAATCGATAGAATCCGCGCTGCCTGCCGGCATTTCGACGAATGGCTCGGGTTAATGGAAAACCCGCCGGCCTGAGTTATGTAGTAAGCGCCAATTTCTCCCCGTACTCTTTCGACGCGGCTTTACGTGACTCGTATAAACGAATACAAAAAATCCTGCATATATAAAATAATTCTTGAAATATCATCAATACAACTGCAAATTACCCGCATGTGGATAGAGCGCGATATAGAACGGTATCTAAGAGAGGTATCGGGTGAGCGCCCCGCGTGTATACTTACCGGCGGGCGTCAGACCGGAAAGACCAGCCTGCTTCTTCGGCTGTTTCCCGATATCCAATACGTGTCGCTGGATATCCCCTCACTTGCCGGCGAGGCCGAGGAGTCCGGCGAGAGCTTTCTCAAGCGCCTCAGCCCCCCGCTCATCATCGACGAGGTGCAATACGCGCCGGGTATTTTTCGTTACCTTAAGGCCGATATCGACGCGAACCGCAAGCACCGAAGGCGCTTCCTGCTAACCGGTTCGCAGAAGTTCTCCCTTATGCAGGGTGTAACTGAAAGCCTTGCCGGTCGGGTTTCGGTCGTAGAACTGTACACCCTGTCGGCGGGGGAGCTCGAGCGCTGGAGCCAAACGAGGGCCGATCCCTCCGTCTTGCTACGGTGGATGTTCGCCGGCGGCTACCCGGAGCTCCATGCCGGCTCTCTCGATCCACAGCGGTATTATGGGGACCTGGTGGCCACCTATCTCGAACGCGATGTGCGCCAGGCTCTGCAGGTAAAAAACCTCCGGGACTACGATCGCTTCCTCCGCCTTGCTGCCGTGCGGACCGGGCAGCTTCTCTCCATGAATTCCTTCGCCTCCGACCTGGGGATAAGCCCCAACACGGTAAAAAGCTGGCTCTCGGTCCTCGAGGCTTCGGGGATCGTCTGGCTGCTCGAACCGTATTACGGCAATCTGAGCAAGCGGATAGTAAAATCCCCCAAGCTCTATTTTACGGACACGGGTCTGGCGGCGTATCTGGCGGGCTTTCAATCGGAGGAAGACCTGGCCCAGAGTCCGCTGCTCGGCGCTTTCTTCGAAACCCACGTGCTCGGCCAGATGGTGCGCAAGTACGCCAACCGCTGTCGCAGGCCGGCTATCTATTATTTCCGCGACCACCACGGACATGAGGTGGATTTTATAGTGCCGGTTGGCGGAAGGCTCAAACTATACGAATGCAAATGGTCCGAGGACCCCTCCGCGGACGTGCCGTCGTTTGCGGTGATCGAAAAGGCGGTCGGCGCGAAAAACATAATCTCAAGAAGCATCATCACCCCGGGGAGAAATCCGCGGAGAAAAGGCGCCGTATTGATCGAAGATAGTGTAGAGATACCGAGCCTAAAAGTATGAATCGACGGAGCTCCATTTTCCGGTAGCACTGGGGTGTTTTTATTCGACGAAGGGCAAAGACCGCTCAAAGCGGCGTTAATCCTTTCGCTTAAAGCTTTGGGTCGGGTGCGGGCGCTCATATTTCAACGAACGCCTTTATCGATTTTATTAACCGGCAAAGATTGCGTCACTCGCCCCCCTTTCCCTTATCCTTAAGCTTCTCCACCATCTCCACGAAGAGCGCGTATAGCTCTTTAAGCTCGTCGTTTTTGCGTAGCGGCCTGGGCGAGGGGAGCTTTCCGTCGATAATCTCCCTAAGGTAATTGGACATAACATATACCGGCCCGGAGACGTGGTGCGTCTTTCGAATGAGGGCGACGAAGAGTAAGACGGCCTGCGCCAGAATGAATACCACTATGCCCCACAGCAGGGTGTTGTTCTGGGCGATGATGCTCTCCATGGTGCGCACGTTCTCGGCATGGATGCGCGAGACGTTGGCGATCGGAAGCTTCTCCGCGCCCGCCGCCTCCTGCGAGAAGGCGAGGAGCGCCTCCACGTTGTTGTTGTACAGCACGATGATGTTGTTCAGACGCCGGTTGTTCATGCTTACGTTGACGCTTACGGCGGCGACTATGACCGCCGACACTATCAGCATTATTCCGATGATAGAAAACGCGGCTCTTAACTGGAATTTTTTGTCGATAACGTATTGCTTGCGCTGTGTCATGGCGAATGCCCCTCGTGGAAGTGGGACGCCCCGAAAGCCCCGCCTGAATGGATAGCACGGCCGGGCCGTTTTGGTCAATCCCTTTATGGGGCGGAGCCGCCGGCCGAAAGGCCGTGTCCGCGATGTAAAAGCAGAAGCGCGCCCGCTCCCGCCTCGATGAGCATTTTGTAGAAGAGCCGCAGCGGAAATCCTATAACGTTCGAAATCGAACCGTCGATGCGCTCGATGATCATGTCGCCGTGTTCCTGCGCGGCGTAGGCCCCCGCCTTGTCCATGTACTCTATACGCGCCAGGTAATCCTCCATTACGCGCCGGTCGAGGGGCTTAAAGCTCACCCCGGAGCTCTCCAGGCCCGTTGCCGGCGAAATCCGGCCGCCGGCGCGGCAAAGGCCAATGGAAAGGCCGCTTATAACCCTGTGCGTGCGCCCCGAAAGGCGCTCTAAAATTTCAAGGGCCTCATCGAGCCCCGCGGGCTTTCCGATTATCGCCCCGTCGATCGTCACCACCGTGTCGCAGGTTATAACGAGCGCCTCGTCTCCGGCCGCCTCTATGCGCGGCGCGAGCGAGCGCATCTTATCCGCGGCCATTCGCACGGCATAAGCCTCCGGCGCCTCGCCCGGCGAAGGGGCCTCGTCCGCGGACGGCGCCAGGACCTCGAACTCGTCGAGGAGGCCTCCGAGCAATTCCCTGCGGCGCGGCGAGGACGATCCAAGAATTACGCGCATGGCCTATTTCAGCAAAACCTTTTCGTTTAGCTTCTGGATCGAGGTGATGTTTTTCAAACGCTTCAGGCGGGCGATGATGTCTTTCAGATGTGCAAGGCTCTTCACTTCCAGCACAAGCTTGATGACGGCGTTGTCGCCGGCGTGCACGGTCGCCTCGACCTTTATGATGTTGGCCTTGCTGACGGCCAGCTCGTCGGCAACGTCTTTTAGAAGGTTCGTCCGGTCGATGGCCTCTATCTGGAGCTTCACGGGGTAGGTGTTCTCCGAGCCTTCCCAGACGATCTCGATAAAGCGCTCCTTCTCGATCTTCAGGCGCTTAAGCGAGGGGCAGTTTTTCTTGTGCACGGTGATGCCCCTTCCGCGCGTTATGAATCCGACCACGTCGTCGCCGGGGATGGGCTGGCAGCACTGCGAGAGCTTTGTAAGCACGTTCGATGTGCCGTCTATGGAAAGCGCCGTCTTTTTCTGGCGCGAAATGCCCTTTATTTTAAAGAGCTCCGTCTCGGGAATGGAGACCTCGGCCGTCTTCTCCGGCTTTTTGTGCTCGGCTTGCGCCTCCGGCCGGCGTTCGGCCTCCTGCTCGCGGCGCAGCCAGTTGCGTATCTTGTAGCGCGCGTTGGCGGACTTAACGATCTTAAGCCACGACTCCGACGGGTGGCCCTTGGGGCTTGTGAGGATCTCCACGATGTCGCCGCTTTTAATCTCGGTCTTAAGAGGCACCAGCGCGTTGTTCACCTTTGCCCCCACGCAGCGGTTCCCCACCTCGGTATGGATGGCGTAGGCGAAGTCGATTGGAGTGGCCCCCTTGGCGAGTTTTACGATCTTCCCCCTGGGGGTAAAGACGAAAATCTCGTCCTCGTAGAGGTCCATCTTGAGTTCTTTCATGAACTCGCGGCTGTTCACCTTTTCGCCCTGCTCCTTGTCCGCCCTCGGTATGTTCTGCAATATCGGCAGGTTTTTAAAGGCGCGCTGATTGACGCTCTCCCTGTCCTTGTACAGCCAGTGCGCGGCGATTCCCATCTCGGCGGTCGCGTGCATGTCGCGCGTGCGGATTTGGAATTCCAGCGGCAGGCCGTCGGGCCCTATGACGGTTGTGTGCAGGGACTGGTACATGTTCGATTTCGGAACCGCTATGTAGTCCTTGAAACGCGAGGTGATAGGCGACCACATGGTGTGTATAACGCCCAGTATGCCATAGCAGTCCCTTACCTCGGAGGTAATGATGCGGATCGCCCGGATGTCGAAGATGTCCTCGAAGCTCTTGCCCTGCAATTTCATCTTGCGGTAAATGGAGTAAAAGTGCTTGGCCCTGCCGGTAATCTCGGCCTCGATGTCGAGCCGCCTGAGCTGCTGGTCCAGGATGAAGCGCAGGTCCTCTATGAACTCGCCGATCTCGGTTTTGCGCCTGGCCACCTTGCCGGAGATCTCCTCGTACTCCTCCGGGTAAAGGACATGGAAGGCCATGTCCTCCAGCTCCGCGCGAATTTGCGACATGCCCAGCCTTCCGGCCATGGGGGCGTAGATGTCCATCACCTCGTGAGCGATCCGAACCTGTTTTTGTTCGGGCTGGAACATGATGGTGCGCATGTTGTGCACCTTGTCGGCGAGCTTGATTAGGATGACGCGCACGTCCTTTATGGTCGCCATTAGCATCTTCCGGATGCTATGCACCTGGTCGTTATAGCGGGTCTTCTTTTTAAGGGATGAGATTTTAGTAACGCCGTCCACCAGAAGCGCGATCTCCTCGCCGAACTTATCGCGCACTATCTCAAGCGAAACCGGCGTGTCCTCCACCACGTCGTGCAGCAGGGCAGCCGCTATCGTCGTGGTGTCCATCTTCAAATTCGCCAGGATTATCCCGATCTCGAGCGGATGGACTATATACGGCTCGCCCGAAAGGCGCTTCTGGTCTTTGTGGGCGTCGCTGGCGTACTCGTAGGCGCGCCTGATAAGCCCGAGGTCCCCCTGGGGGTTGTTTGCCTCTATTGCGGATAGTAGCGCGTTGAGGTCGCGGCTTTTTATTTTAAGGTCGATCTTCGACATGGTCCGAATCCATACGGGCGTCGCGCCCATACTGTCATAGTAGCATCGCGCGAACGGCGTTTCAATCATAAATCGCGCCGCAGCGCGGCTGGCGCATGAAACGCCGGCCAAATGGGTCCCCGCGCCCGGGCGTTAAAAAGAGTAAAGCCAAACGGGGTTTGGGCCGACTGTATGAATGATTGATAATCCATTACACTCCCGGGTGTGTGCCGGGAAGAAGGCTTTTGCAAGCGGCATTCTTGCAAAAGCCTTTTTTGTCCGCTAATCTTAGGCCCCCGCGCCTGCCGATAGTTATACAGGGACGGGGAATGCCCGGGAGGGCATGGGCCGGAGGCCCCGAAAAGCGCGAGGACCATGATTTTCGTCATAAACGAACAGAACCCGCAGAAGCGGCTAATCCAGAAGACCCGGCAGGTCCTGGAGGAGGGGGGCGTCATCATCTACCCCACGGACACGGTCTACGCCTACGGCTGCGACATCAACGACCGACGGGCCATAGAGCGGATCTATCACATTAAAAAGATTGCCAGAAACAAACCTTTGAGCTTTGTGTTCTCCGAGATAGGCGAGCTGCATGAGTACGCGCGCAACATCTCGGACCGGGCCTTCAAGACCATGAAGAAGGCGCTGCCGGGACCCTACACCTTCGTCTTCAAGGCGAGCCGGCTGGTGCCCAAAATAGCCATCTCGCAGCAAAAGACGATCGGAGTGCGGATCCCCGACAACAACGTCGCGCGCGAGATCGTGCGCGCGCTGGGGCGGCCCATCATCTCCGCGAGCGTAAGCACGGCCGACGGCGAATACATCATAGAGCCGGACGACCTCGGGAAGGTGTACCGCAACGAGGTCGACCTGGTCATAGACTGCGGACCCAAGATATCGGAGCCGTCCACGGTGGTCGATTTCTCGGAGGGCGATATGCGGATCATACGGAAGGGGAAGGGCGAACTCTTTTTCGCGCCCGAGTAAACACTTCACTGTCGGGGGAAACGCCATGTCGGACGAACTTTTAGGTTTTCTAATGAAACTCCTCGCCATCGCGCTCTACGTAGCGCTGGGCGCGCTGGTGTCGTGGATCTTCTATTTTCTCAAGCGGCGCGACCTTTTAGGCGGCTATATCGGCGGGCTCGTGGTGGGCGTCATCGGGGCACTCATCGGCGGATTCATATTGGACCGTCTGCTTCTGGACATCACAATAAGGGTGCTTCGCTTTCTGGTCTACGACACCGGGGTCAACCTCATCGCCGGGTTCATCGGCGGCTTTGTGGCCCTCTATATAATGAATCGCCTCAATCACGACAAGGAGCGCAAGAAATACTGACGCCCGGCCCGCCTCCCTCAGTCGAAGGCCATGTCGTCCAGCAGGGCCTCCGGTATGGCCGGCGCTATTCTACGCACCTCCTCCTTCCCGGTAAAAGGCCGCCGGAGCACAAGCTCGCTCGCGCTCTTCCTCCCGATGCCTGCGATAAGCTCCAGCGCCTTCGCCGGCAGATCGTTTATCCCGAGCGGGCGGGGCAGGGCGGCGAGAGAGCGCTCGCGGTGTCCTACCACAATTAGGTCCGCGAAGCTTTTAAGGGGCAGCTCGAGCGGGACCGCCGCCGTAATGGAATAGCTTGCAATCTGCTTTGCGAGCGAGTAGCCGTGCCGCCGCTCCTCCACCAGCGCCTCGCGGAGCACCGTGCCCGCGGGGTACACCCGCCGGAGCATTACATGGTCTATCTCTTCGCGGATGCGCCTTTTATAGTACTCGTAGCGGTTTCGTATCCTCACTGCCGGCTCGCGAAACGCCCCTCCCGCGGCGGTGCCGGGATACGGCAGGAGCTTCCGGATGTTGATGCGCTTTATCATAAGTCCCGCCCCGGCGATTGCCGCCAGCCCCTCGTAGTTCAGCCTGAAGGTATCCATGGACTCGCCCGGCAGGCCGTGTATAAGGTTTATTCCGGGTAGAAGCGCCGGAAGCCCCTCCTCCCGCCGCCCGCCGATGTCGTTTACCAGGCGCACCGCCTCGAGCAGTTCGCGCGCGTTAACCTTGAGGCCGTTACGCGCAATGACTGCCGGGTCGAGCGATTCCACGCCCATGGCGAGCGTGTCGCCCGGCGTTATCGCCCCCACGATGGCGCGAAGTATCGCGGCCGACTCGCTTGGAAAGTTCGCTATAGTGCCGGGGTTTCCGTTGTCGATGTTCAGCACGCGGATGGCCCCGGCGTCGCGCCGTTTTTTAAGTTCGCCGAAAAGATCCGAAACCGCCTCCACCGAAGGGCGGGGGAAGCCCTTTCGAAATTCGGCGAAGGGGGTGCGGTACTGGAGGATGTCGGCCTGCCGTCCAAGCCGAAAGCGCGTAACGCCGGCGGCGATAAGCGCGTCGATCTCCGACAGGATATCGCCCTCGTCGCGGAACTCGAGCTCGTGTGTCGCGCCCTCGGAGCAGAACGAGCAGTGCGACAGCCGCGGACAGCCGCGGAAGGTCTCGATCTCGCAGATGATGTTGGGGTGATCGGGATGCCTGCGCGCGAGCCCGGCCCCACTTACGGCCCAGCGGGCGATCTGTTCGGTTGTGCGCCTTTCGTCCGAGGGCGCGCCGCGGGCCTTTGTATAGGCATACGCCTCTATATCGCGGAGAACCGGAAGGCAGTTGGGCCGCCTCTCGCGCTCTAAAAGCGGGGCTATCATCCCTCCCACGGCGAATTCCTGGCGCGGGTTCGCGTCCATAGTGCGGAGCAGCTCCGCAAGGGTGCCAATTCGGTGTCCTAAGTACTTCCCCGGCACAACCGCCCCGCCGATTACGAAGGCCTCCTCGTAGCGCTCCTCCAGCCGATAGCCCGAAACCCTCAGATTGTCGATGGTGAGGTAGTCGACCGCCTCCGGCGGGACTCCGGCGTCGAACAGCGCGCCGAGAATATAACGGGGATAGGGCGCGACGAAGGGGGGCACGCCAAGACAGGCGGGCTCGTCGACGTAGCAGTCGAGTATGAGGAAACGCCTATTCATCCGCGAGCCCACAGAGGGCCTGGAGTCCCCTGGCGCCGGACCTCATGCGGCGGGCTATCTTGGCCTCAACGGCGCGTGCGAGCTCGAAATTCCCGCGTATAAGGGCCTCGCGTTCGGGCGTACCGCCATAGCGGACCACGAGGTCCTCCAGGCGCTCGTCGAGCGAAACGACCGTGTCGTGCATCACGCGTTTGTCGGCGTAGTAGACTATCTCGCTTTCGAGGAGAGGCCCGTCGGGGGCGAAGCTTTCAAGGTAGACGTGCTGTTCGATGATCCGGGCGACCCTCTCCATACCGAGGCCCCGCACGAGCTCGCCCCCCGATTTGTCGTGGCGCTCCCTCGTTCCAAGCGCGCGGGTCTTGGTGATGTCGTGCAGCAGGGCGGCCGCCACAACGAGAGGGCGCTCCATCCCGTCCGGGGCGACAAGATCATCCACAATGGATGTGGCGACGCGCATCACGGCCTCCGAGTGGGCCTTTATGTTGTGCAGCATGCCGTGTTCCTCGGCGAGCGCGCGGCATTCGCTTTCGGAGGGCACTCGGTCGCTCGCCGGTTGTCGTTCGGTCTTCATTCGGGTTCACCTGTCGTGCGATGCGGCCAGCCGGCGGGGGGCGGTAGCGTGGCGACAGGCGTTTGGGCGGACGGGGTGCTTAGAAGGCCGACTGCGGGGCCGGCTGCTCGTCCGCTGAAGGCGGGAAGCCCGCGCCCGGTCCGGCGGCCATCGCCGCGATGTCCGGCGTGCGCTCAAGTCCCGCGAGAATAAAGCCTGGAACGGCGCCCAGCGCCATGTAACGCTCCCTGGTATCCGCCGGCAGGTGCCGGAAATCGCGTATCCTTCCCCTGCAGGAGGGGCTTTCGCACCGGCATTCCATCTCCCAGAAATTCTCGTCCATAGAGGTGGAATAGTCAAAGCTTATTTCCTCGCCCCTCAGGATGGGCCGAATGGCGAAGAGATAGGCCCTGCCGTCATCGATCCTCAAGCCGCAGTTGGGATCGCAGGAGTGGTTGATGAAATTGTCGGCCGTCACTGTGGGGCCCAGAAAGACGTTATGGTCGATCTGCAGAAAGTGGTTGTTGTCGGGGACGACGAGGGCCATGTACTCCTCGCGGCTGAAGCGCTCGCCGCCGAATTCAATTATAAACGAGCCCGCATCAAAGTCTTTTGCGGCGAATACCGAACGGCCGCGCTGGGTCTCGCCTATTACGAGACCCTCTCCCGAAGCGATTGATCCTTCATCCATATGGTGGGCGCCGCCACCCCTCCTTTAACGCTGTTATGGACCGAAGTGCCGGCGGAGGCCAGGCACCCCGAACGGGATGATGGCGAATCCGCACCTGGCATACAAGAGCGCTCTCCTCCGTATAATGGAAAAGAGCGCTCGTGGACGCATTCCGGCCTGTTAATTGAATGTACAGGAATAACGCTCCTTTGTTTTGTCAACGCATTTTCCGGGGTTTTCCCGTTTCCGGAAACACGAAATTCGGCAAAATGCGAAAATAAGGGGCGGCCCCGGCCGCCCCTTCCACTTTCCGGCGACAGGGGACTACAGCATTATGTGTCTTGCCAGGAAATGTTCGTTGACATTGTTCCGGGCGGAATCGTCGAGCTCGTTGAAGATGGTCTCACACCTACGGTAGTAGTCGCAGCGATCGTCGATGCAGAAAGAAGCCGTTAGGTTTTTCATGGCTTACCTCCGTATATATCCGGCACTTTGGTCTTTCAAGTTGTCCCGGGCCTTCGAAGGCCTTCCTTAAAAATAAATGGGCCTTCGTAAGTCCCGGTGTGAGACAGAAACTCTATTATAAACGCCGATCCTTCCCTTAAAGGGTTGGCGGCGATATGTTCATCAAATCAACTCCTATATTTCAGTATATTATAAGATGCTAAAAAGTCAAGCCTCTTCGAAAAAATAATTGCAAAATTTGCGGTAATTAAAACAATTATATATCTATGAATAAATCGAACCTGCTTACATCGCCCGCGCTTTTCCGCTCCCGTGTGATTCCCAACCGGCTTGCCGCGCAGGCCATGGAGACCAATTCCGCCGCCCCGGGCGGCGGTGTCGGCGAGGCCCAGTTCGCTCGCTACGGCTCTCTGGCCGCCGGAGGATGGGGGATTGTCATAATGGAGGCGGTATCGGTCACCGCGGACTCACTGGCACGCGTTCGCGGCCTCGTAATGAATAAAGAAAGCGTCGACGGCTTCCGCCGCCTGGTCGATTCGTTCAAAGCGGTAAATCCCGATTCGCTCTTCATCATTCAGCTTACCCACGCTGGTCGTTTTGCCGGAGGCTTTTCGCGCCCCTTTAGCGGCTGCGGCGACGATTCCGCGCCCCGTATCTCCGCGGCCGGTCTCGACGCGGTGCGCAACCTGCACGGCGAGGCCGCACGCCTCGCCGCGAGCGCGGGCTTCGACGGGGCCGAACTTAAGGCCTGCCACGGCTACCTTGCCGGCGAGCTTCTCCGCCCGCTGAACGACCGCGGCGACGACTACGGCGGGAGCCCGGCCAATCGCGCGCGCCTTGTCGCCTCGGCTATCGCCGACGCAAGGGCGGTGCGGCCCGGCTTTCTCGCCGGGGTGCGCGTTTCGCTCTACGAGGGGCTGCGCGGCGGCTGCGGCACGGCCGGGCCGGAGGGGCTGATGGAGGACCTGGCGGACATGAGGACGGTGCTTGCAAAGATTGCCGGGGCGGGCGCCGATTATATCAACGTCTCCGCGGGAGTCCCGGCGATAACGCCGCAGCTTACGCGCCCGCTCAAGGGAAACGCCTTCGATCTGTACCACCACTTCCGGTATGCGCGAACGGTAAGACAGTGGTTTCCGGATGTGCCCGTCATCGGCTCGGCCTATTCCACGGGGGGCGAGTCCGCCGCCTCGTTCGCCGAGGAGAACATCTCCGCCGAGTACGCGGACATCGCGGGCTTCGGGCGGCAGAGCC
This sequence comes from Spirochaetes bacterium ADurb.BinA120, assembly GCA_002069125.1. Taxonomy (GTDB): domain Bacteria; phylum Spirochaetota; class UBA4802; order UBA4802; family UBA5368; genus MVZN01. The sequence goes on from MVZN01000003.1 coordinate 11,806, forward strand.
TGGCCGACCCATTTTATCCGAAAAAGCTTAAGAACGCCCCGGGAAGCATCGACTACTGCACGCTCTGCGGAGGCTGCTCCCGCCTTCTTAAAAACCAGAAGCCCGTCCGCTGCACCACCTATGCGCGCGAAGGAGGGGGCCGATGAGCCCAAAACGTCCCCGAAGGCTCGACGACATAGCGCGAACGTGCGGAGTATCGGCCAGCACCGTCTCGCGCGTGCTGTCCAACGCCCCCGGCATCTCCGCCGGCACCCGGCGAAGGGTGCTCGAGGCGGTGGAGGCCTGCGATTTTTCCCCACGCAAGAGGAAGCGCCATATAAGCAGGAGCGCCATTCGCATTACAGTCGTAATCCCCGGGCGCCAGCGCCTGGCCACAAACCCCTTCTTCGACCCCGGCGAGTTGGTCGTGGCCATCAACAACGCCTTCGGCGATGTTCCGCGCGAGGTTTCGCTTCTCACCTACGAGGATCTGGGTGCCCCTACCGGCCTGCCGGGCCCCGGCGCCGACGGGTTCATCTTCGCCTTCGGTGAGATCGACGACTCCATGCGCGGGCTCCTTCGGGGGGCCGACATCCCGTACATATTCCTTAACCGCGTCCGCCAAGGCGAAAGCTACGTCTCGTGCAATAACTTTAAGGGCATGCTTCGCCTGGGGAGGCACCTTGCGGAGCGCTCTTACCGTCGCGTGGGCTATCTGGGCTGCGCCGACAACGTCATCGACATTGACCGCTACCGTGGCTTTGCGGTGGCCATGACCGAGGCAGGCCTTTCGGATTTCAAAGCGAACGTCTACCGCGCCGCCGAGATCGCATCGGTGGACGGGAGGGCGGCCGCCTTCTTCAAGGAGAGGCGCTGCGACGCGGTGATGTGCTTTAACGACAATTTCGCCATCCGCCTCATCTCGCATTTCCGCGACATGGGACTTCACGTTCCGGGCGATGTCGCCGTTACCGGTTTCGACCGCTCGCCCGCACAGGCGCTCTTCCGGCCCTCCATAACGACCATCAGCCTCTCGACCTACGAGATGGCTTTTCTCGCCGCGCGCTGGCTTCGCGACAACATCGAACAGCGGGAGGCTCGAATCATGCGCCTGGAGGTGGAGGGCGCGTTTATAGAGGGGGATTCTGTAGGGTGGAGGAGGGTCCGCGATGCCTGAGCGCTCGGGAGCGGGAAAAGTCGCGCTGGTAACCGGCTCGACCGCCGGCATAGGCCGGGCCATGGCCCTCGCGCTCGCGGCCGAGGGCTTTTCGGTGGTGCTGAACGGCCGTCGCGCGGAGGCCGAGGCGAAGGCGGCCCTTTCCGAGGTGCGAAGCGCGGGAGGTGATGAAAATTCGTGCATCTACGCACGTGCGGACGTTTCGCTCGAGGCGGGCCGAGAGGCCCTCTTCGAGGCGGTGAGAGCGCGCTTCGGGCGGCTGGACGTTCTTGTAAACAACGCCGGGATAAGCACGGAAGGCCGGCGGGACATGCTCGATCTCACCGAGGAGGCGATGCTTCGCGTGCTCAGGACGAACCTAATAGGGCCGTTTCTGCTTAGCTCGCGATTTTCTGACCTCTTAATGAACGGGGAGGGGGCGCGCTATATGGTGAACATCTCCTCCATCTCGGCCTATCTTCCCTCGGTCAATCGCGCGGACTATTGCCTCTCCAAGGCCGGCATGGCCATGATGACGAAGCTGTTCGCGGCGCGCCTGGCCCCGTACGGCGTGCGCGTCTTCGAGATACGGCCGGGGATCGTCCGCACAGACATGACGGCGCCTGTGGCGGAGAGGTACGACAGGCTTATAGATGCCGGGCTCCTGCCGCTTGGCCGCTGGGGCGAGCCCGGGGACGTGGCGCGCGCCCTTGTGGCGGTGGTGCGAGGGCACCACGACTACTCAACGGGCGAGGTTATAAACGTGGACGGCGGGTTCCAAATAAGCCGCGGGGCCCTGTAGCGGGCGCACGGCAGGGGCGCGCGGGAAAGGCCGTTTCGGAGGGCGGCATGACGGATCGGGACAGGGCGAAATGGAAAAAACGCGCATAACGGCATCCGGGGCGGATGTCCCGCTCGTATCGCTAAGGGCCGCGGTCGCGGGATCGGGCGCGGCAGCGCTTAACGCGGCTGTGCACCTAAAGCGGCTCGGCGTGGACGACGTCGCCATTTTCACGGAGCGAATGGGCGCGGGCGTTTCGGCCAACGCCGGCTCGGACAAGCAGACCTACTACCGGCTCGACCCCTCCGGCGACTCGGTCCGCGGCATGGCGTCGCGCCTCTTCGCCGGCGGCTGTGTCCACGGCGATATAGCGCTGGTGGAGGCGGCCCTGTCGCTTTTAGAGTTTTACCATCTCGCCATCCTCGGCGTCGGCTTTCCCTTCGACCGCTACGGATCCTTCGCTTCCTATAGAACCGACCACGACGAGCTTGCCCGGGGCTCCTCGGCTGGTCCAGACACCTCCATAATGATGTACCAGAGGCTTCGCGACGAGGCCGCGCTCCTCGGAGTCCCCGTGTTCGAGGGCCTTGGCATCGTTGATATCGTCGCTACGGGCGAACCCGCGGCCCGCCGGGCAGTGGGCCTCGTAGCCATGGGCGGGCCCAAGGATCTCGGCGGGCCATACGGCCTTACCGCCGTTCGGGCCGATTTTATCGTGCTCGGCACGGGCGGCCCCGGCGAGCTCTACGCCGACAGCGTCTATCCGCCCGGCCAGACCGGTACGCTCGGCGCCGCGCTCACCGCCGGCGCGGCGGCGCGGAACCTCTCCGAGTCCCAGTTCGGCATAGCCTCCAGGCGGCCGCGCTGGAACCTTTCGGGCTCGTACCAGCAGGCCCTGCCGCGCTATTACTCCACGTCACTCGACGGGAGCGACGAGCGCGAATTCCTCGCCGACTTCTTCCCGTCGCGGGAGGTTATGCTCCTTGCGCAGTTTCGCAAGGGCTACGAATGGCCGTTCGACGCTTTAAAGGTTTCCGATTACGGCTCATCTTGCGTTGACCTGCTGGTTTATTACGAGTCGGCAGTGCGTTCGCGCCGCGTCTTTGTCGATTACCGCGCGAACCCGTCGTTTTCCGGCGCCCCCCTTTCCATTCCGGACGAACTGCCCGCCGAGGCGAAGGAGTACCTGGGGCGCTCGGGCGCGCTCGAAAAGACGCCCGCGGAGCGGCTTATCGCGATGAACGCGCCCGCCTATGGGCTATTCCTTAAAAACGGCGTCGACCTCGCGCGCGAACCGCTGGAGATCGCCGTGTGCCACCAGCACGTCAATGGCGGGCTCTGCGGCGACATCTGGTGGGAGTCGAACGTGCGGAATCTCTTTCCGGTGGGGGAGGCCAACGGCTCGCACGGCGTGTACCGCCCCGGAGGCGCCGCGCTCAACGCGGGACAGGTCGGGGGGCTTCGCGCCGCCCAGATGATAGCGCACCGGCACGCGGCAGGAGAGGCCCCCTCGGATAGCGAGGCCGAGGCTTACATCCGGGCGGCGCTCGAGGCCCGCCTGCTCGAATGCCGCAGGGCGCTTTCGTCCGAGCCCATGGACTGGCGCGACGAGCGCCAGCGATTAAAGCGGCGCATGTCCAGCGCCCTCGGCATACTGCGCGAGCCTTCCATAATAGAGCGGGCGCTCTCGGAAAACGCGGAGGCATTACAGCGCCACAGGGCTTCAGGCGTGGCCGGGCCGGAGGAGCTCCGCGACTATTTCGTAAACGCCGAACTCCTCGCCATGGAGCGCTGTTTTCTCGAGACCTCCAGCCTGGTGCTTGGAAGGATAGCGGGCGGACGCGGGTCCTACCTGGCCGGGGCGATCGGCGACTTTTTGGAAATCGACGCGAAGGGCAGGGCAAGCGCGCTACGCGGGCCGAAAATTGAGGCCATGGCGCTCGACGAGACGGTGGAGGTGGAGCTTTCGCCGGACGGCCGGCCGGTCGCGCGTGTCGTCGGGGTGCGCCCCGTGCCGGAGGAGGATGCCTGGTTCGAGCGGGTCTGGAGGGAACATCGTGACGGGAGCGTCTATGGGACGGCGTGAATGATAGGCCATGAGCTGTATCGATACTAAAATAAGGGGGCTGGATTGAAAAAAAGGGTTCTCGTAATTACCGACGGCTTAGTCCATCCCTCCCTCCGGGCAAGGAGCGATTTAAAGCGGCTCCTTTTGGGCATGGACCGGCTCGAGTGCGTCCATTCCGGGTCGATCGAGGCGCTAAAAACGCTCCCGGGCGGGGACTTCGATGCGCTTGCCGTCTACCTGCACCGCCAAAGCGTATCCGACCTGGCTCTCGATGCGCTTGAGGCTTTCGTAAGGGGCGGCGGCGGACTTTTCGCCCTGCATTCGGCCTCGGCCTCGTTTAAGATTAGGGACCGCTGGTTCGATCTGCTCGGCGGGCGTTTCGTCGCTCATGGCAGGGTCGGCCCCTTCGCCCTTCGCCGCGTGACCCGGGGGATATTCGGTGGGATCGACGCTTTTACCCTTCATGACGAGCTCTATTTTCACGAGTACGATCGCTCCAATACCGTACATTTCGTAGCCGATACCGAGAAGGGCCCGGAGCCGCAGGTATGGACCCGCGTGTTCGGGGAGGGCCGTGTGTGCTACTTCGCCCCGGGCCATCGCGCCGCCACCATAAGGCACCCCGCCGCCGGACAGGTGCTTAAGAGGGGCCTGTACTGGGTTTGCCGTATCGACGAAGAGGCGGGGGAGTGATGCCATGAAAAAACGCTTTACGCTTGGATTCATAGGCTGCGGCGACATGGCGACCGACCTCGCACGGGTGGTCCGCATGACCCCGGGCGTGGCCATAGGTCCGTGCGCCGACCCCGATATAGCCCGCCGCGCCGCCTTCGCCGGGCGCTTCGCGGCGGGGACCGGGTATGGGGATGCCGGGGAGCTAATGGAGAGGGAGAGGCCCGACGCGCTTTTCGTTGGGATACCGCATAACCTCCATTATCCGGTCGTAATGCGAGCGCTCGAACTCGGCCACCATGTTCTCTGCGAGAAGCCGCTCGCCGTTACGATGAGGCAGGCGCGGGAGATGGAGGAGGCGGCGCGGGAAAGAAAACTCAAGCTGGCCGTCAACTACCAGTACCGCTACGACCGGAGCGCGCACGCGCTCATCATGCTCTGCCGCCAGGGGCTGCTCGGCGGCATCTCGCACTGCCGTGTCAACATGCCCTGGCGAAGGGGGCCCGAATACTTCGCCGCCGGCGCATGGCGCTCCAGAAAGGCCGAGGCCGGGGGCGGCACCCTTCTTACGCAGGCAAGCCACTGGATAGACATTGCGCTCGAGGCGATGGGGAGCCCGCCGGCCGCCGCCATGGGCATGACGGCGCGCCGGCGCTTCAAAGATGTGGAGGTGGAGGACCTGGGCATGGGGACGGTGGAGCTTTCCGACGGCGCGCTCCTAAGCGTCACCGGGGCCATGACGGCCAATCCCCATCAGAGGGTAAGGATCGAGGTGTACGGGGAGCGGGGCACCGCCGTGTACACAGGTCCCGACGATTTTCCGCCCGCATCGAGGCTCCTTCTGCTTGGCTTAAGGAAAAAACGCTATTCCATGCCCTTCCCCGGGCTTTTTTCCCTGCAGCGAAACATAATCGGCTTTGTTCGATGGGTGCGCGACGACGCGCCCTACGATAACCACGCCGCAAGGTCTCTGCCGGCGCTCGCCACCGTGCTCGCGCTCTACCGCTCCGCGGAAAGCGGGCAAAAGGAGACCATAGAACTCGATGGAGGCCACTCCGGATGAAAACCACAGGTGAAAAACTTTCGCTCCCCACCAAGATCGCCTTCGGCATGGGCGACATCTACGGCGGCGGGTCCATGATTATCGTGGGCATTTATTATCTCTATTTTCTAACCGACATTGTGGGCTTAAGCCCCGCGCTGGCCGGCACCGTTCTGTTAATCAGCAAGATCTGGGACGCGGTCAACGATCCGCTGATGGGCCTCATTACCGACCGCACGCGCACCCGCTTCGGCCGCCGGCGGCCCTTTCTGCTTGCGGGGGTGGCCTTCATCTTCCTCTCGTACTTCATGCTCTGGTATCCGGTAAGCTACCAGAGCGAGGCGGCGCGCTTCGTTTTCGTGCTCCTGGCGTATTTCTTCTTCGACGCGGTCATCACGCTGGTCATGGTGCCGTACAACGCGCTCGCCTCCGAGCTCACGCTGGATTACGCCGAGCGCACCTCGCTCGTCTCCATCCGCATGGGCTTTTCGATGTTCTCGTCCATCCTCTGCGCGGTCGTCCCCATGGAGATCGTAAAAATGGTCCCCGACGTGCGGGTGGGGCACATGATTATGGGCGCAAGCTTCGGGCTCTTCTTCGCGCTTCCCTTTCTGGCCACCTTCTTCTATACGAAGGAACGGCCGGAGTTCCAGGAGGCGGTCCCCGAGTTCAACCTGCTTAAGTCCTACCGCGAGCCGTTTAAAATAAAGTCTTTTCTCCATGTGATGTTCATGTATCTCTTCAGCTTTCTGGCCATGGACGTGGTGATGGCCATAGTCATCTATTTCATGACGCATTATATAAAGAGGGGCGGCGACACCAACTATGTGCTCGGCGCCCTCCTGATCACCCAGCTAACCGTCATTCCCCTGTATTACTGGATAAGCCGCAGGACGAGCAAGAAGACCGGTTTTATAATAGGCGTGTGCCTGTGGATGGCGGTTATGGCCGGAAGCTTTCTAATCACCCCGGAGTCCGCCCGCGTGTCGGTGTTCGTTTTCGGCTGCGCAATGGGGCTTGCCACCGGAGGGGTCGTGGTGATGATCTACTCGATATTTCCCGACCTTCCCGACGTGGACGAGCTCGTTACCGGGATGAGGCGCGAGGGGGTCTACGCGGGCCTCTTTACCTTCATGCGGAAGCTCAGCGCCGCCCTGGCGATCTTTCTGATATCGCAGGCCATTTCGCTCGCGGGCTATGCCCCGCCGCTAAGTGAGACCGTGGACGGCATCACCAGGCTGGTCCAGCAGCCGCAGTCCGCGGAGTTCATTACGGTGCTGAGGGCTGTATTCGCCGCTGCGCCGATTCTGCTGCTGGCCCTCTGCCTGTACTTCGCAATCAGGTTCCCGCTGACCCCGGCGACGCACGCGCGCCTCAAGGAGTTTCTGGAGCGCCGGCGCGCGGGCGAGAGCGGCGCCGAACTCGACGCCGAGGAAGAGTTTTTAAAGAAGCTTCTGGTCTGAGGCGCGGCGATGAGGCGAAACGCAGGGGGCCGTGAACGCGGCGAACAGACGCCCCTCCCATCGGGGAAAACAAAAAAGGGGCAGGGGCCGATGTACACTGACGGCCGCGGACCCGTCCATCGGCATGAATTTTTCGAGACAACCGGAGTAACCGATTACAGGCTCGCCGTCCGCGGACGGCCGCCACGGAGATATCCGGCGAAAGAGCGGCCCGACCGCTACTCGCCGCGCCCCTTCGCTACGACCGGAGAGGAGCGCCGACGGGCATTCCTCGCCCACGCCGGGCACAACCCCGCCCGCGACACCTTAAAGGGGCATTTTCTGGAGCTCGCGCGCCTGGCCTCCGGGCGCGGGCCCGTACACGCAGGGCTAATCGAGGCGGCGCTCGATTATATCGACGAGCGGCGCGACTGTTCGGACTTCGTTATGCTCGGGATCGTGCGCATGATGTACATGTTCGGCAGGAGCCCGCTTCTCGACAAAAGGCTTGTTTCGCGCGCCGAGCGAACGCTCCTCTCGTTTAAGTATTGGCCGGACGAGCCCGGCGTGGACTCCATGTGCACCTGGACCGAGAACCATCAGATAATGTTCGCGGTGAACGAGTACCTCGCCGGGCAACTGTTCCCGGACCGGACCTTCGAGGGAAGCGGCCTTACGGGCGTCGAGCGGATGGAGCGCGCCCGCCGGCGCATCCTTCGCTGGATGGAGATGCGTTATCTTACCGGATTCAGCGAGTGGCTCTCCAACGTGTATTACGACGAGGATATTACGGCCATGGCGAACCTCGTGGACTTCTGCTCCGACGAGACGATTCGACGGCGCGCGCCAATCATCCTGGACCTCATATTTCTCGACATGGCGCTCAACAGCCTCGACGGCGTATTCGGCTCGACCCACGGGCGGAGCTACGCGAAGGAGAAGCGCTTCCCCTTCCTCGAGTCCACCACGGACACCTCCAAGCTCCTCTTCGGCGCAGGGGTCTTCGCCGGGGCGGACAACATGTCGGCCGTCTCTCTCGCCCTCGGCGGGTATCGCCTTCCGCGCGTCATCTACGCGATAGCGAACGACCGGAACGCCATGGAGAACAGGCAGCGCATGGGCATACGCCTTGCCGAGGCCGGGCGCTGGGGGATGGATCTAAACGACCCCGAGTGCGTGATGGAGACGCTCGGCCTGGAGGCATACGCCCATCCCCGAACCATCACCGCGGTGATGCGCCTCTTCGACTCGTACCGCTGGTGGGACAACGACTTCTTCGCGCCCTTCGCCTCCAAACGCCGGCTCATCACCGCCGCGCGGAAATTCGGCCTGCTTCCGCTTGTGGCGCGACTCTTCGAAAAGGACATAACGCGAAACACCCGCGAGGAGGTGAACATTTACACCTACCGCACGGCCGAGTACATGCTGAGCTCCGCGCAGGATTACCGCCCCGGCTACGGCGGAGACCAGCAGCACGTCTGGCAGGCGAGCCTTGGGAGCGAGGCGGTGTGCTTTACGACGCATCCGGGAAAGTACGAGGACGGCTCCATCGGCTACTGGACCGGCTCGGGAAGGCTGCCGCGCGCGGCGCAGATAAAAAACGTGCTGATGTGCGTGTACAACATAAAGGGGAGGCCCGGTATTTATCACACGGACCGGCTGTTCTTCACGCACGCCTGGCTTCCGCGCGACCGCTTCGACGAGGTGCGCGAGCGCGCCGGCTGGGTGTTCGCGCGCAGGGACAATGCCTACCTTGCGCTGTATTCGCGGAACGGATACCGCTGGAGGGAGGATGGGCCCGATTCCGGGCGCGAGCTTATCGCCGACGGCGCGCAAAATATCTGGCTTTGCGAACTTGGAGGCCGCTTTGAAAACGGTCCCTTCGACGCTTTTGTCGAAGCGATTTCGAACAGCCCGCCCGAGTTCGGGGGATTGCGCGTTCGCTACAGCTCGCCCTCCGTGGGGAGGATGGATTTCGGCTGGAGCGGGCCGCTTCGGCTTAACGGGAGTGTCGTACCGCTTTCGGATTATCCGCGTTACGACAACCCCCACTGCCGCGCCGATTTCCCTCCGGGCGAGATAGTGGCGCGGCACGGAAAGCATACGCTAAGGCTCGATTACCGGCGGGGTGTACGCGAGGCAAGCGGCTTCGCATAGTAGCGCGGCCGTTGGAAAGCGTATTTTTGAAATATTCATGTGCGGGGTTTGGGGCATGACTGTAGACGACATTAAAAACAGGGCGGCGGGCAGGACGGTCGTAACGCTGGGGGAGATAATGCTCCGGCTCTCGCCGCCGGGAAACGAGCGCATTCTCCAGGGACGGCTTCTGGAGGCGCAGTTCGGGGGAGGAGAGGCCAATGTGGCGGTAAGCCTGTCCATCCTTGGGCTTCCAGCTCGCTTCGTAACGGCCCTGCCGGACAACGAGCTTGGCCGCGCGGCGCTTCGCGAGCTTCGCGGGCATGGCGTAGATACCGGCTGCGTAAGCCTCGTCCGCGATTCGCGCATGGGCATCTACTTCGCCGAGCGCGGGGCCAACCAGCGCCCCTCTACGGTAATCTACGACCGGGCCCATTCCGCCATAAACTCGATTTCGCAGGGCGACATGGACTGGGAGAGGGCCTTTAAAGACGCCGGCTGGCTGCACATCACCGGCATAACCCCGGCCCTCTCGCAAAACGCCGCAAACCTCGCGCTTGTCGCCGTAAGCGAGGCGGCCCGGCGCGGCCTCGTCGTCTCCTGCGACCTCAACTACCGCGCCCGGCTCTGGAATTACGGCGTCCCCGCGCGGGAATTCATGCCCCGAATAGTCAGCCTGTGCGACGTGCTTGTCGCCAACGAGGAGGACTGCCAGAAGGCCCTTGGCCTCGGTGGCTTCGAGGCGGCAGGCGGCGCGCTACAGGCCGCGCGCTACGGGGAGCTCGCGCGCACGGTCATGGCCGCCTATCCATCGCTTTGTCTTGTCGCAATCACCCTCCGGGAGAGCGCTTCCGCCGACAGCAACGGCTGGAGCGCCTGTTGTTTCGACGGAAAGGACATCCTCGTCTCGCGAAAATACGCCATAAACGACATCGTGGACCGCGTCGGCGCCGGCGACAGCTTCGCGGCGGGGCTTATATACGGCCTGCTTGGCCTTTCATCGCTCGAAAAGGCGCTTGATTTCGCTGTGGCCGCCTCGTGTTTAAAGCACTCCATCGAGGGCGATTTCAACCTTGCGACGGCCGGAGAGGTCTTGCGGCTCGCCGGGGGAGACTCGTCGGGGCGCATAGATAGATAGAAATTAAAAGTCAAGAGCGGCCCCAATTTATCCGAAACTTTAAGCAGTATATTTCCGGATGGTCCCGAACATAATGACGAGAAAAACGAACCACAGGAACAAGACAATCCCGATCGTCATCGCGCTGTCCGCGGGTCTGGCGCTTGGCGGAGCGGTAAGGGCGGCCTTTCTCCTCGACGAGGAGGCGCCGGCTCGCGTCGAAAAGGCCGAAAAGGCCCCGGTAGCGAAGCCGGCAAGCGAGTTTCCTCCGCACATCGCGACCAATATAAAGGCGCAGCCGGTGGCCGGGGTTCGCGGGGCGATACGGGTTAGTTGGGACGCCGACCCCACGGCGCCGAACGACTTTATAGTCGGGCGTTCATCGGAGGCGCCCGACACCTTCGAAAAGGCGCTGGCGGCAAAGTCTATAAAGATACTGCCGGCAGCCATGAACTCGAGCGTCATCGACAGCAATCTTCCGCCGGGCCGCTACTATTATGTGGTGCTGGCGCGCGAAAGGGTGATGTCCAGGGAAATTGAAATCTATCCGGATGTCAATTATACGGTAAATCCGGTTATTTTGGAAAGGGAGGAGCCTCTCTCCGGGCGCCCACTCCTTCCCGACCAGGTGACCCTCATCTACGCGCGGGTGGTCAACCAGACCCAGGTGGCGCTTAGCTGGAAGGGCGTCTCCGGGCAGGGTATCAGCTACAACATATACCGTGGTGCGGCGCCGCTTTCAAGCCCCGAAAAGATAAGGGGGGCCGAGCGCGTGGCCGTCGTTACCGACAGGCGGGAGGCATACACGGACCGAGGAATTACGGCCACTGGCACCTATTATTACGCCGTTAGCACGAGCGACATGGCGGGTAACGAGGACCTCCAGCTCATACCGGAACAGAGCTACATGACCAAGGGCGTGTTCGTGGCCTTTATCTCGGAGGCAACGGTCTCCGGGCTCAGAGCGCGGCCGGAGGGCGATGGGAGCGTACGACTCACATGGAAGGGGATAGGTTCAAGCTCCGTCGAATACCTGGTGTACCGCTACGACAGGCCGATCACCGACGTACAGCGGCTCGCGCTCGCGGCCCACATAGGGGTCGTCCAGGCGGACGAAAGCGAGTTTACGGACGCAAGCCCCGGGCAGGGGGCGAACTATTACGCCGTGTTGGTGCGCCTGCGGGATTCGTCCATAGACAATACCATCAAGGAGGGGAGCAACTGCACCCTCGATCCGGTATCGGCGGGCCGGGCTCCCGTAACGCGTAAAAGGCCGGCGGCCCGCATGGAGCCACCGCCAGGAAAGGAGACGCCGCGCCGCTCGCCCGTCGAAACAGGGACCGTGGACGCGGTGCTCCGGGAGACCTTCTTCCGTGAAAGGTACCCCCTGGCGCTCAGGCGTCTCGAGGAGGTGGCGCGTTCCTCGACTAACGAGGCCGAGGTCGCCAAGGCGCGCCTTTTCATGGGCCGCTCGCTTGTCGAGATGCGGAGGTACCGAAAAGCGATCGATTACTTCCTGATGCCCGACGTCAGGAGGCATTTCCCGAAGGAGGCGGAGTTCTGGAGGGAATACGCCATTTCGAGGACACGTTGAGCGCAGGGCGGCGATAACGCCCCGCCTAACTTCCGATACGGTCCGGGCGGAAGGGCGGCGCCATATACAAGGTGAGGAGATTCACTGATGAAACCCAAACTGATTGTAGGCATACTGCTTGTGGCGCTTGGAGCCGGGGTTTTCGTATACAACGAAAGCTATCTCAGGCCCGAGCGCGAGGCGCGCGAAATGATGGTAGAGGCCAAAATGATCTACGAGCGCGGGGACAAGGACTCCATAAACCAGGCCATCAACATATTCACGAAGGTGATAGCCAAATATCCCTCATCCCGACTGATCCCCGAGGCGTATTACCTCATCGGGCAGTGTTACGAGCGCATGGGCCTCAACCGGCTCGCGTTTCTAAAATACAGCTATCTTATCAAGAACAATCATCCCCATCTCTCCGCGGATTTAAGGAAGGAGGTGATGATAAGGCTCGCCAGGCTCAACGTGCTCAAGCAGTACAACGAGGAGGGCATAAACCAGCTTTACGCCCTGCTCAGCGCCAATTACAACAGGGACCTCCGCAGCCGCATCTATTCGGAGCTCGGCCACACCTACCTGCGCCTCGGGGAATACCAGCGCTCCAGGAGGATGTTCGACATAGCGCTCGCCGAGAACGGAACTAACGAGGAGGCCCTGGTCGGCAAGGCGCGCGCCTTCAAGCGTCTGGGCATGGACGACGACGCGTACGACACCTATGAATATTTCCTGCGCTATTACGGCGCGGTAAGCCAGTACGCCTCGGATGTCCGCTCGGCATACAGGGACCAGGCCTATAAAAGCGGCCTCGACGCCTTCCGGAAGGGGAGCTACGAACGCGCCATATCGTATCTGGGCCGTGTTTTAAAGAATTTTCCGGACGATCGTCTCGCCGAAAACGCCATGTACTGGATCGGCGAGAGCAATTTCGCCCAGCGCCGGTTCGACACCGCCATTTCGTGGTTCAACAGGGTGCTTTCCAACTCCCAGTACAACAAGGACCAGGATGCCCAGATAAAGAAGGGATACGCCTATTTTCTAAGCAAGCGCTTTGACCTCGCCGCCCGGGAGTTTCAGACCTATCTTAAAAATTATCCCGCCGGCCGGCACGCGGCGACCGCCCGCGAATGGAAGAGCATGAGCACAAGGGAGCTCCTTTACAGGATAGAGGGAAAGAAGGCCCCTGACGAGTCGGACGAGGACGAGGCCGAAAGTCCGGCCGAGCCCGCCGGCAAAAAGCCCGGACCGCACGTCGGAAGCGACGAGGAGGTCGCCGGCGAATACGGTGAGGACGACGCCGACGGCGGAAAAATAGAACTTGAAAATGTCGCGGAATTGTAAACAATGACAGCGGCCCCGAGGAATTCGGGGCCGCTAGCGACGGCAGCCATCCAGACGAAAAGCCCTGAGACGGCCCGAAAACCCGCCGGCAAAAAAACTAACTGACCATTACCAGGGGACACGATGTTTACGAAATACTTCGAGGACGTCCAGAAACAGCTCGTCAAGGCGCGCCCGGGCTCCCAGTCAAAAACCCGGGCCCGGGGAAAGACTGCGTCGAAATCGGGCAAAACCGCGCCGGCGGCCGCCCAATTGGACCCCGGCGGACTTATTAAAATAATGGAGGGCCTCGTGCCGCCCAAGCTCTGCCTGGGCACGCTCGGCGTCATCGATCCCAGCGGCTACTCCCCGGAGGGGGTCGACTTTGTCGCTTACCGTCCGCTTTGCAGGGACATGGCCGCGCTCATGGGAGGCTACGCGCCGTCGGAGCTGGTATACGGTACATATCACCTCTGTGGCGACATAGGCAGGGAAAACCTGCAGGCTGCCCTTAACAGTGTAGTGCAGGCGAAGAAGCTCAACCTGTTCACAGAGGACCGCCAGGAGTATCCCGCCATTCCCGCCTTTATCGTAAGCGCCGGCGGCGGCATGCGCCTTGAAGAAATAAAGGAATCCATTCTCGATTATTATGTTTCGAAGAGCGTGGATTATGCGCTCGAGTTCGACGTGCTCATGATACTCGACAAGGGCCTCGTGGTAAAAAACTGGCGCGAGAAGAGGAGCTTCATCGCGCTCGAAACCGGAGCCGCCACGCTCATGTGGTTCTTCATCCTCATGCACGAGTATCTGGATATCGAGCGAGGCGGGAGCCTCGATCTCAGGAATTACGTAAAATACACGGAAAAGTACGCTGAGTACTGACAGTACGTTGAATCCTTGGAAGCGCCTCCCGGTTTCCGGACAAAACCTGGCCGCGGAAAGCGGCCTCCGGGGGCTCTTTTTATGGATATTATTATTCTTGACAAAAAGCAAAATTTTTAATATGCTATTAAGCCGGAATGCGGATTTGGTCTCTATGCGTACTTCCACACCCTCGGAAAGGAGAGGCAAAGCGTGAAAGAGCGAAAACTGGGACGGATTTCCCCGCTGGGATTGTTCTTCGCGGGCCTGCTTTCTTTTATCTTGGTGATGCCGGGCGTCTGTGCGGCAAGGGAACGAAAAGACATGATCCTTGTCCTGGACACCTCCATGAGCATGATAGGCAGCGGTGGCCGGAATATTATGGCCGGGGTAAAGGAGGGGCTCGACAGGTTTATAGATCAGCTCGAGGAGGGTGACAGTTTCACCTTCATCACCTTCGATACGGAAGTAAAGCTGTACCCGGTCGTCTACATCCACGGCAAGAACGACAAGGACATACTCAAAAAATACCTCTCCATGGTCGAGGCCAGGGGGCTTTGGACTTACACACAGGAGATGCTCCGTAACGTGTTCAGAAAGGCCCAGGAGCTCGAGGAGAAGGACAAGGGGCGCCAGAGGGTGATAGTCGTGTTGACCGACGCCCTGGACGATCCGCCCCCGGGGCGGCGCCATGAGCGCTTCGACATCAATAAGGTGGCCAAACAGTACAACAACAAGGACTGGTTCATCTTTCTCGTCAATCTCGGAGATCTGGAAACAAGCAGGAAGATCGAGAAAACGAAAAAGGACATAAAGGAGAGCGTTTCGCCATACACCAAGGTGGTCGACGCGACCGAGGCCCCCGGAAAGGTGATAGAGAAACAGCTGATGCAGGATGTGCGGGACATGTCCGCGGCGCGCCGCGAAGACGAAAAAACCTTCCTCTCCAGCCCATGGTTCATTGCCCTCATCGCGTTGTTGGCGCTTGCGGCCATTTTTATATTGGTGCGCCGATACCGGGCGCTTCGGGTCAACGGCGTTCTGGATTACTGGAACAACGCCATACTGGATCCGTATATAAATACAGCGAACCTCACCCGTCAGGGGAGCCGCAAGGTCCTCATCGGACGGGGCGGCGGCTGTGCGGTGAACATAAGGGACATAGAGATAGCCGAGCCGTTTACCATCGTCGCGGAGAGGGACAAGGGTGTGATAAAGTGCGCCCTGCAGTGGGGCAATAGTTATACAATCGAGTTTCAGAACGGAGTACGGGGCGAATACCTCAAGGACGGCGATGTCTTCAAGGTGGCCAACTACACGTTCAAGTACAGTATCGACTGACTGGCGAAAAGGGGATGTATTTTGGCAAAAAATTTGATTTAATTTGAAATAAAGCCTTGACATCGCATAAAGCGCTGATACACTCGCGGCGGCATTTCGTGATGAAACGAGAATCCCCCCGGGTGAAGAGCGTGACATTATATAAAGGTTCATAATTCGAGCGGGGGCGATTTAATAAGTCCGCAGCAGAAAAAAAGGAGGTTTTTACATGTCGATAACTCAATTACCCAAGAGCCCGAATAAATTTCATCCCACCGAGCCGAGTGCGGTCGGGTCGAGGAATTCGATCGCTCAGGAGGGGCGCGACAAAATCGCCGAATCGAAGCTTCTCATCGACGAAGCGTCGGACAAGGTGCTGAACACCATCATGACCAAGCTTCCCGAAGAGGTCCTCGCAAAACTCGACGTGATGGGCGGCCTTAAAGAGAAGATATACAACTATGTGAACCAGTCGTACGTGAACATGGCCAACCGCTACACGGTCACCATGGAGGACGAATTCATTAAAAAGGTCCGCGACTTCGTCGACAAGGAAGAGGCGAAAGGCCTGGCCCGATACACCTCCAGGGAGGTGGTCGAGCTGCTCGACAAGATCGGCGGCGCCGACAAGTTCAACACCGGCGAGATCGAAAAGTCCATGGTCAACATGTACGGACACCTCCAGGGCCACATCCAGCGGGGAATGAACGACCTCGAGAACGAGACCAACGCCATACTCCGCCAGAAAACGGACGTCGGCGCGTTCGTCCGCGGTGAGAACGCCTACGCGATCATCAAGTGTATCTTTAAGGACAATCAGCTCCGGCCCAAATACGTTTACGACGTCAAGCTGTCGATAAACATACTCGACAGCGAGCTTGTAAGCCCCATCTATCACTACCAGGTGACAGTGGAGTCGCTCCTTAAAGACGCCATCCAGAAACACATTCAGGACCTCATCGAAAAGCAGGTCATGATTCTCACCGAGGAGCTTGTCGACCAGGGCAAGAGCGAGCTCTCCGGCTCCGAGATCATGTTCGAGAAGATCAAGAGGATCGAAAATTTCACCGACGACGACAAGGAAGACGAGAAGTCCCGCCGATATACCATCCTCGCGAAGAAGTTTCTGGACAAAATCGAAGGGCTCCGCGCCGAGATCGACGTGGAGGAATACGATCCGCTTAACATCCGCGAGAACATCAAGCATATCATTGACTCCGAAAACATCAGAAACCGCGGCTACAATACGGCGATCAACGCCCTCACCTCGATTCTGGACACCTCCAAGCTCGGATACCAGGTATGCGACAACATGAAGAACGCGCGCATATGCCAGATTCGGGAATACGAGGAGCTCGACCGGACCATCCTGCCGGATGAGCGCTACGCCATAAGGCTCGCCTATTACGACCAGAACCAGCTGCGCGAGGAGAAACGCGAGTTCGACCGCCAGATGGAGGCCTTTACGAGGGAGATCCTCAGGGCATGGGACGTTGTGCACGCCCATTACGAGTCCAAGAAACGCTTCCGTTCCCTCAAGGATTTCGACGACCTCTGCAATCGTCTCATGAGCAAGGAGTGGAGGCGCGGCAAGAAGGAAGAGGAGGCCGATCCCAACAACGTTCTCTGGAACGAGATCGGCGAGATGTATAACGAGGGAAGCTTCGTCGAGAAGAACAACAGGACCTATGAGGACAGGATCCTCAACTTGAAGAACAAGCTGAAGTACCTCAGGGAGATCCTCCAGAACATGCACGGGTATCAGAACCCGATCGAGCGTGTCATTCTCGACGAGCGCCTGAGCTTCCTCGACAGGAAGTTCAACGAATTCACCTACAAGATCAACCCGCACCACATTCAGCCCGGGCTTATCCTCGATGTCGACGTAACGACGATCAAGAGGAAGCAGTACATGCTTAAGGGCATGGCGAACGTGCTCAACGAGTTCCTGTACGGCATATCGAAGGGCTTTGCCGACGCGGCGTTCGCGCAGTTCAAGCGCAGAAGGTCCACCGTTCGCGAGGACATATCCCAGTCTTTCGGCGAGCAGGAGATGAAAGAGGACATCTTCGAGGCCGCGTACAAATCGGCTTCCGGTTCCGGGGAATCCTCGGAGGTCAAGGGATCCATCGATCTCTCGCCCCGCGCGAAACCCAAGGGGAAGGCATCGGGGCTCAAAGAGCTGTAAACTCGGTAATTTCGAAATTAAAAAGGGGCGCCTGCGAGGGCGTCCCTTTTTTTGCTCGTCGAAGGGGAGAAGTTTAAAGTATATTGGAATAGCCGGGTTATAGGAATGGCGGGAAGCGAGCCCCGGAGGGCTGACCGAAACAATGGAGCTAAATTGGCGCCTGCCCTAATATTTTCCGGCAGTTGACAAAATGCTTGCATTTATTGCAAAATAATCCACATTATACATTGCCGTGACCTGGATGGCGCGGCTGTCCCTCATATAAAGGTTTATTGATGAAAAAATTACCATAAGGAGTCTGACCAATGGAAAGCGCTTTTTATTCGCTTGCGACCAGGAGCAATTTCAACAAGGCACTGAACCACTTCTTCAAGGTCAACGAAATCGTCGATTACCTGGATTCTAAAAGAAACCTGGCCGATGTCATAAACGCCGATCTGGACCAGAATGAAATACTGACCGACCAGATACTGCCGATCGTCGGTGCAGTAATCCGCGACAAGTACCAGTATTCGTACGATTCCTACAACGTACACGACACGGTTACGGATTTTACGAAAATATCCGCGGAAACCGCCAAGTGGACGGCCCTCGACATCCTCATCGTCTATTATACACCCTCGGGAGAGACAACACTTGTCAATCCCAAGAACCAGGCGCACTGGGAAAGGGTGCGCGAGCTTGGAAAGGACCAGGCGATGGTGATATACGCGCGCCATCTCAAGGAGCCGAAGGATTCAAAAATAGAACAGGAGGCGATCGCGGCCATAGAGGAAATGATCTCCGGAAAAGACGTATTTATCAACAAGGAGTTCATCGACCAGACTGTGGCGCCAAAGGTAGAAGCGCCAAGGCCGACACCGCAGGCGGCGGCCGTAGCGGCCGGGCAGAGAAGGATGACGCCCAAGTATTCGGTCCAGGTGACCAACGAGCTTTTTCATAATGGAAACGTCGAGGCGTGGAAGCGTATCATTGAAAGCTACAAGGTTTCGCATCCCGACCTCGAAGTGATGATCTTTTACGAAAACGAGCTCATCAACGACATCAACACCCTTTTCAAGTGGGGGAAGGTGAAAACCGGCGGTTTGATATTCTTTCAGATCTCGGGCGAAAACATACGCAACGTTTCCAAGTTGCAGAAATATCTTTTCGAGGGCGCAAGCCCCCGCTTCGAACAGTTCCTCAAGCTGGGCGTCGGCAAAGTCCTAAAGCTCTTCTAAAGGGCTGACACGCGGAAAAGGACCGGACAAGGAATATTAAAGGGAGAGTTGAACAATGGAAAACATAGTTTATTTCAACAAGGACCTCAAGGATCTCGACGAGAAGACAAAGAAAAGGCTGGGCATAAGGGGAAGGCGCGCGGTCGAGCTTGCGATGATGGGCCTGCCGATAGCCCCGGGATTTATAATCGATTCGGAGCTTACCCGGAAGCTACCCCAGGTAAACCTGAAGGAATTCCTGAAGACCCATATCGATCATCTCGAAAAGGAGACCAAAAAGGGATACGGCGACTCGAAAAAGCCCCTGCTTCTTAAAGTTGTACTGAGTTCGGATTTCAACGTTCCGTATTTCCCCTCAATACATAATATCGGCCTTAACGACAAGACCGTCACCGGATTCGGCCAGTTTACGGGCCTTGATTTCGCGTACGGCGAATACAGTTTTCTGCTGAGGAGCATGGGGACCAAAATCTACAGCCTGGAGGCCGCGGACTTCGACAAGATGGACGTTAAGGGCGGCAAACAGAAGGCTGAGGACATTAAAAAGGCCGTCGATAACTTCAAGAAGTACCTTGGCGACAAGTTCAGTGAGGACGTTTACGACCAGCTCAGCCTCATCCTGAAGGGGGCGGCCTCGCGGTACTGCGATTCGGAGATTGACGTGGACAACTCGCTTTCGATCATGGTACAGGCGATGGTGTACGGCAATTTCGGCAACAACTCCTATTCGGGCAATTACTACACGCGCAATATCATCACCGGGGATCCGGTAATCCAGGGCAATTTTCTCCAGAATGCCTTCGATATCGACAAGAGCAAGCCCAAGGATATCACAAAAATCGATAAAAAATACTTCGACAAGTTTTCGGATATCGCGAAGAAGGTCGAGGAGCAATTCAAGGAGATAAGGGAGATCAAGTTTACGATCGAAGAGGGCGATTTCTGGCTGGTCGAGCAGCGCGATGTCGATGAAAAATCGACCCAGGCGCACATTAAGACCCTGCTGGACCTCTGCAAGCGCAAGAGCGTTTCCGAGGAATACGTGGTGTCCAATATTAAACCGGCGCAGCTCAACGAGCTTCTTCACCCGGTAATCGACCCTCGGACAATCGGCGGCGTAAAGACCATAAAAGGCGGTATCTCCGGTTCGACCGGGGCGGCGATCGGCAGAGTGTTCTTCTCTACGCCGAAACTGCTCGAAGAGTATAAAAAGGCGATAATGCACGGCGGCGACACAAACATGATACTGGTGATGCCCGCCAGCTACGCCGAGGATGTTAAGGCTATCGAGGTGGCCAGGGGCGTCATCACCTCCGAGGGCGGATTCTCTTCGCACGCGCCGGTGGTGGCCCGAAGCCTTGGCAAGGTCGCGATGGTCCAGCCGGAGATGAAAATACGGGGGACCACCTTCACCCTGGCCGGGAAAACGGTCAAGGAGGGAGACTACGTTTCGATCAATGTTCCCTACTACGAGCCTCCAACGATCTATCTGGACAAGGTCGGCCTTATAGAGCCCAATGTAAAGGAAAACGGATTGATCGATTTCCTCCAACTGGTCGAGAATTTCATCGACGATTTCGACGTCCGCGCCAACGCCGACCAGGGCCGAGACGCGAAGCTGGCCCGCGAGTTCAACGCCGCCGGCATCGGGCTGTGCCGTACGGAGCATATGTTCTTCAACGAGAAGCGAATCATGAAGTTCCGTGAGATGATTCTCGCCGAATCCGAGGAAGAGCGCAGAAAAACCCTCGAGGCGCTCAAGCCGATGCAGCGCTCCGACTACTACGAGCTGTTTAAGACCATGGTCGGCTATCCGGTGACCATCCGCCTGCTCGACGCGCCGCTGCACGAGTTTTTGCCGCGCACCGACGAAAGCATGAAGGAATTCATAAAGTACATGCAGGGCAGGAAGAAGGGCGTAAAGCCGGCCGAGATAGTGGCGCGCTGCGAGGAGCTGTCGGAGATGAATCCGATGCTCGGCCACCGCGGCTGTCGTGTGGCGATTACATATCCCGAGATCTACGAGATGCAATGCCGCGCCATTTTTGAGGCCGCCTGCATGCTCAGAAAGGAGGGAATAAAGGTCGAGCCGGAGATCATGATACCGATCGTCATGACCGAACACGAATTGAAATTCATCAAGAACGGCAAGAGGATAGAGGGCAAGGTGGTAAAGGGGATCAGGGACATCAAGGACGAGGTGGTGCAGGAATATGGCGTCGATGATCTCATTTACAGCGTAGGGACCATGATCGAGCTGCCGGCCGCCGCTCTCGGCTCGGGCTCCATCGCCCAGTACGCCGAGTTCTTCAGCTTCGGGACGAACGACCTCACGCAGACTACGTACGGCCTCTCGCGCGACGATATCAACTCCTTCTTCCCAAGCTATTCGCTCTACGACCTCATCCGCAACAATCCCTTCCAGGTGCTCGGCGAACAGGTGAAGGAGCTCATCGAAGTGGCGGCCCTTCGCGGAAGGCTTACCCGCCCGGATATAAAGATGGGGCTGTGCGGAGAACACGGAGCGGACCCGGAGAACATCGAGTTCTGCATAAACGTCGGTTTGAATTACGTTTCCTGCAGCCCGTATTCGATACCGCTGGCCAAACTTGCCGTCGCGCAGTACAACCTCAAGCAGGAAGAGTAGATCGGAAGAACAACACTCAAGCGAAAAAAGGGAGGGGTAAAACCCCCTCCCTTTTTCTATTCCAAGGCGCAGTCCGGATCAGCGGAATATAAACATCGTGCAAAGATTGTCCCGTTATCTGTCATGCAACATGCTCCGCCTCTTCGTAATAATATTTTAAAATTGTCTTGATAATCCAGGGGGCCCATTTATCTTCCTCCTAAAAAAAGGAGATTGTTCTATGGACAACAAGGATATCATCATTCTTTCGGGATGCAGGACGCCGATAGGCGGCTTCGGCCAAAGCCTGCGCGATGTGCGGGCGTACGAGCTGGCCTCTCTTGTCATGAAGGAGGCCATGGTTAGGGCGAAGGTGGAGGGCGCGCAGCTAAGTGATGTAATTTTCGGCGATTGCATCCAGACCTCGGAGGAGGCCAACACGGCCCGAACCGCGGCCCTTAAAACCGGGATTCCGGTGGAGGTTCCCGCCGTCACCATACAGCGCCAGTGCGCATCGGGGATGCAATCGGTCATCTTTGCCAGCCAGCAGATCCAGTGCGGCGATTCGGAGATCGTTCTGGCCGGCGGTGTTGAGTCCATGTCGAACGCGCCCTACATACTTAAAAAGGCGCGCTGGGGCGCACGCCTCCAGCACGGAGAGATGACGGACGCGATGTGGGAACTGCTTCATTCGGGCAGCGGCCTGCTCGGAGAGGCCTTTATAATGGGCCAGACGGCGGAAAACCTGGCCAAGAAATACAATATTTCGCGCGATGAGCAGGATCAGGTCGCCTTCGAAAGCCATTCCAAGGCGCTCGCGGCGATAGACTCCGGAAGGTTTAAGGACGAGATAATCCCGGTTCCCATTCCCGGGCGCAAGGGTGAGGTGAAGATGTTCGATACCGACGAGCACCCGCGCCGCGACGTAAGCCGCGAGAGCCTCGCGAAACTCAAACCGGTTTTCGACAAAAACGGGACCGTAACGGCCGGCAACTCTTCGGGGCTGAACGACGGAGCCGCAGCGCTTATCGTGACGAGCGCCAAAAAGGCGAACGAGCTCGGCGCCAAGCCCATTGTCCGTCTGATTGCCAATGCGATAGCCGGTGTAGAGCCGAGTCTAATGGGTTACGGTCCGGTGCCGGCGGTACAAAAACTCTTGAAGAAGACCGGAATGAAGCTGGACGACATTGGGCTTATCGAGGCCAACGAGGCGTTCGCCGCGCAATACCTGGCCTGCGAAAAGGGGCTCGGGCTTGATCGTACAAAGGTAAATGTGAACGGTTCGGGCGTGGGCCTTGGGCATCCGGTAGGCTGCACGGGCGCGCGCCTCATAGTGACGCTAATGAATGAAATGAAGAAAAGGAGTGTCAAGTACGGTATAGCAACACTCTGTGTCGGCGGAGGAATGGGCGCGGCCGTTCTTCTCGAGAACATCTGACGCTTTGGACGGGCGTGCGTGGGTTTTTCCCCATCCTCCATCGCGTTTTTCAAAAAAAAAATGGACAATGGGCCCGTCCCGTTGGTATATTGCAAGATAACTTGTTCTTGAGGAGTGGGAATATGGCGGATTCGATTACGAAAGATATGACGTTTGGAGAGCTTATCAAAAAACATCCCAAGGCCGGCCCCATTCTTGCCGGATACGGTCTTCACTGCATAGGGTGCCATATCGCTACAATAGAGACCCTGGAGCAGGGGGCCAGGGCGCATGGTTTGAACGATGCCGACATAAAAAGGATGCTTACCGATCTGAACGCGGTTGCGGTTTGATTTGAGGGTGCACCTATAAAAAAAGTCGGGATTCGCGAATCCCGACTTTTTTGTCGTGTGGTGAGGGAAGGATTCGAACCTTCGAAGGCTTCGCCGGCAGATTTACAGTCTGCTCCCTTTGGCCGCTCGGGAACCTCACCCGTGTTAGCTGGCGAGAGGAATCGAACCCCCAACAAGCTGATTACAAATCAGCTGCTCTACCGATTGAGCTACGCCAGCAAGCTCAATGAGCTAACCTTCTATTCCATGAAAAACGAGTGTCAATACTTTTTTTGGGCCCGGGTTCGGAAAAACACTCAAATGCGCCGCGAGCCAATGCCGCTCCAGGAGCATTATATTATTGACAGGGCGGCGATGCAAATGCTTTAATGCATTCTGGTTGCCCGGCCACGGGCTTGTCCCTATTCTGGGCCGGGATGCAGCTTCTCCATGGGAATAAAAATAATCGGCTGTCACTTTTATCCCCTTAGGCGGGTGATTTTTTTTCAGAGGCCTGAATGAACGTGCGATTGCTATCGTCTGCCGGAATCGTTCTGCTGCTCTTCGCCGGTCCTCTATACCCCGAAACACGCAAATTGACGAGGGAGGATTGTATCTCCATCGCTCTCGAAAACCATCCGGCTGTAATGGCGCTGGCCCAGGAACAGAAAAAAGCCGCGGCGAACTATCGCCTCGCGAAGGCGCCGGACCGCATACAGGTTAGCGGAGAGGTAAAAACCGCCGAATACTTAAAGCCCGAGTCATCGTCGTCGGGCTTCAATGTGCCGGGCAGAGACACCACTATCGGCATCTTCGCCGGGGCCTCGGCCGTGTACAACCTTATCGACCCTAATGTTTCTCGAAGACAGGAGGCCGCCAAACTCGCTATCGATATGGCCAGGATGAACGAGATCAAGGAGCGCTCTACGATCGTACTGAACGCGAAGTCGGCCTATTACGCGTACAACATGGCGATTGAGAACGCCGCGGTGCGGGAGAAATTGAGGGACAAATACAGGCTGAAACTCGAAACCACCACCGTTCTTTTCAGAAACGGCCAGCGTCCTATTCTCGATGTCACCAAGGCCGACGTAGATCTCGCCTCGGCCATGCTGGAATATGAAAAAGCGAAAAATCAGGAAAGCCTGGCCAGGACCGAGCTTCTGGCCGCGCTCGGCATTATGGAGGAAGAGATAGATGTGGCCCCGTACGCGATGGAGGAGCTGCCCTCCCTGCGTTTCGGCTATGAGGAACTGTACAGGCTGGCGGAGGGGCACCATCCCGAGTTGCGTATCGCCAGGCTCAACCGGGAGGTCCAGCGCATAAATATCGAGGTGGAACGCTCGGCGGGGAGTATCAAGGTGGATTTGATGGCCTCACTCGGTTTCGAGAACAAGAACATAGCCGGCCTCGGCGAGATGCAGGAGAACGTCAAGGGCTCCAACTGGGAACCGACATTTCACGCGGGCATTCAGGCAAGGGTCCCTATATATACCGGAGGGGCCATAACCGCCCGGATAAACGCCGCGGAGGCGGAGTACAATAAATCAATTTATGGGGAGAAGCAGATACTCCTGGGGGTAAAGGCCCTGTTGAGGAATTACGTACAGGGGATGGAGGAGTTAAAGAAGCAGATCGAGCTTTCGCGGCTCATGAAAATCAACGCCGAAAAGCATCTTACGCTCGCGCAGAAAAGCTATGATGCCGGAGTGGGCTCGCAGCTTTCGCTTCAGGACGCGGAGGCCGCGGTGCTGGACGCGGAACTCTTTTCGGTAAGTGCGCGTTATGAATACCTTACCATTCTTGCCAGACTATCGAAGACCGTCGGCGTCGAGGAGGACTACCTATGTCGAAAATAAACCTCTCCCGCCTCATCCCCCGTAAAAAATCGATGATCGCCATCGCCGTGGCGGCCGCGGTCCTTCTCATTTATCTTCTGATCCGGGGGTGCTCCGGCTCATCCGATGTCGTGTATCGTTATGAAAAGGTGACGAAGGGGGATGTGGTCAAAACCGTTTCGGTTACCGGCAGCCTCGACGTGCTGAACTCGTACCGTGTAATGAGCAAGATCAACGGCGTGGTGAACCGGGTGTTCGTCGATTTCAACCAGGTCGTTGCCAGGGGGCAGATTCTCGCGACAGTGGATTCCACCGAAATAGACCAGGAGATGTCTCGCGTGCTTGCCCAGCTCGAGCGCGCCAGGCTTGACCTGGCCGGCGCCAGGGCGGATATAGAGACAAAAAAGGACCTGTACAGGGAAAACCTGATATCGAGGAAGGACCTGGAGCAGGCCGAGCTTAACTACAAGAAGATAGCGGCCCAGTACAGGCAGTTCCAGGTGGAGTACGAGATCGCCATGAGGAACAAGAGCTACACCCGCATATCCTCGCCCGCTTCGGGGACGATTATTTCGATGGAAATAAGGCCGATGGACGTGGTCTCCGTAAACAAGGCGCTTTTCGTTATCGTAGAAGATATGCGAAAGATGTATCTTACCATAAACGTGGACGAATCGGACATCGGTAAGATTGCCAGGGGCCAGCGTGTCACATTTACGGTAAGCGCCTTCCCGGGTAGCGTGTTTGAAGGCAAGATAGACCAGGTGCGGCTAAACCCCATCGCGCAGCAGGGTTTGGTGGTTTACCAGGCCATAGTTATATGCGAAAATTCGGAGATGAAGCTAAAGCCCGGAATGACCGCGACCGCCACGGTCGTGGTCGACAAAAAGGAAGGCGTTATGCGTGTGCACAACGAGGCGTTTATCGTTTCCCCGGTCGAGGTGAGCGGCGATTTGAACCGGCAGTTTGTGTGGAAAAAGAGGGGCGGGGTGGCGGACAGTATACCGGTTAAAAAAGTGGGAGTTAAGACGGGGCTTGTGGGCGATGCCTTTACGGAGGTCTCTTCGGAAAAGCTGAAGGTGGGCGACGAGATACTGGTGCGCATAGAGAAGAAATTCAAGCTGTGAAGACCGCCGGGTTGTAATGAAAAATGTAATCGAGGTCCGAAATCTCGTAAAAACCTATTTCCTGAGCGACGAGGTGAGCGTTCAGGCCATTCGCGGTATATCCATGTCGGTTGAAAAGGGCGAATTCCTGGCGATAATGGGCGCGTCCGGCTCGGGCAAATCCACATTCATGAACATCCTTGGTTTCCTCGATTCGCTTACCGGAGGTAGCTACCTGCTTGACGGGGTCGAACAGGCGTCGCTTGACGACGATCGAAAGGCGGAGATTCGCAATAGCAAGATCGGCTTCGTATTCCAGGGATTCAATCTACTTTCGAGAACCTCTGCGCTCGAGAACGTCGAATTGCCAATGATCTACCGGGGCGGTGCCCGCCCGTCCGAGGTGCGCCGGAAGGCGCGCGAGCTTCTCGCGATGGTTGGCCTCTCCGGCCGCGAAGACCATCACCCCAACAGACTCTCCGGCGGAGAGCAGCAGCGCGTGGCCATAGCGCGTTCCCTGATAAACGATCCGGCCATCATCCTGGCGGACGAGCCGACTGGAAATCTCGACACCCGAAACACCGCGGAGATAATGGGGATTTTCTCCAGGCTGAACAGGGAGCTCGGTATAACGATAATCCTCGTCACCCACGAGCCGGAGGTGGCCGACTATACCGGAAGAAGAATAGTCTTCAGGGACGGGCTCATCGTTCAGGACGTTCAGTTCAGGAAATCGCCGCGCCGGGGCGTAAAATAGAATGAACATTCGCAATCTATTTGTCACCGCCTTCCGCTCGCTCGCCAAGAACAAGATGCGCTCGGCGCTCACCAGCCTTGGAATCATCATCGGCGTGGCTTCGGTTATCATGATGGTCGGGATAGGCAACAGTGCGCGCGTGGCGGTGCGGGACAAGGTGTATACATACGGCGCGAACGCGATGTCCATTGACTCCGATCGTCCTTTCACCGAGAAGGACCTGGAGCGCCTGCGAAGAACCACATCCTATATTAGATATATAACTCCCATGATCGGAGGGAGGGTGGTTAACATCAAATACGAGAACCGTTTTATCGCGAGCCGGATACGAGGGGTCAATAACGATTTTTTTCGCATACAGGAGTGGCCTGCCACCTATGGCAGGTATTTTACGGAGCTTGAAATTCTTTCCTACGAGAAGGTGGCCATTCTTGGTGACAGCGCCAGGCTGGCGCTTTTCGGCAACGCGAGCCCCATAGGGCGCATCATCCTGGTCAACAACGTGCCTTTCCAGGTGATTGGTTCGCTCTCCGAGCTGGGGCAGGCGTTTTCGGGGCGCGACCAGGACAATGTCATCATAATACCCTATACCACGGCGGGGCTGAAGATCGAGGGGAGGCGGGACTTTAACGAGATCTACGCCTCGACCTATTCGGAGGACCTTGTGGGGAAAACCGCGGACGAGATTCGCCGCTCGTTGAGGGCCGAGCGCTCGATTCCAGCGGGGCAGCAGGACGGTTTTACGGTGAAAACCAGTAAAGAGAAACTCGAGATGGCGGAATATATCTCGAAAACACTGGCTATACTGCTCGCCGGTATCGCCTCCATCTCTCTCATCGTGGGCGGCATCGGCATTATGAACATCATGCTGGTTTCGGTGAGTGAGCGTACGCGCGAAATAGGCATCAGAATGGCGATCGGCGCGCGAAAAAGGGACATTCTGCTGCAATTCCTCATCGAGGCGGTCACCCTGAGCGCGGCCGGCGGTATCGTCGGCATCACTCTCGGAATTATCATATACCTCGTCATCACCATCGCGGTTGGATGGCCCTTCCTGTTTTCGGTGTTTTCGATCGCGATATCCTTCATTTTTTCGGGCGCCGTGGGGGTCTTCTTCGGTTATTATCCCGCCCGTAAGGCCTCCAGCCTGAAGCCCATAGACGCCCTGCGTTACGAATAGCCACCCGGGCGCCGGCGCGCCTCCTCAAGAAATTAATTTTTTCCCTGTTAAGACATAATCTCCAACGGGCCGATATATAGAGCGTACATGCGAACCACGGCGGATCGGAAGGCCGCCTGGAGACAGAAAGCGGAGGATGGCCGGTCGGAGCGCCGACTCCCGCAAGGGCTCCGGACCGGCAAACCCAAGGAGAAAAGAGTTGAAAGAGATCCAGGCGATTAAAAAATTCAAGAGGTTCCTGCAGACCGAAAGGGGGCTTTCCCCGAACTCCATTTATTCCTATACCTATGATCTCAAGAAGTTCAGCGATTTCCTGTCGCGAAGCGACAAGGACATCCTCAGCGCCACCCACGATGACGTTCAACAGTTTCTTAAATTCGAAAAAAACAAGAAGCATAACTCATCCAGGACGCTGGCGCGGTCGCTTGCGGCCATCAGGCAATTCTATAATTTCATCTCGCTCAACGTGGAGCGCATCGAGAATCCCGCAAGCCGCATAGGCACGCCGCAGGTGGAAAAGACGCTTCCGGATTTCCTGACAGTACGCGAGATAGATGTCCTTTTTCGCTCGATCTCCGAAAGCGACCCGTTCGAGCTGCGCGATAAGGCGATATTCGAGCTGTTGTATTCGTGCGGACTGCGGATCACCGAGGCGGTGGAACTGGCGGTGGGGGACCTCGATTTCGAGAACCGTTTTATAACGATAACCGGTAAAGGCGGCAAGGAAAGGATGGTGCCCGTCAGCGAAGAGGCGGTCAGGCTGATACGTAAGTATCTCAAACACTCTCGCGGCGATATTCTCGGTGACAGGCTCAGCGATTTCGTATTTATCAGCAAAAAGGGCTCCAAGCTCAACCGAAAATCGGTCTGGCGCCTGTTGAAAGGATATGTCGACCGAACACAGATCAAAAAGAACATCACCCCCCATACCCTGCGCCATTCCTTTGCTACGCATCTTCTGGAAAACGGGGCGGACCTGCGTTCGGTCCAGGAGCTTTTGGGACATATGGATATCTCGACCACGCAGGTATATACCCACCTGGCGAGGAAGGAACTGCAGAAAATCCACCGTCGCTTCCATCCCAAGGGATAATTAGGTGCGGTTTATAACCGGGAAAGGAACCCGTCCGGGGATCGACGGCCGCGGCGTCGCGTGCTCGGTCGGCCTTGCCGCATTCGTCCTCGGCCTTTTGGCCGGTTGCACGCCGTCTCGTGAATTTCTATTGAAGAGAAGCACGGAGCTCGGTGAGGACAAGAACTACGTCCGAGTGCTTCTCATCGACACAAAGGAAAGGATATCCATCTCCTCGTCGTCGCGAATCAAAATCAGCGACCTTTCGGACAGGCGGGTGCTCCGGGACATGAATAAAGGGAGCGTCTATTTTTATCCAGAGAGGCTGAAGCGACCCGTAGCGGTTGAATCGTGGAACGCCCCCCTCTCCGTTAATGGAACCGCGTACAGGGGTTCGATCGAGCTGCATTCGAGGATGGGAAGGCTCCTCGTCATAAATGTGGTTACGATGGATGAATATCTTTCAGGCGTCGTCCCCTGCGAGATATCCAGCGGCTGGAATACGGAAGCGCTGCGCGCCCAGGCGGTGGCGGCCCGTAGTTACGCGTATTATCATATCATGAACGGAAGCGATCCCCTGTATGATCTGGACTCGACCAATCGTTCGCAGGTGTATCGAGGCGCCGGGTTCGAAACCGAACGTACCAACAGAGCGGTGCGGGACACCAGCGGGCAGGTGCTTGCCTATAACGGAAAGCCCATTCTCGCCTTCTTCCATTCCACCTGCGGCGGCAGAACGGTCGATAACGACAAGGTATGGTCGGGGCAGGCGCTCGATTACCTGCGCGCCGTGCGATGCCCGTATTGTTCGGCCTCGCCGCATTTTTCCTGGGAGGAAAAGCTCACGTTGTATGAGATACGGCAACACCTAGGGAAAAAGTTTCTGGGTATCGGGCCGATAACCGGCATCTCGTTCAAGAAGTCCGATGGACCCGTAAATCTTGTTACGGTGGAGCATAAGAACGGCATCGTGCGCCTCTCCGGAAACGATTTCCGGTTGCTGTTCCCGGACAAGAAAATAAAAAGCCTTTCATTCGACGCGGTCAAAACGCGGGATGGCCTGCTCCTGAAAGGGCGGGGCTGGGGCCACGGCGTGGGATTGTGCCAGTGGGGGGCGAACGGCATGGCCGAACGCAAGGCCTCCTACAACCAGATCCTCCGGCATTACTACCGCGGCACCACGCTTATGATGATCGGGGAAAAGCCACGCGGAGATGAAACCCGAAAAATGGCCCGTGACCGCACCCGCCGGGTTGAGTACGCCCGCCAGAAATAATTGTTGTTAAAGCGAAGCCCTTCCGTAACATGATCGCGCCATGGCTGACGAGCGGACATTCCGTCTTTCCGATTTCGATTTTCATCTTCCCGAAGAGCTTATTGCGCAGGAGCCGGCCGCCGAGCGGGACATGTCGAGGCTTATGGTGCTGCGCGAAGACGGCCTCCTGGAGCACAGGGGGTTTCGCGATATCGTTGAATATCTTCGTGAGGGTGATGTCGTCGTTTTTAACGACGCCCGTGTGATTCCGGCACGCGTATTTTTTTCGCGCCTGAGCGGAGGCCGCGTCGAATTCATTCTTACCCAGAGGCTCGACGATTACAGATGGACGGCGATCTGCAATCGGACCTCCAGGTTAATACCGGGAGAACGGCTTAGGGCCGAGGCCGCCGGGGATGTGGAGATACGCGTTGTATCGCGTGAAGGAGATCATTTCATTATCGAAAGCGGAACCGCCATGGACCGAACAGTGCTGGAGAAAATCGGAGAGGTGCCCCTTCCCCCGTATATACGGCGCGCGAGCAATGAACTGGACGGCGAACGCTACCAGACCGTCTATGCGCGAGAGGACGGGGCAGCGGCTGCTCCCACGGCGGGCCTGCATTTTACGGGCGGATTGCTTTCGGAGATGGCCGCGCGCGGCGTGCATACGGTTTATCTTACGCTCTTCGTCTCCTGGGGCACCTTCCAGCCGGTTCGCCAGGAGGAGATCTCGCTCCACAGGATGCACGCCGAGCGATACCTTCTCCCCGAGGCGACCGCCGGGGCCGTCAACCGGGCCAGGGCGGAGGGGAGGCGGGTCATAGCGGCGGGTACGACCTCCCTTCGGGTTCTCGAAAGCACATTCGACAGCGGCATCAACCGTCCCGGGGAGGGGACTACGGATATCTTCATACGCCCGCCGCACCGGCCGCAGTCCATAGACGCGCTGATAACCAATTTCCATACGCCGCGTTCGACCCTGCTCATGCTTGTCGCTGCCTTCGCCGGATATGACCGCATTATGGAAGCGTACTCAAGGGCCGTCGAACTGCGGTATCGGTTTTTTTCGTACGGCGACGCCATGATTATTCTTTGAAGGGGCGTTCGCCTTTTGCGCCGCATAATGTTATTATGAGAACAGGCGCGGAGACGCCTCTCCCGGAGGAAATTCATGAAGATCGAAGAGTTAAAATCCTTTCTCGACGGCCGGTTCCCGCCCGCACTGCAGGAGAAATACGACAACGCGGGAGGACAGGTGCTTTTTTCTGATGACGATTGCACGGGTATCCTGATTTCACTCGATTGCGATAGGGCGGTAATAGGCGAGGCCATCTTGCTGGGGTGCAATCTCATAGTGAGCCATCATCCATTTTTTTTCAGGCCGCTTCGTTCTATATCCGACGGGGATCCCCGCTCCGGGGCGCTTTTTGACCTGGTTAGCGGCCGGATCAGCCTGTACTCGGCGCATACCAATCTGGACAAGATATACTACGACCGGCTGGCGCGGGTGATAGGGCTGTCGGACATAAAGCTTCTTCTGGGATCGGACGCGCCGCAAAGCCGTGAACCGGGCGAGTACGGGTTCGGCGCGGTCGGAGAGCTCGACGAAGCGCTTCCGCTGATGAGTTTGCTTGACCGGGTGCGCGAGAGGCTGTCGCTGCCATATCTGATATATTCGGGCGATTCTTCCAAGCTCGTTCGCCGCTGCGCGGTGAGCGGCGGCGCCGGCGGCGGGGCCATCGAGCGGATAATTGGCGGACACAAGGTGGATTGCGTTATAACCGGAGATGTCGGATATCACGACGCGAAAACCGCTCTTGACCACGGGGTGGCGGTTATCGACGCGGGGCATTTCGGCACGGAAAGGATATTGCTGGATTTTTTGCACGCCGAAATCCAAGACTACTTGACAAAAACAACCCCCGCCGGGCAAATAAGGGCCTGTGTCTCCAGAATGGAGACAAATCCTTTCAGGGTATATCCGCCGGAAAAACAATGAACAGCGATATCAGCGGAATGATAGAGCTTCAGCGGTTCTGGGACACGGTTCTGCGCTGTCGT
The DNA here is from genome assembly GCA_002069125.1 of Spirochaetes bacterium ADurb.BinA120. Lineage (GTDB taxonomy): Bacteria > Spirochaetota > UBA4802 > UBA4802 > UBA5368 > MVZN01. The sequence continues at coordinate 44,334 of MVZN01000003.1, forward strand.
GACGAGATCAAAAAAGCCGGCGACTCGATCCAATACTGGAAAGGGCAAATCGATGAAAGCGCCGGCCGCGTCGAGACGTTGCGGGAGTCGATACGGATTTCAAAAAGCTCGCAAAGGGGCAGGGAGGTCGAGCTTGCGGCGGTCGAGGAGAAGATCGCCAGGCTCGAATCGCGAAGGGACACGCTGAGGACCGAGCGCGAGGCGGACGCGCTCCAAAACGAGCTTGCGGCCGCAACATCCGAGAAAAGCGTCCTGGAGGAGGAAATACTCCTTCTTATGGACGAGCTCGAATCGAAAAGCGCGATTCTGGCGGAGGCCGAAAGAGAGGCGGGGGAGATAGGGAGGCAGTCGGAGTCGGATATAGCGATGCTGGAGGAGCGGATACGGCGCTTCACTGCGCAGATGGACGAACACCAGGCCAGATTCGAGGAGGGACTTTCCGGGCTCTCGGCGTCCGTCAGGCCGAAATTCGTAAAGCTTACCGGGACCGCAAACGGAAAGGCCATAGTCCGCATAGATGGCGAAATCTGCGAGGGCTGTCGTGTCAAGGTGCCCTTTCACCTGGCGGGCGAGGTGTCCAAACGGGACAGGGTGATATCGTGCAGTAATTGCGGAAGGTTTCTTTACAGCGGATAACGCGCGCCCGCTCCAGTTACGGACGCTTCGTACGCGGCCGCGGTGCCGCCGGGAAACATGCCGGTCAAATGGGGCGGTTTATATCGGCGCAGGGCCGGATGCTTTCGGAATTTTCGTCCGTCGGACATGCCGGAGGACAATCCAGCTTCGTATAACAATGCGCCCGTTTGTGCGGAGTATAAGCGGAAGGCGCGCATGCGAAACGGCCCGGAAAGGCCGATCGAGACCAAGGGGATAATATGCTTCTGAGTATTGACAGGGTGTTGCAGCTTCTCGCCGAAGGGAAGAGCGTGGAGAAGATAGCGGAGCTTTCGGATGTCGATACCTCCGAGGTCTGTGCGATAATAGAAGAAGCGAGGGCGATAATAGAAAGCAGCGACAGGGCGCGCTCCCGTAAAAAGATCATCATCCGGCGGAAGAACACGGAAGACGACCCATCAACCGTGTCGGCGGAAGATAGCGGGGGCGCTCCCTCCCCGGACGACGAGATCTTCGAAGGCGCAGAACTCTCGGTCGTGCCGCTGGACTCCTCCCTGGTGATGTACACCGACGGGGCCTCGCGCGGCAATCCCGGTCCCGCCGGCATAGGGATCGTCATATACGACAGCGACAACCGGCAGGTCGGCAAGGTGTCGGCTCCCATCGGCGTGCAGACCAACAATTTCGCGGAATATACGGCGCTGATACGCGCCCTGCGCATAGGGCGATATTTCCGGGTCCGCATGCTGAAGATACGCACAGATTCCGAGCTCGTGGTTAAGCAGATCAGGGGCGAATACAAGGTCAATCACGAGAACATTAAGGGCCTTTATGCGGAGGCCATGCGGCTTAAAAAGGGCTTTTCGAGCTGCAGAATCGAACACGTTACGCGCAACCTCAACGACAAGGCCGATTACCTGGCAAAAAAAGCCTCGGAAATGAACAGGTAGGCGTGACTCCGGTGGCCATGGTAGCTTCAGGCGAGGAGAGGGATCTTGCGGCGGAGCTTTGCTCCAGGTTCGGCCTGGACCCCGTTATCGCCGGACTGCTCGTCCGCCGGGGTATCCGCGACCTGAAGCAGGCCGAGGCTTACATCAATCCAAGCCTGGCCATGCTCCACAGCCCGTTTTTAATCCCCAAGATGCATGAGGCGGTGGCCAGGCTCGAGCGCGCCGTGAATTCCGGCGAGCGTATAGGAATTTTCGCGGATTCGGATCTCGACGGGCTTTCGGCTCTCGCGGTCCTGGAACGCCTGCTCGGCGCGAGCGGGGACATTCCGGATAGAGTTATCCGCTATCCTGTCGACGATGATGACTACGGCCTGAGCATGCGCGTGGTCGGGGAGTTCGGCGCGTCCGGCGTCCGGCTTCTCGTTACACTGGATTCCGGCATACGGGATATCGACGAGATCCGCCGTGCGCGCGAACTCGGCATGGACGTGCTGGTATGCGACCATCATGAACCGGGCGATGAGCTTCCGGACGCCATCGTCGTAAATCCCAAAACGCGAAACAATCCCTATCCGTTCAGGGACCTCGCCGGCGTAGGAGTGGCCTTCAAACTATGTTCCGCGGTGCTTTTTTCCCGCGGCCCCCTGTACAAACGTCGTCATGCGATAATTACACGGGACGGGAGTGGGGTCCATATCCTCAGAATAACCGATATGCTTGCGGAATCTCCCGTGAGCTTTCAGGCTCGGGCAAGCGTGGATAAGCTCGAACTGGCGGATGTGGATAGCGTTCTGCACTACGACCTGGACGATGATCTCAGAAAAGATATCCAGGCCCGGTTCGGACATAACGCCGATGATTTTCTTAACTTTCTCGAGCCTTTGGAAAATAACGCCTCAGCGCAAACGCTTACGCTTTCCGAATGGTGCGCCAAATTTTCCGTGCGGGAAGACATGTATACACGGCGTATAGACCTGCTTGAAAGGCTCTTTTTCGAGGCTTGTTACGCGAAGGGCTGCGCGATTCTGGATTTCGCGGATTCCACCCTGGACCTGGTCGCCCTCGGCACCATCGCGGATATCATGCCCCTTATCGACGAGAACCGGGCGCTTGTTAGATACGGGATCGACGCCCTTGGCCGTACGCGCCATGCCGGTCTTCGCCTCCTGATCGATTCGAACGGCGGCGTGTGTACGGCGCGCGACGTCGCATGGAGGATAGCCCCTTTTCTCAACACGCCGGGCCGCTACGGCCGCAGTGAGCTTCTGGCCTCATTTTTCCTCGAAAGTGACAAAGAGGCCCTTGGCAAAATAATTCGCGAGATAAGCGATATGAATGGGCGGCGCAAGGACGAGCTCTCACTCCTGTATGCGCGCCTGTACGAAGAATGCGCCAGGGACGACAGGCACCGGGCCGGCGGTGGCATGTTTTTCGTGTGCGATCCGGAGGTGCCAGACGGGCTCTGCGGATTGTTGGCCAACCGGCTTGCGGACGCCTTTAAGATGCCCGTCATAGTGGTGGCGCTTACGGACGGCCGCGATGTAGTGAAGGGCTCCGGTCGCGCAAGCGGCAGCTTCGACTTTTTTTCGTGCGTCGTTCCGTTTATGCCGCTTTTCGAGAGAGCCGGGGGGCATCCGCAGGCCTTTGGCTTTTCTGTGCGGAGGGAAAGGATCGATGAGGTCCGAAAAAAGATCGGCGCCGCGGTAGAGTCGGCGCCGAGGGGCGGTCTCACCGCAAACGGCCCCGCATACGCGGAGCTCGCTATCGAAAGGCTGGGGCGCCTGGAAACTGAGTTCGTTGAATCCCTTAAACTGTTCGAACCGGTGGGACATCGAAACGAGGAGCCCCTTTTCATCTCACGCGGGGTACGCCCTTCCGCTTTCCGGACGATGGGCGCGGGGCAGGCGCACGGAAAATTTACGATCGATGGACCGGCAGGGGTGGAAGCCATAGGTTGGGGCATGGCCGCGGAAATGGCGGCCGCAGCCCGGGGGGCCGAGGTCGATCTTATATACTCCCTGTCGCTGAACGAGTTTCGGGGGGTAACCAGACCCCGTATGCTCATTAAAGCCATTACGCAACGGGGGGCCGTGGACAACGATTAGATATGTTGCCGGAGTCGGAATGATCGGCGCTTCCACTCCGCGAACGCGGAAACCGCGCTCTCATTTTCGCTCAGACGACAAGTTCGATTAATTTATTTGACTTTCACGGACGCCCTTCATACTGTGAGACGATCGCGATGGCGAGAAATTACCCTCGAGGAAGCGCTATGAACATCGAAGTGAAGGAAGATGCCGCCCTGGTGAATGTCATCGTAAACGGCGATATCGAAATGATGACCATCAAGGACTTCAAGGAGAAACTGCTCAATCTCGGGCAGGGCACCGATAAGGATATCGAGCTCGACCTCGCCAACGTTGAATATATCGATTCCTCGGGGGTCGGAGTGCTGATCAGCCTGCTCAAGCTCCAGAAAAAAAAGGGAAAAGCCCTTAAAATACGAAAAGCCAGCACCAAGGTCTTAAACGTGCTCAAGCTAAGCTCCCTCTCGGACGTATTCGAGCTTTAAGCCGGAAAAACCGCGACCCGTGGACCTGCGCGTCGGCATAGGATATGACGTTCACGCGTTCGCCGAGAATAGAAGATTGGTTCTCGGCGGGGTGGGGATCGATCATCCACGGGGGCTTGCCGGGCATTCCGACGCCGACGTTTTAGCGCACGCCGTAATCGACGCGCTTCTGGGCGCGGCCTCCCTGGGAGATATAGGACAAATCTTCCCCGATACCGACCCTTCCCTGCGCGACGCGGACAGCATGGAGCTCCTTGCCCGCGTGTACGGGCTTATGGCCGAGCGCGGCACTCGAATCCTGAACATCGACTCTGTGGTGATATGCGAGCTTCCGAAGATAGCTCCGCATGTCGGCGCGATCAAGGCCAAAATATCGCGCGCTCTTGGCGGCCTGCCGGTGGAGCGCATCGGAGTGAAGGGCAAGACCTCGGAGGGGATGGGCTTTACGGGGCGCCGCGAGGGCATAGCGGCGCAGGCTGTAGCGCTGGTACGCCTCGATTGATTACGCGCCCTTAGCTTTGGCCCCATGGATATGGGGAATGCCGGCAAACGATGACGGCGCTCCAGTTGGCCCATTCCCGGGCGTGCGGACCTTTCCCCGCAAAAACCCTGGTTTCGAGCAAATAATCTTGACAAGCCCGTCGTTTATAGTGTTTTCATTTTATCCCGCAACCGGCGGCGGGGGACACGCGCACCGATGCCGCTCATTACCGCTGTATGGATGGCCCTTATGATCAAAAATGATGTCGAACTGCTCAGGCGAGGTACGGAGGAGATAATACCCGAGGACGAATTTTTAAAAAAACTGGAGCGCTCGGAGAGGGAGCAAAAACCCCTGATCGTAAAGGCCGGTTTCGATCCCACGGCCCCGGATATCCACCTTGGGCACACCGTGCTTTTAAGGAAGATGCGGCATTTCCAGAGGATGGGCCATACGGTGGTATTTCTCATCGGCGATTTTACCGGCATGATCGGCGATCCGTCGGGAAAGTCCGAAACCCGAAAGCGCCTGACGCGCGAGGAGGTGCTCGTCAACGCTGAGACCTACAAGAAACAGGTGTTCAAGATTCTCGATCCCGCCCTTACAGTAGTCGACTTCAATTCGCGCTGGTGTCAGCCCATGGGTTTTGGGGACGTGCTGGAGCTCACCTCGCGCTACAATGTCGCGCGCATGCTGGAACGGGACGATTTCGCCGGCCGCTACCGGGAGGGCAGGCCGATCTCCATTCTGGAATTCATGTATCCGCTGGTGCAGGGATACGATTCGGTGGCGCTGAAGGCCGATATCGAGCTGGGCGGCACCGACCAGAAGTTCAACCTGCTCGTGGGCCGCGATCTGCAGCGGGAATACGGCCAGGAGCCCCAGGTGATAATGACGCTTCCGCTTCTGGTGGGTACGGACGGCTCGCAGAAGATGTCCAAATCGCTCGGCAACTACATAGGCATCAACGAATCGCCGAGGGAGATATTCGGCAAGGTGATGTCCATCTCCGACGAGCTCATGTTCCTTTATTACCGTTTGGTGACCGACGTACCCTACGACGAGATAGAGGCTTTCGAAACCGGCCTTAAGGGAGGGGCGATCCATCCTCGCGACATAAAGGTCCGCCTGGCAAAAGAGATCTGCGCGCAATTTTACGATGCCGAGACGGCCGTGAGGGCCGAGGCCGAGTTTAACAGAATCTTCGTGCAGAGGGACCTGCCGGACGATATCCCGGAATTCTCCATTCCCATGGAGGAATCGGCCGGCGGCTCGATCTGGATCGCGAAGCTTCTGGTGCTTTCCGGCCTTGCCTCAAGCAATGGAGAGGCGCGCCGTCTGGTCAAGGGCGGCGGGGTTTATATTGACAACAACAAGGTGGAGAGCGAGGATTTCGAACTCAGCCTCCCGTGCGACTGCGTCGTGAAGGTCGGCAAACGCCGCTTTGTGCGGATACGGGGCTGATTTTTTTGTAACCCACCGGAAACCGGCATGTCGGATAAAAGTGACCTTGAGGTAATAGACAGGGTGCTTGCGGGTGATATTGAGGCGTTTTCAACGATCATCGAAAAGTACCGGGACAGGGTGTTCCGATACGCCTATTCAAGGGTCTACAATTACGATGAGGCCCTGGATATCACCCAGGAAGTGTTTCTTATGGCGATGGAGGCCCTGCGTTCTTTCAGAAGGGAGGCGAAGTTCTCCACCTGGCTTTTCAGCATAATGGTGAACTATTGCAAAAACTTCCGGAAGAAGCGCGACCGCTTCCCGTCGGTCGCCCTTAGCCGGTCGGACGGCGGGGACGAGTTCGAGATCCCCATACCCGACGAGCGACAGAGGCCGGAGGATGACGTGATTACGGTCGACACGCTCCGGATCGTAAAGGAGGAGCTTTACGGCCTGCCCGAGGACTACAAGGAGATACTTGTGCTGCGGGACATCGAGGGGCTTTCCTACGGGGATATAGCGCGTGTCCTGGGCATTCATCTTTCCAACGTCAAGGTGAGGATACACAGGGGGAGGGAACTCTTGAAGAAAAGGCTCGCCGAGAGGGGACTCTTATGATTAGGGAACACGTACGCTTCGGTCTTCTTTCAGATCTGCATGACGGCGTGATGGACGCCATAAGCAAGGAGTCGGTACTGGATCATCTTCGCGAATGCGTCGAATGCGACCGGGAATACCGGGAAATAGGGCGTATGCTAAGGATGCTGTCCGGCCTCCGCGCCTTATGCATACGCTCCGGGGACGATTTTACCCGGGCCACGCTGTCGCGCATCCTGATCTGCGAGAAAAAGAGAAAACGGCAGGCCTATTATAAAAGGATGATCCCCTCCGCGGTGGCGGCGATGGTGATTTTCCTCGTGGGGGTGGACCAGTTCAGGAATTCCCCTTCCGGTACGAAACCGGAGCCGGTGAGAATGAGCTCGAGCCTGGGAAGCGGGGATGAAAGCCGCGAGATAGCGAGTTCCTACGACATGCGCAGGACCATCTCGATTCTTAAAAGGAACAGGGCGCGCGTCACCATGGTATCCGGCGCTTGCATAGAGGCGGAGGCGCCCGTGCGCTTCGTCGATGATATCCAGCGCGAATGCGAGGGCTCTGTTTCGTACGGGATGCAGGGTTTCGCCACGGCCGTCGGCTACAGTGACGGCGGAATGCAGGAAGGCGTGGCCCCCTTTCCGGGATTTATCCAGCAGAGATCGGCGGACCAGTTCCGAACCGTGCGCGTGAGGATCAAGCTGCGTTAGCCTTACGGCTTTCCCGGCGTGTGCTCATTCCTCTTTTTGATTGCAATTTCCAGCTCGATCGGTTAGCATTGTCCTTCGAGGGGGGCCGAAGGAACATGTAGCCGGCCCCTGGGGATCGTCCAAGCACAACCAGCGGGACGGGAATGCCATGCTAACAATAAGCCTTGTCTCTTCTCTTGTCGCGTCGATTCTCCTGCCATTCATGGCCCTGTTCGTCATGTACAAGGACTGGCGGGATCAGGTGCACCGCTTTTATTCTTTGCTCATCCTATCCGGTTTTGGAATCGTGTTCACCATGTTCATCACCTACGCCTTCCCAAACTCCACCGCTCTTACCGAGATCAACAGAATAACACAGGCCGCTACCGCTTTCACCTTCACCTCGCTGTTCGGCGTATCGCTAGTGTTTCCCAAGGGCGAAAGCCGGTTTCCGTTCAAATACAGCGTTTTGATATTTCTTCCAACGATCGTTGTCAGCGTGATCGTAAACGTCACCGACTGGAGCATCACTGCCGCCTACTTCAAGGGAGGGGTGCTGATCCGAGATTTTAATTTCTTTTACACCTATTATGCTCTGATTGTGCTGGTGTATCTGATACTCGGTACGGGCAACTTCATCATCAAGTATATTCGGACGAAGATCAGGATTTTCCGTCTGCAGATGCGCTTCGTGTTTTTAGGCACCTCTTTTGGCATAATGGGCGGAGCGGTATGTTCGATAATATTGCCCCGCTTTTTCAACTATTCCGAACTTTATGTCCTCGGCCCATCCCTTGCGTCATTCATAGCCTTTGGGTCATTGTTTTATTCCATTATATCCTACAACGTGATGGACATCACCACGGCGGTGCATAAAACCGCCACCTACACGATCATCTCAATGGGCATCTTCGTCCCGATTTTCCTGGTGCTGGGGGCCTGGGACACCAACCTCTGGTCGGCGGGCGAGGCCCCTCTCTTCGTGGTGGCGGGTGTCGTGGTCATCATATTCATCCTCTTTTCCGTGTACGTGCAGCCCGCCATAGACCAGGCGTTCAAACGCAGACAGTATGAGTTCGAGGCGATCATCGACCGTTTTATCCGCGACGTGGGCGGATTGAGGGACTTTACGACCATAATCCGCCGCTCGGTGGACATCCTTCACGATTCCCTTTTCCTTAAAAGCGCGTTTTTCATACTGTTCGATAACGAGTCCAAGCGATACGAGCTGGCCTACCAGAAGGGCGCGCAGGTTGAGGTGCCGCCGCTCGAGCGGGGCTCGCCCGTAATTCGCTGGTTTATCCGTAACCAGGAGGTTCTTTCAGACGACAGGGTCTATACCGACGAGAAGAGCTTTGCGGATATAAAGGAGGATTTTCTTGGATTTTTCTCCGCCGGCGGCACTCGTATCGTAATCCCGATCTATCATGAACGCCGTGTACTGGGGCTGCTCTGTCTGGGGGACAAGGATTCGCTGGCGGCGTACAAGCCGGACGAGATCGAAAAGCTCGACTATTTCCGCTCGGAGAGCAACACGCACATCTCGAACGCGCTTATCTACGAGGAATCCAAACAACAGCAGCTCATAGGGCGGACCATGGATCTCTCGTCGGATATCCTCGCCAAGGCGGTGCCGCTCAAGCTTCCGAACCTGATAGGGATCAAGTTCGGGGCCTTCCTGGTTCCCAGATACGGCGAGGGGATAGACTATTTCGACTTCATCCGGCCTGGAAGCCACGGGGTGGGCGTGGTCGCGACGGACATCGCCGGCGTCGGCATAAACAGCGCCCTCTATTCCGTGGTGCTGCGCTCCGCATTCCAGTCGTGCTTGGAGGAGGCGCCGTCCGCGTACTCGGTGATCCAGAAGATGAACAACGCTGTGTATGAATACGGATCGGGCGAGAGCGGACTCATTACGGCCTATTATCTGTATTACGACCTTCGTTCCATGAGGCTCATCTACTCCAACGCGGGCTTTCCACCGCTGGACCTCTATCGCATAGATAAAAACGATTTCGACGAGCTCGATACCGAGGGAATTCCCCTGGGGTACGACCCAAAGGCGAGCTACGGGATGGGACGCACCAACCTGCTCCGCGGAGATATCGGAATCGTCTACTCCAAGGCCCTGGTAACCTCGAAGAACCAGAAGGGCGAGGCCTTCGGCATCGGCAACCTTCGCACGGTGATTAAGGAACACCGGGCGGAGCGGCCCGAGGACATCGCCTCGGCGGTAAAGGACCGTTTTCTTTCGTTTTTGGGGCTGGCCTCGCCGGAATCGGACATTGTGGCCATTCTTTTCAAGATACTATAGGCGGGTCGCTCAGCCCTCAGAGCTTTCGGGATGGAAGTGCCGGTGGATAATCCGCGCCGTTTTATCGCCCAGGCCCGGTATGCGCGCGAGTTCTTCGGCCGACATTTTTGGGATCTTGGAGGGTTCGGCTACGCCGCGCAACAGGAGCGTCTTCTTCTTTGCGCCGACCCCCGGTATCCTGTCGAGAGAGGAGGAGGTCATCGAGCGGTCCCGAATCGAGCGATGATAGTTGATCGCGAACCTGTGCGCCTCGTCGCGGGCCGCTTGCAGTATCTTGAGCGCCGCCGATCTTTCCGGAAGACGGAGCGGCGCGGCCCCGGGATCGGTATAGACCTCCTCCAGGCGCTTGGCCAGGGACACCATCGCCACAGGCGCCCCGAGCGCGTCGCGCGCCTCCATCGCCCGCGCCAGTTGTGTCGGCCCGCCGTCAACGACGATTAGGTCCGGGAATTGCAGGTTCCCGTTAATTATATGCTGGAGCCTCCTCCCGACGACCTCGTGTATCATGCCGGGATCGTTGGCGCCCTCGTAAGCGCGTATCCTGAACCGCCGGTAGTTCTTTCTGTCGGGTTCGCCCTCGCGGAATTCCACCATCGAGGCGACGGCATGCCTGCCCTGGATGTTCGATATGTCGAAACAGTCTATCACCTCCGGCGGCCCGGGAAGACCCAGGAGTTCGGAGAGCTCGAAAAGCCCCTTCTCCCTGTCGGCAAATTGCCGGTGCGCCTCGCGATCGGCCATGACGAGGTCGATGTTTTTCTGGACCATTCGGATGATCCCTCGTTCGTCGGCCGTCCTGGGGGGCGATATGGCGATTTTCCTCGACGATAACGAGCCGAGATAGCCTGCCACGGTGGCGCGATCGACCGGATCGGACGAAACCACTATGCGCAAAGGGGCCTCCACTGTACGGTAGTACTCCACAAGAAAAGTCGAAATGACCTCGCCCGGCGTGGAGAAGCGCGCGTTCTCGAACACATATATTTTGCGCCCCACAAGCGCGCCGGCGCGGAACTCGAAAAGCATGGCCACAGCCTCGTCGCCGCCCATGGAAAGAGCCACAAAATCCTGGTCGCCGCCGATGGGCGCGAGCACCTTCTGGCCGCCGCTAATCTTCCGTATGTCAGCTATCACGTCCCTCATGCGTGCGGCCTTTTCGTATTCCATGCGCGCGGCATAACCGTTCATGATGGAGGTGAGGTCATCGATGACCGGATCTATGTTCCCTTCGAGAAAGCGCATGGCGTTCCCCACGATCGCTCGGTACTCCTCCGCGGACATCAAACCCCGGCATATTCCCTGGCAGCGGTTGATCTGGTAATTAAGGCATGAGCGCTCGTGCTCCGAGAGCGGCAGGGGGCGGGCGCAGGTCTTGAGCTTGAAGGTGGTGTTGATGGCTGAGATCATCTGCCGCGCCGCCCTGGCGTCGGTGTAGGGGCCGAAGTAGCGGTTTCCGTCCTGGGCGAGCCTCCGGGTGAACACGAGCCGGGGGTACTCCTCGTCGAGTTTCACCATTATATACGGATATCGCTTGTCGTCCTTGAGCCGGATGTTGTATCTGGGCTTGTGTTTTTTTATCAGCGTGTTTTCGAGAAGGAGCGCCTCGACCTCCGAGTCGGTCATGATATACTCTATATCGGAGACGCTTTTAACGAGCACCCTGGTTTTAACGTCCAGATCGGACTTCTGGAAATACGAGGATACCCGTTTCCGGAGTGAACCCGCCTTGCCAACGTAGATGATCTCGCCGGCGGCGTCCATCATGAGATACACGCCGGGCTTTTGGGGGAATTGCGAGATTTTAAGCTGGAGGTCGGTCTCCGTTTTTTTCATCGCCGTACTTTAGCTTCCTGATCTTTTCGATGTATTGCTTCGTCAGATCGCTACCGGGATTGGCCCGAAGCGCCCGCTCGAACATGTCCATGGACTTCTCGTAATTTCTGCACCGCGCGTGGATAACCCCCAGGTTGAAATAGCTTCCAAAGCCCTCCGGCTTGAGAAAAGTAAGAGTGGTGAAAAGCGCTGCCGCGTCCTCCAGCCTGTTCTCCTTGAGGAGGGTAACCCCAAACTTGAATATATCACCGAGAGTGTCCTTGTTCTCGAGATCGGCGAGAATTTTCTCCTTTTCCTCGAATATTTTTTCTCGAGATTTTAACTCTTTTAGCTCCCCCAGCAGGGTGTTGAATGAGGTGGCGAGCTCGTAAAGCTCCCCATCGGCGCTTTCGTTGAGGTTTACATCGAACTCGCCCGCGGACGCCTTCTTCATCGAGGAGGCGAGCCCTTCTATGAGCAGCGTAAAATTATGCATGAAGATATAGCTCGCGCCGAACACGGCGAGCACAAGCGCGAAGGCGAGAAGCGCGACGATTTTTTTCATCCTGGCTATCCCGGCCGAATATCCGTCCAGCGCGGTCTGAAGCGCCGTTGCCGAAAACGAAAACTGAAGCACGAGCTCCCTTTTCCCCAGAGTGAAGGGTGCGTACACGTTTTGCCAGTATACCCCGCCGGAAGCCCTGACCAGCGGGTCGACCACCGTTTCGAAAAGCCCTTTCTTGAGATAGCCTGTTTCCCTGTCCTCTCTGAGCACTGCGTTTCTGCTTATGCCTGTATCGAGCGCCCGATTAAGGCCGATTGTTTCGGCCGCACGAAAATAATTCTCGTCGGCGGTGCGCGAGAAAACGACTGCGCCCAGGCAGTCGGTCTGTGCACTGCAGAGTGACTTGAGCTCCGCCGTTAGGCCGGACGTTTTTGCCGCGCCGCGCCGCTCAAGCGCCCGCACAATGGTTTCGGCCCTGCCAAGAAGCAGGAGATCGCGGCCGCTAATTATGGTCTTTGTAATGACGGACTGGTTTTCGCGGAGCATCTGGTTGAAGGCCAGCGCGATGAGCAGAACGAGCGCCGAAACGATCGACGCGATGACAATGACGAAGCGCTTCGAAATCCCTGCGCGTGTTTTCATTTATGAATCTCCTGCGGTATCCTTACTCGGAATACGCTTCCCCTCCCCTGGGCGCTCTCGGCCTCGATCGTTCCTCCGTGGAGGTCCACGAAGCGCTTGCAGATGACCAGGCCGAGCCCGGTCCCGCCCTCGCCCCTGGTCCCTTCCGAGCGGAAAAAGGAGTACTTCTCGAATATCGAGCCCAGCGCGTCCGGAGGCATGCCGGTCCCGGTGTCGCGGATGGTGAGCATCACCGCGCCGTCGGAGGAGCGTTCGGCCGAGACGTGAATCTCGCCGTTCTCCGTGAACTTGACCGCGTTGTTGATGAGGTTGTTGATGACCTGGAGCATCTTCATCCGGTCGATCAACACCCGGGGGCTGTCGAGCCCGTTGTGGAAATGGATGGCGGTGTTCTTGTCGGAGGCGAGCAGTATGAAGTTGTTGATGCTGGTGTTGACGAGTTCGGTGATGTCGGTCTCCTCCATGGAGAGCCGTATTACGCCCGATTCGATCTTGGAGATGTCGAGTAGCTCGTTGACAAGCGAATAGAGGTTATCCGCGATCTCGCGAATAATTAGCAGGTAACTCCGCTGGGTGTCGGAGAGATCGCCCTTTTTAAGAAGGTAGTTGGCGTAACCGCCTATGGACGAAAGCGGCGAGCGAAGATCGTGCGAGACCACGGTGAGGAACTCGTCCTTGAGATCGCTCAGTTTTTTCAGTTCCAGCAGGTTTCGTTCGTTCTCGCGCTTTAAGACAACGCGCTCCGCGGCCCTGTACACGATAAGCTTGAGCGTCTCCGCGTCTACCGGCTTCTGAATAAAATCATAGGCCCCCAGTTTCATGGCCCGTATGGCGCTCTCGACCGAGGCGTATCCGGTGAGCACGAGGGGCAGGGTGTCTATTCCCTCGCTCCGGATGTATTCCATCACCTCGAAGCCGTTGCGGTCCGGCATATTGATGTCGGTGAGCACGATGTCGTAGGTTCGGGCGGAGAGTCTCTGAAGCGCGGTATTTCCGTCGGAGGCCGTTCCGACCGCGTACCCCTCCTTTAATAGTATGCGTTCGAGGCGGGTGAGTATCTTTTCCTCGTCATCGGCGATCAGGATGTTGATGTGATTTTTCTGCATTGGCCGTGGCGGCGCCCGCTTCAATAGGTATGCCGGCGCTCGTACATGTTTGTTGTGCCTATCCGGATGCGAATTTGCAAGAAAAATATCGGCCCGCCATGTGGGCGATGTTTTTATGCCGAAATTTTATGGTGACAAAGAAAATCCGGGCTATAATCAAAGAAGACATCAATTACGGACTGAACGCCGGTCTCCCGTATTGTCATAATATCTTTAGTATTTTGCTCACGCTGATGAATCGACCGGCTAAAGGTGTTAGAATCGGAAATGGCGCCAACTTGGCGCCATTTCATTTATATGGGAGGATTACCTCTTCCGGCCGTGTGGGGGGCGGGTTTTCTTCCGGGGCGCCTTCCCAACGACAAGCCCTATGCGTTCACGCCCTACAGTCCAGTGTCAGCCGTTTCGCGCGTTGAAATAGAGATGCCAGGTAGACCTATCGACAGGCCGGGCGTCCAGTGCGTATACATGGCTTTTCTTCCATCCCTCACCCCCGGGGCGAACGAGCGGCCCCGGGAGGGCCTGTTTCCATTTCAGGCCGTCCCTTGATGTGAATACGAGTATCGCCGAGCCCGAGCGGGACGAAGCCTCGTCCCAGTAGATGCCGTTTTCCAAACCTATGAATCCGTCATCCATCCGCACGGCCTTGAACGCGCCGGCGCCCAGATTGCGCCACGGGTCATTCGGCGATGGGGAGATGATCGGCTCGGGGCGCGGTATAAACGGGCCGGTCGGGCCGTCGCCCTCGGCCACGCCGATGTAGAGCGGCTCGTTGAATCCGCAGTCGGGAACTCGCACCAGCGACGCGCTGTAGTACAGGAGGTAGCGTTTGCCGTGTCTGAGCACGCATGGATTGCCTACCGACGCGCCGTATCGCGCGTCGCTGTGCCACTCGAGCGTGGGATAAAAAACCGGAAGCGGTTCGCTCCATGCAAGGAGGTCGTCGGATACCGCGCATTCGATGTGCGATTTCCATTTTACTGGAAGCATCGAGAACCAGATGCCGTATTTACGCGGCCGCTCGTAGTAGAGATAGTACCTTCCACCGTCGCGCAGAATAAAGGGCCTCATGGCGCCCGGGCATACGAGGCCCGGCAGTCGCCCGAACGAATACCCGTCGGGTGAGATGAAATGGTGTATGCCCATAAGCGAATGGGCGAAAAGGTGCCACGCGCCGTCGGGCGATTCCGCCGGAGTGAGGAAGCTCGGATCGGCAATAATGGAGGATGGAAAGGGCGCCTCTATGATCGGATTGGCCGCGTATTCCGTCCATGCGAGCTTTATAAATTCGGTCGTCTTCACATCATGCCTCCCCCGCGTTCGGTTTCCTTTCGGTTACCGCATAAAGCGGAATGAGCGTAAGAAGCACGAGGATGGCGGAGGCCCCGAAGATGGCGCCGGTCGGTATGACGGCCTCCCTGCCCTCGATTACGCGACGCACCCCCCATGTGTGGGCTATCAGCCCTCCTATAAGGGGGCCGGGGACCATGGTGAAGGCAACGGTGAACATGGTCATATAACCCGAGAACTGGCCGCGCTTGTCGGACGGATAAAGGTCCTTGCTCCACGCTCCGGTCGCCGTGGTGAAGGCCGTCTGCGCTCCGATCCAAAGCGCGCCGAATACGGCAAGCCAGACGACCTCGCGCGACTGCGAGAAGAGGTATAGTGAGACCGATATGATGAAGACCGAGGCGACGCTCACGCTTTTTCTTCCATAGCGGTCAGCCAGCCAGCCGCTGGGGTAGGCCGCCATAATCCCTCCGACCAGAATGGAAACGAAGATGAGCAGCGACGACCGGTCGATCGGGATTTCAAGAAAGTGATTCAGGTAGATCAACAGAAAAGGGAAAAAGACCTCGAATGCCATTCCCCAGAGCCCCATGGCGAGCAGCACCATGAAGAAGTCCCGGTTCCGGGTGATGGATTCCCGCGTGAAGGTGCCGCGGATGGATTCCCACAGCCCTGCGCGCGCCTGGGGCGGCCCCGCCTTTTCTTCGATGAGGATGCCCCCGGCGAGCCCCAGGACCAGCACGAGGGCGCCCACTGCGCAGAAGAAAACAAAGTAGCCGTAACGGCTCACCACAACCCCCGACGCGCCGTATACTATGAGGATGGCGAGCATTGTGCCAAGGGTAAGGAGCGCCTGGCCCCGGCCGCGATTCGATCTGTCCGTCGCCTCGGCCAGGTAGGCGTTGTAGTTCGCGTCGAAGGCCGTCGAGCCGAAGAAGGTCATGAGGCAGTCGAGCGCTATGAGTATCCAGGCGGCAAGAAGCGCGGGCCTGGCCCATTCCGCCATGGGCACCACGGTGATGGACACGCCCCAGACTATATAGCCGTACAGCAGAAAGGGCCTGCGCCTGCCGATGCGGTCGCCGAACGCCCCCATCACGATCGAGGTGAGCGTCGCAACTATTGCCGAGAGGGCCACCATGAGCGAGACGTACAGCGGGTTGGGGATGATCTTGTCGAACATGAAGATGTTGAAAAACTGGTTTTCCACGGCCCATGCGATCTGGCCGGCGAATCCGAGAAGAAAGAGGGAAACCCAGGTCCGTTTCATGCGCGCCCTCCGATTGATTGTGCCGTTCAGTTTATACCTCGAAAACCGGGCGGTCAAATGAAAAACACTTCATTGGCCGGCACGTTCGGATATAACGCCCCGGCCCTTTGGGCCATAAGAGGACCGGGTAAATTGCGCACAGGATGGGGGAGGCGCAAAAATAAAATTCTGGACATTTTATGGCACCTGCTGTAAATGCGCAGTGTCATTGGGGGGACAATGGACGAATCCAGATACCGTATTGAAGTCTATTCCACAATAGCCGACCACCGGGGAGAGGCTTTAAGGGCAAGGCTTGTCCGCCTGGGCTACGATGTCTCGGCGGTTACGATTACCGATAACTACCTGGTAAACGCCGATCTTTCGGGTGAGGAGCTCGAGTCGGTCGCCCGCATGCTCGCAAACCCAGTCACAAGGGCCTTTACCGTAAACAGGCCGTTCGCCCCGGAGCGCTTTCGCTATGCCATCGAGGTCGGTTTCCTTCCCGGGGTGACCGATAACCTTGCGCACACGGCCCGCGAATCCATGGAAGACCTGTTGAAACGCCGGCTCGATCCAAAGACCTCCGTGTTCTCCTCCACCGGCTATTTTATCGACGGCGGGCTTTCGCGCGTGGACGCGGAGCGGATAGGCATGGAGCTTTACAATCCGCTAATACAGCGTTTAAAGGTGCTCGATCGGCCGGAATATACCACTGCGGGCGGCATGGGGCGCGCGCTCCCTCTGGTTCGCATCCACGAAAGGACCGTTGCGGACGAGGTGGACCTTGAGATCCCGGAGGACGAGCTCAGGCGCCTGGGACGCGAGGGCATCCCGGACTCCGACGGAAGCCGCAGGGGGCCGCTTGCCCTCGACATGCTCTCGCTCGACGCCATCCGGCGCTATTTCCGTGAGGACGAAAAGCGCAATCCGACCGACGTGGAGCTCGAATCGATCGCCCAGACCTGGTCGGAGCACTGCAAGCATACAATTTTTGCCGCGCGCCTGGACGAACTGGACGACGGCATCTTCCGCCGCTTTATCCGCGAGGCCACCATGCGCGTTAGGCGCGAGAAGGGCGCGGATGATTTCTGCGTTTCGGTGTTCGAGGACAACTCCGGAGGCATAGAGTTCGATGACGACTACGTGGTCTCCGACAAGGTGGAAACCCACAACAGCCCGAGCGCCCTGGACCCCTTCGGGGGGGCCATCACGGGCGTCGTGGGCGTCAACCGCGACACCATTGGATTCGGGATGGCCGCGCGGCCGATAGCCAACCGCTACGGGTTCTGCTTCGCCGATCCATTCGACGAGACGCCGCTGTACCGCTCGAAGGATGAGGGCTCGAGGCTGCTTTCGCCCCGCCGCATAATGGAGGGGGTGGTGCAGGGCGTAAATGTCGGCGGCAACTGCTCCGGAATCCCCACGCCGCAGGGCTTCGTTTACTTCGACGACCGCTATAAGGGCAAGCCCCTGGTATTCGTGGGCACCATCGGACTGATTCCGGCGAAGATCGACGGAAAGCCGTCCACCGAAAAAAAGGCGATGCCGGGCGACCATATAGTTATGGCGGGCGGGCGTGTGGGAAGGGACGGCATACACGGAGCCACCTTCTCCTCGGAGGCCCTCGGCTCGGGAAGCCCGGCGACAGCCGTTCAGATAGGGGACCCCATTACCCAGAAGAAGATGTCCGACGCAATAATAAAGGAAGCGCGCGAGAAGGGCCTGTACCATTCCATAACCGACAACGGGGCCGGCGGGCTCTCCTGTTCCGTCGCCGAGATGGCCAGAGAGGCCGGAGGCTTCGAGGTGGAGCTCGAAAAGGTCCCGCTTAAATATCCGGGCCTGGCCCCGTGGCAGATCTGGGTGAGCGAATCGCAGGAGCGCATGACGCTCTCCGTTCCCCCGGAGAAGAGTGGCGAGTTCATCGCGCTCATGGAAAGCCGCGGCGTGGAGGCCACCGTAATAGGCCGCTTTACGGGCTCGAAGCGCGGAATGGTGACCTATCACGGGGAAAAGGTCTTCGACCTCGACATGGACTTTCTGCACAACGGCCTTCCCCAGAAGAGCCTTAAAACCTCTCGGCCGACCGGCCCCACGCTTCACCCCGATATCCCCGCGCCATCGGACCTCGGCGGCGCTCTCCTCGACATGCTGGAGCGACTAAATATCGCGGGTTTCGAGTTTATCTCCACGCAATTCGACCACGAGGTGCAGTCCAATTCGACGCTAAAGCCCCTGCACGGACCGGGCCGCGTAAACGCCTCCGCCTCGGTCATAAGGCCGCTTCCCGATTCCGTAAAAGGGGTGGTGCTTTCGCAGGGGCTTTATCCCTCGTACAGCGAGATCGATCCATATCGCATGGCCGCCTGCTCCATCGACACGGCTGTGCGAAACGCCATCGCCGCGGGGGGAAGCCTCGGGCGGCTTGCGCTTCTCGACAACTTCTGCTGGTGCGATTCGGACAATCCCGAGCGCCTGTGGCAGCTTCGCCAGGCGGCGCAGGCCTGTTACGATTACGCCGTTGCCTACGGTACGCCTTATATCTCGGGCAAGGACAGCATGTACAACGACTTCCACGGTTACGATGCGAATTTCAACCCGGTGAGTATCTCGGTGCCGCCGACGCTTCTAATATCGTCCATCGGCATCGTAGCCGATGTTTGGCGCTGCCAGACGATGGATTTTAAATTCGAGGACGACTTTATCTATTTAACCGGCATTACGAACGACGAGACCGCCGGCAGCGAATACGCGGCCATGGCCTCCGAGTCGGCCGGGCGGCGGGGCGCGCTGTATGGAAGCGAGGTGCCCCGGGTCGACGCCGCGGCGAACGCCAGGCTTTACCTGGCCTACGAGGCGGCGCTCGCAAGGGGGCTGGTGGCCTCTTCCGTGTCGCTGGAGCGAGGCGGCCTGGGCGTGGCCCTGGCGCGCTCGGCCATGGCGGGCAAACTGGGGGCGGACGTGGACCTGGCGCTCGTGCCGGGCGCGGCGGAGCTTCGCGAGGACATCATCCTATTTTCGGAAACGCAGGGGAGGCTGCTCGCGTCCGTCGCTCCGGCGAACGCGGCGGCCTTCGAGGAGCTTTTTGCCGGCATGCCCTGCGCTCGTATCGGACGGGTCACGCGCGACGGCGTCCTCCGTATCCGCGGCTGCGACGGCGCGCCGATGGTTTCATGCGGCGTCGACGACCTCCTCGACAGCTATCGCAAAACATTCGGGGATTTTTAGCCGCCTACGGGGCGCACATAACGAAAGGAGACATTGGGCCAATGGCAAAACCGGCCGTACTGGTGCTCACAGGATATGGGATAAACTGCGACGAGGAGACTCGTTACGCCTTCGAGCGCGCAGGGGCCGCCGCGCGCATCGTGCACATCAACGACATCATCTCCTCCCCATCCATGTTGTCGGAATTCCAGATCGCCGTATTCCCGGGGGGCTTTTCCTACGGCGACGACACGGGAAGCGGAAAGGCGCTTGCCGACCGCATAAGGAACAACCTCATGGACGAGTTCAGCGCGTTTATCGGGCGCGACACGCTGATGATGGGCATCTGCAACGGCTTTCAGGTGATGACGAATCTGGGTATAGTCCCCGGCCTCGAGGCGCCGATAGGAAACGTCCAGATCTCCCTCGAAAGCAACACTTCCGCCCGGTACCAGTGCAGGTGGGTGGACCTTGCGGCAGTGCCCGGGAACCCTTCGGTCTTTCTGCGGGGAATCGACCGCCTGCACGTTCCGGTTGCGCACGGCGAGGGCAACTTCTACGCTCCTCCGGAGGTGCTTGCCGCGATCGAGGAAAAGGGCCTGGTGGCGCTGCGCTATGCGAAGAGCGACGGATCGCCGGCCGGCGGCGAGTTCCCCTTCAATCCGAACGGTTCGATGAACGACATAGCGGCCATTTCGGACCAAAGCGGGCGCATTTTAGGGATGATGCCGCATCCCGAGAGGAACATCCTGTTCACGCAACGCGAGGACTGGACCTATCTTCGGGAAAAGGCCCGAAGGGAGGGGGTGCGCGTCCCCGTGGAGGGCGAGGGGCTTGCGCTCTTTCGAAACGCCGTCAGCTACTTCGGCTGATGTCCTTCCTGTATCGCTCGTCGAGGAGCCGGTGGATGCGCTCCATTACGAGCGCAGTGGCCGCCTCGAAGTTCTCCCTGTAACGCTCCTGCGATTCCCTGGAAAACAGCCTGAATTTTTCCTTGATGGCGAAGGGTTTAAGCTCGCCGTCGTGCCTTATGGGCTCGCCGACGCGGTAGGTCACCGTTCCGCTCTTCGCGAAGGGCAGATTCCCCGGATATACATTTTCCGAGTTGTTGCAGCCTATGGGGACGATGGTTTTTCCCGTGTTAAGGGCAAGCTGGGCCATTCCGGTGCGCCCCTCGGCGAGAGTGAGCGAGCGCGTTCCCTCCGGGAATATTATGATGTTCAGGCCCTTCTCGAAGAGGGCGTTTTTGCTCAATACGGCAACGCGCTCCATGGCGGCGGCATAGTAGTTTTCGATAAAATGCGCGAAGGAATCGCGGGTTTTGGCGATTCTCTGCCAGCCGTCGGACAGAAGCTCGCGGACCTCGCTTGTCGCTCGCGATAGCGCATCTCCGATATTGAGCCGGTTGTCGATAAAGTCCTTTACCAGCCGGTATTCCTCGAAGGAGATCTTTCGCTTGAAGGTCTTTTTGAAGAATTCCTCTATGAAATATCCTTTTGAGGGGACAGGGAAGGTGTTCGCCCAGGCGAAGAAGCGTTTGAGCAGGGCGTTGCTGAAGTATTTGCCCTTTACCCACACCGTGGTGTATGGAAAGCCGCCGATACGCCAAAGCTTGTACTGCAGCGGCCAGTAGTTGTAGCGGTCCGTGTGGTTCATCGCGATTATGACGGTCTCGTTTTTGGGAAGGTTCTCTATGTTTTCGATGTTGATGTTGACCTTGGAAAACAGGTTGTAGTTTGGTATAAGAAGGGTCCTCGCCACGAAGGCCTGGAAATGAGGGTAGCTTGCGAGGCGTATATTGTTCAGAAACTTGAGATCGACCATATGGTTCTCCGTATTGCGCTTTGGCCCGGGGCTTCGTTTACGTTACGCTCGTCGAATAAAAGGGGGCGGCTGTGATAGCCGTCCCCGCACCTGGATTCCATGAGCTTAAAGTGACATTTACCGCATCATGTTCAGAATTTCGATTTTTTGTCAAGCATATAGCGGCCCGAGTTATCGGTATCCAGGGCTCCGTTCTGCAGGTAGAATTTCCACTCGCCGTTTTTCTTCCCGGTCATGTACTCGCCCTCGGCCTTGATCTTTCCGTTCGGATAGTACTCCTTGTAAGGGCCGTTCAGCTTGTCCATCATGTAGGTGCCCTCTATCTTCGCCGTTTTGCCTCCGGGGAAGAATTCGGTCCACTTGCCGTTCTTTTTTAGCGGCATCCACTTGCCCGACCAGCGGAAGCTGGTGTTGTTCTTCGCGTCGTCGGCGGGCGGGTCCGCGGCTTCCATGGTCCCGGCGGCCTTACCGTCTTTTAACACGTCGAAGACCGCCTTGGGTATTCCTATAAGTACGCCCTCTCCCGCCAGGGCCCCGTTTTCATAGAGGCGGTTTCCGCCGCCGGTCACCATGCCGCCCAGAAGGGCGAGCTCCATATACTTGCGACCCGAGCCCTCGTAGAAATTCCACAGTCCGATCTCCTTGCCTTCCTTGTAGGAGCCGTCCTTCATGAGTTTGCCCTCGCGCGAAAAGAAACGCCACGCCCCCTCGGGCTTGTTCTTTATAAACGACGCGTCGGCCGCCATCTGGCCGTTGTCGTGGTAGAAGCGCCATTTTCCGATCTTCTCGTCGGCCGCGTTGGCGCCCTCCATTCTCTTCTTTCCACTGGGGTACCACTCGGTCGCCTGCCCGTCCTTCTGGTTGTTCTTGAACCAGGCGATCTCCTTGGGTTTTCCGTCCTCGTAGTATTCCTGGGAACGGCCGTTTTTCACGCCGTCGCGGAATTCCTCCTCCTTCCATACCTTGCCCGACTTGAAGAATGAGGTTTTAACGCCCTCCATCCCCCCGATCATCATGGTGAACCCGGATTCGGTTTTTTCCTTTATGACGTAGTTTGCCTTCCACATTAGCTCTCCCGTCTCGTGGTAGCCCTTCCACTCGCCGGTTCGCTGTTCTTCGATCATTTCGCCTTCGTTGCTCTTCTGGCCGTTCTTGTAATAGAAGGTCCACATGCCGTGCTGCTTGTTGTTGAGGTATTCGCCCTCGCCGAGTTTTTCGCCGGATGTTTTATGGTAAAGCGTCCATTTGCCCTGCTTCTCCTTCCCCCTGGCGGGCCCCTGGCCCTTGAGGGATTTGTCGTCCCAGTATTCCTTTATGATTTTGGTCCCTTCCGGGGACGATGTATCCGCGCCCTTTTCCTTTTGGGCGGATTTACAGGACAGTGCGAAAAATACCATCGCTGCAATCGCGACGATCTTCGAGTGATTCATGGTCCTCGCTCCTCGTTATCAAGATGAGTGGTGCGCCAAACCGGGACGCCTTTTCTATATAATGGCTCTGCGCCCTCTGAATGCGACAATAATAGACCGGCATTGTCCAGTATGTCAATAGTTAATTACGGGCATCCATTCCCGGTCGAATGCGCGCCGAGCCCTGTCGCGGGGGCGCGCATTCGGGCCATCCGGCGGCGGTCCGTGGAATAAAAACTGCTACCAAAAAGCCGCTTGCAGGCCGAAAATATAGACGAAACCATGCCCGCCCGCACGGGGGTATTCCATACGCAACGAGGTGATTCGTATGATGAGGTCATTGTGGACAGCCGCATCCGGAATGGTGAGCCAGCAGTTCAATATAGACACCATCTCCAACAACCTTTCCAACGTCAATACCACCGGTTACAAGAAGAACCGGGCCGAATTCGAGGACCTCATATATCAGACACTGCTCATGGCGGGCACCCCTGCCACGGAGGTGACCGAGGTGCCCACGGGCATACAGGTGGGCCACGGGGTCAAGACCTCCGCCACCCAGAAACTATTCCACCAGGGAAGCCTGCAGTCCACCGAGAACAAGACCGATCTGGCGCTTGAGGGCGAGGGCTTCTTCAAGATACAGCTCTACGACGGCACCTTCGCCTATACACGGGACGGCTCGTTCAAGATCGATTCGAACCGCCAGGTGGTGACCTCGAACGGATATCTCCTCGAGCCGCCGGTGGTGCTTCCCGACAACTTCATCCACGAATCGCTTGCCATAAGCCAGGACGGCCGTATTACCGTAAAAATAATCGGCGACGACGACCCCATAGAGGTCGGGCAGCTCGAGATTTACCGCTTCGTAAACCCGGCCGGGCTTTCGAGCATCGGAGGGAACCTCTTCAAGACCACGCCGGCCTCCGGAGAGGAGATTCCCGGACAGCCCGGGATGGGCGGCATGGCCCGGACCCACCAGGGCTTTCTGGAGATGTCGAACGTAAAGGTGGTCGAGGAGATGGTGAACATGATCGTGGCCCAGCGCGCCTACGAGATCAATTCGAAGGCGATTCAGACCTCCGATTCCATGCTCGCCACGGCGATAGGCCTTAAGCGTTAAGCACATGCGCGCCCTTGCCCTAACCGTTTCCGTCGCCTTGCTTTCGGCCTTCTTTGCGGCCGACGCTTTCGCCGTGGTCAGCGTTTACCTGGTATCGCGGGCGGAGCTTGGAGAGGCGCCCGTGCTCGGCGACGTGGCGAGCATTGATGGCCCGCCCGAGGCGCGAAAGGCGCTCCTCTCCCTGTCCCTTCCCGAGAAGCTGCTTGCCGACGGTTATGTGGACCGGCGGGAGGTGGAGGAGCTTGCAGCCGCAGTAGCGGACGAGGTGGTGCTGGTGTATGGAAACGCCGCCCGTGTCAGCCGAAAGGCGAAGGAAGACGCGGTCCCCTCCGGCGACAGGGCCGCGGAAATCGAGTTTCTGGTTGCGGCCGGCGAGGCGGCGCTCGTGCGAGTAAAAAAGAACGGCATCGTCATCGAGCTCCAGGGAAGCGCCCTCGAGAACGGCGCCTCGGGCGACGAGGTGACGGTGAGACTTAAGGGAAACCGAACGCTTAAAGGCCGCGTTGTGGAGAAGGGCCTTGTAGAGTTGACATTATGAACCGCATATACATGGCATCGCTTGCCGCGGCCGCGCTCCTCGCGCTTTCAGTCGGCGGCCCGGTTCCGGCAAAGAGCATTTGGATCGACAAGAACATCTATTCTTCGGGCGAAAGCCTGAAGGTTGGGGACATCGTATCGGTGCAGGTGGAGGACATCTCCCAGCTCCGTTTTACCATGGCCCTTGCCGACAGCGGGAGCTTCAATCTGAGTTCGAATCCGGACGCAAATATAACAGGATTTCTCCCCAGGGTCACGGCCGAGCGCAAGGTGAACAATACCGATAAAACAGAGGTGTCCGGCCGCGGAAACATGAAGATAGTAATAGGCTCGCGCGTGACCGAGCGCCTGAACGACGGCACCTATCGCATTGCGGGCATGCGCGCGTATTCGTTCAACGGAGCGGCCAACCAGTTCTCCGTTAGCGGAATAATCGATCCCGCCGCGGTGAAGGGGCGCACCGTTCACTCCAGGGACGTGGCCGAGTTCCGTCTGGACATCCGCGGAGTGAAGGAGGTGCCCGGCGTAAACATCGTCCGCCCGGCGCCCGGACCCGAGGAGAGCGCAACGAGCACGCTCACCGAGGAGGAGAAGCAGCGCATCATAGTCGATTATCTTAATAAAATGCTTCGCGAGATGGGGCGCTGAGCCATGAAGGCATTGAAACTGTTGATCCCCGTTTTTATGATGATCGCGCTTTCGGCGCCGGCCGCGCTCGGACAGGCCACCGTCAAAGTGAAGGACATCGCCTTTATCGACGGCCTCAAGGAAAACCAGGTATTCGGCTTCGGGCTCGTCATGGGCCTGCAGGGCACGGGCGATTCTCAGTCGGTGCTCACCCAGTCGGCGCTTAAAAATCTGCTGAAGAACATCGGCCTCCAGGAGGACGAAAACATAAAATCGAAAAACACCGCAGCCGTGCTGGTGACCGGGAAACTCGAGCCCTTTGTGCGTGTTGGCGACAAGATCACCGTAACCGTTTCTTCCATAGGCGACGCCAAGTCGCTCGAGGGAGGGGTGCTCGTGCAGTCGCCGCTTCGCGGGGCCGACAACGCCATCTACGCGGCCGCGCAGGGCAGCCTCTCCTTCGACGAGCCTGCGCGCGGACGTAAGAGCGTAAAGACCGCGGCGAGGATCGTTAACGGCGGCATCGTGGAGCGGGAGATAGAGCCCGAGATAATTGTGGAGAACGGCATATCGCTCGTAATGAAGAACTGGGACTTCTTCGAGGCCGACCAGATCATCAAGGCGATCTCGGGGAAGTATCCGGACGCGAAGCCTGATATGGCAAAGGGCGGAAAAATCCGCCTGTCACTTCCGGAAAACGTCGCGTTTGCGGAATTCATCTCCACCGTCGAAAACATCGAGATAACGCCGGGCAACCGCGCACGGGTGCTGGTGAACGAAAAGGACGGGACCATCGTTATGGGGGGGGACGTGCGCATCTCCGAGGCGGTGGTGAGCAAGGACGGAGTCACTATACGCGTGGAGAAGGGCAAGGGAACGGAGAAGGGCCCCGATAAGGCCTCCGTGGCCCACTTCAAGGCGTCGTCCACGGTGAAGGACCTTGTCGATTCTCTCAACTATATCGGCGCCTCCACGAGGGACATCATCTCCATCCTAAAAGCGCTCAAGGACGCCGGGGCGCTGCACGCCGAACTCATAGTGAGGTAAAGCGGATGATAGACGCGATAAACATGGATTTGGCCGTGCGGCCGGAAAGGGGCGAGCAGGCGGGAGAAATATCCAGACGGGCCGAGGGTGCGGCAAAAGGGTTTAGAGACGCGCTCGAGGAGACCGTCGCCCGCGAAAACCATAAAGGCGCCCGCGAAACAAAGCGTCCGGTGGACAGAAGGCTCATGGACGCCTGCGTGGAGATGGAATCGCTCTTCGTGGCGAAGATGCTCAAAGAGATGCGAAAGACGGTCCACAAGGGCGAGATGCTCCACGGAGGCTTCGCCGAGGAGATATTCGAGGACATGCTATACGACGAGTATGCGCTCTCACTTTCCAAAAACTCGAGCATAGGTATAGCCGGGATGCTCTACGATCAGCTTAGCCTTAGGGCCTAAAGGCCTCAGCCCGCCTCCGCAAGGCCCATCAGGTTCTGGGCCATCGTCGCGATCTCCGAAGAATTAACCGAAAGCTCTTCCGACCCCGATGCCATCTCCTGCGTGGTATTGTTGATCGAGGCGACGCTCCTTGCGACCTCTTCGAGCGCCGTCTTCTGCTCGTTGGCGGCATTTACGATGTTACCGGCCTCGGAGAGCACGTTCTCCAGGGAACGGCGCGCAGCCTGGTTTAGCTCCAGGTCCTGTCGCGCCAGAGTAACCACGCCGTCGATGCGCGAGCCGAACTCTTCGATAAACTCTATCATGCGGTTCAGCGAGGCTATAAAGCTCTCCATCTGGCCGGCCGCCCTGCCGATGCGCTGGTTGCTCTCCGCAAACATGGCGTTTATCGACTTTAGGTTTTCGGAGGTGCTGTCCGCAAGCTTGCCGATCTCGTCGGCAACCACAGCAAAGCCCCTGCCGTGCTCCCCGGCGCGGGCGGCCTCGATCGCCGCATTGAGTGAAAGAAGGTTTATCTGATCTGAAATATTTTCAATGATTTGCACGGTATCCCGAACATCCTGGAATTTGGACGTCGCCTCGAGCATGACCTGACGGGTTCCGTCGATCTCGCTGCCGGTCCTGGCGACCTCATCGTTGAGGCGGTCCCTTATTTGAAGCGCCTCCCTTATATTGTCCCCGACTCTGGAGACTATACCATGCAGCTGTTCCATCTCGAGCCTTACCTTCTCAGTCAGATTGACCTGTGTGCGCGCCATGGTGTGCACGCTCTCGCCGCTTGCGGTAACCTCCTCCACGGCGGAGGTAATCTCCTCCACGGTGGCCGCCTGGGTCTGCGAATTGCTTGCGAACGAGGACGCGGTTGAGGCCATCTCTTCGGTGGAGGCGGCTAGCCTTACGGCAGTTTCATTGGTTTTTTGCAGGATACTTGTAATATGGTCGCTTTTCTCCCTGCTTTCAGATAGCGCGTTCTCCACAAGCTTATGCGCTTTTTCCCCATTTCTGAGGTATGTTATACAGGCCGCACCCAATACGATTATCGCAATCATACCGTCCGTTAAGTGGTCAACCATCTGGTTTTTCGTAATTAATCCCCTGCCGTACGTGTCCACACAATAGAAAACAAGCATCGCCAGATTGAGCAGTGTATAAATGAACACCGATTTCTTCCCTGATATGATGGTTGCGACGGCTATCAGAGGAAAAACGAAGACGAACGAGTTGTTGGCGATCAACAGGTCATCGGTCCATGTGAGGTTAAAGTATATGGCCCAGACGATCAGTGTGAGCGGAGTGATCATTATATGCGCCGCGATATTGACGTATCCCTTAATTGTAAGCAGCAGGACGAAGAGCAGGATAATCTCCACAATGCCAGCCCCGATTACAGAGACGTTTTTAAAACCCAGCCCCTGCAGTACAGCGATTCCGAATATTAGTCCAAGCAAGCCGATGGCTATGAAGAAATACATGACCACTATTACACGCGCCTTCTGCTGCTCACGGTAGTCGCGTCCCTCGTATCGTGAAAACAGGAATGAGTCGATTTTGCCCGGCATGGGGATCCTCCTGGATCGTGGAGTCTTTATTTCTGTATTAAATCAATTCGCCACATAAAATATTTTTAAAACCTTTTCCACCCCTCTGTCAAATTATTAATTTCGACGGTCAGTATCTGACCAGTGGCTTGTATAAGCCAGAAGGCGCGGAGACGAATCATTCCACCCTTTTATATCTTGCGTTTTATCGATCGAAATGGCCTTATAATCCATTATACAATTCCCGGGAATAAGGACGGAAGGGAAGGGCATTCGGATTGAGGGCTTTAGGCTCCTCCGGTGTATACGACAGGCCCGAGGGGGCCGGAGCGGATGAACATACCGAAGAAAAGATTCGAAAACCTGGTGCTGGGGGCGGCGGCGCGCATTGTGGCCTCGCTTCCCCCGGAGCTTCGCGCACGGGCGGAGGAGGTCGTATTTGTCGTCGCCGACCGGCCCGCGCCCGAGCAGATGGAAAGCCTGGGTGATGATAAAAACGACGAATACGCAGGGGACCTCCTCGGCCTGTACGAGGGCACCTCGCTCGTGGACCGTTCGATCGACGATACGCTTCTCGCGCCCGACCGGATAACGCTTTTTCGTATTCCATTCGCCGAGATGTGCGCAAACGAACGGGAGCTCCGCGAGGAGATACGCCTCACCATCATCCACGAGCTGGGGCACTTTTTCGGATTTGAAGAAGGCGATCTGGAGGAAAGGGGACTCGCTTGAGGCGCATTTCCTCCTTTCAGATGGACCCCTGCACACCGGCCAACACGATGGAGGCACTTTATGTATGGAATACGCTCCGATGACGGATATCATCCGATTCTCGATCGTATACGCGTTAAAACGCTCAATCATGGCAAGCATATGCTAATGACGGAGTTCGTGCTCGAAAAGGGGGCGATTCTCCCCGAACACGCTCACCCGTACGAGCAAACCGGCTACCTGGTGTCCGGCCGCATGCGCCTCCACATAGGCGAGGCCGCCCGCGAGCTGGCGCCGGGCGATAGCTGGAACATCCCGGGAGGGGTGTCCCATCGCGCCGAAGTTATGGAGGGCTCCGTGGCGATTGAGGTCTTTCATCCGGCGCGGGAGGATTATTTAAAATATCTGAATCGCATGAGTATCGAAGAATAAGCCGGACCCGGATCCCGGCCCCATGCCGGTTCGGATGGAGCGCAACAAGCAATAGCCCTCCATGCTGTTGAGTCTGGGGTGAGAAATGTCGATCATCAAGTAACGGAAAGCGTGATGGCATGGATTCGGCGCGCCGGTTTTGGAAAGCCGGCCGGCGGCCTTTCATCCTTATCCGCGAATTTAGAAAAGATGTGGGAAGGGCTTGACCATGAAACAAGAGGAAGTGCTTGTCGGCGCGCTCGTATCGAGCGCCAGGGCCGACATGGGTCGCGGGGTAAGGAGAGAGGACATCCTCGAGTCGCTCTCCAGGCTGATTGACGCGGAGCTTTACCACAGGGTGCGGGAGCGCCTGTAGTACAGGACGAGAAACGACGCGCCGGAGCCCGGCCCACTCATCGCCCGCAGGAGAAAAAGAGGCCCGGGGTTCCCGGGCCTTATCGATAAGGAAGAAGCCAGCGACCAGGATCGAACTGGTGACCTGCGCATTACGAGTGCGCCGCTCTACCAACTGAGCTACGCTGGCGGAAAGCTTCGATATGCAACAGTCTTTAGCGACGGGGCGTATATTTGTCAAACATATTTAGGCGTCCGCCCGGAGGCCTTTAACCCGACTTTAAAAAGTACAAATATTCATTTACAGAACAGCTTCTTCTTATTAATAAATCTTGACAGGAAGTTCCCCTTTTGTACCATTGCCCCCATAGGCGTATCGGCTTTAAAGGACATTTTTTATCCGGCGGGAGTTGTTCCATAACTGGAAACAAGGGCGGGTTCGCGTCCGCCTCCAATCGAG
This sequence comes from Spirochaetes bacterium ADurb.BinA120, assembly GCA_002069125.1. Lineage (GTDB taxonomy): Bacteria > Spirochaetota > UBA4802 > UBA4802 > UBA5368 > MVZN01. The sequence continues at coordinate 74,248 of MVZN01000003.1, forward strand.
TTTGGCGGCAACTCCAATGTTTCATGACTGGGGGCTTTAACAGGAGCTCCGTGGTTCTGGAACGACGTTCAAAATCTTACATAAGGGGAGTGGGCCAATGAAGATAGTGGTTTTGGTCAAAGAGGTTCCGGATATGGAATCCAAATTTAAAATCGTCGGCGATGCCAAAATCGACGAATCCCAGATTGCATTCAAGATGAACGACTTCGACGAGTATGCGGTCGAGGCGGCGCTTCAGCTCAAGGAGAAGTTCGGCGGAGAGGTCGTTATAGTCTCCTCCGGTCCCGATCGCGTGACCAAGGAAGTGCGCCAGGCGTTCGCCATGGGGGCCGACTGGGGCATCCACGTTAGCGATCCGCAGATCGATGAGGGCGACAACTTCGTGGTCGCCGGCGCGCTTGTTAAGGCCATCGAGAGCCTCGGGGGCGTCGACCTTGTCATGACCGGCGTACAGGCCGAAGACGACCAGGCGGCCCTAACCGGCGTATTCGTGGCCGACATGTTGAATTTTTCGCACTGCACGAACGTGGTGAAGATCGAGGTCGGCGCCGACCAGAAGTCGCTCACCATCAACCGTGAGCTCGAGGGCGGCCTGAACGAGGTCCTCGAGATGGCGACGCCCGCCGTGCTCACGATTCAGTCGGGAATCAATCAGCCGCGCTATCCCACCCTGCCCGGCATCATGAAGGCGAAGAAGAAGAGACTGGACCTCAAGAAGGCCGCGGACCTTGGCGTGGGCGCCATCGGCGAAGCGGGCTCCAAGACCAAGTTCCACAAGATATTCTTCCCCGTGTCCGAGCACAAGGCGGAGATCATACAGGGCGACGCGAAGGCCGCGGCGAAGACGCTTGTCGATAAACTCAGAAACGAAGCGAAAGTGATATAAGGGGGTGGATGTACATGGCCAGAATACTCGTAATAGCGGAACAGAGAAACGGCAAACTGAGCGAGGCGACTCTCGAGCTGTGCAAGGCGGCGAAGGAGATCGCTTCGGGGCTGGGCGCGACCCCCGCGGCGGCGGTTTTCTATAAGGATGACAGCATTGCAAAGGAGGTCGCCAACTACATTCCCGAGGTGTTCGCGGTAGTCGACGCGAAGCTCGCCTCCTACGACGCGGACCTTTTCGTCCAGGCGGTAAAGGCAGTCGTAGAGGCCCAGGATGTCAAGGGCGTCCTTATTCCCCACAGCTACGACGGCGTAGACTACGCCGGAAAGGCCGCGCTTGCCATAGGCGCCGGCATTGTGTCCAACTGCAACAAGGCCGCGGTTGAGGGCGGAACGGTCGTGTTTACCCGCAACACCTACAACGGCAAGATCCAGGAGCAGAGGTCGGTAAAGACCGACAAGTTCGTCGCCACCTTCGAAAAGGGCGCGTACGACAAGGAAGCCGCCGGCGGCGCTGGCAGCGTGACTGCGGTTTCGGTTTCCCTTACGGATTCGCGCCGCAAGATAAAAGAGGTCATCGCTACAATGGCCGGCTCGGTAGATATCAGCCAGGCGAAGATCATCGTTTCGGGCGGGCGAGGAACCAAGGAAAAGGACAAGTACAACGATGTCATCGTAAACCTCGCCAAGAAGTTGGGCGGCGAGTACGGGGCATCGCGTCCCGTGGTCGACGCCGGTTGGACCGATGCCGCCCGTCAGGTCGGCCAGTCCGGAAAGACAGTCGTCCCGGTGCTCTATGTCGCGGCCGGAATCTCCGGCGCCATCCAGCACGTGGCGGGCATGAAGGGCTCGCAGTGCATCGTCGCCATCAACAAGGACCCGGAGGCCCCGATATTCAATATCGCGACCTATGGGATCGTCGGCGACCTCTTTGAGGTCATCCCTGCGATGATGGAAGCCCTGGGCTGAAAGCCGGAATAAAAGTTAGACGCACAGAGGGCCGCGATCCATTCGCGGCCCTCTGTATGTCCGGATCGAGGTATGACTTAGAAGGTGCGGAACAACACCCCGCTGTGTATAGCGGCTCCGTATAGATGGTTTGGGGAGTCTCCTGTTCTGGTGAACGGGGTGATGCCACGCTCACCTATGAATGAGACGAATAAGTCCGTAAAACGCCCCATGGCGAACTTAAGCTGAACGCCGGCCGCCGCGGCGAACTGGGGATTTTCCAAATATTTCAACGTTTCGATTTCGGTACCGAAGAAGCGCATCGAGGAGGTCAGGTAGTGCGTCAGGTTGAAGCCGGCGAGCAGGCCGAACGACATGCGCCACCAATCGGCGGTTGCAAGCAGCATGAACGGGATGGACAGCCCCTGCATATTTGCCGAGCCACCACCCCTGTATTCAAAATAGGTATATTTATACCACAGGCCCGAATGGATCCCGAAATGCCTGCTCATCATTGCCTCGAAGATCAGGCCGCCCCCCAGTGCCTCGGAAGATTCGATAGCGCCCGGGCCGTCGTCCCCGGAATCGGTAATACGGCAGGTGCCCACAAGCGCTCCCGCGCCGAAGGACACCCTCGGAGCCCTCTCCGATTGCCGCTCAGCCCCCATTGCCGCGCCGGAGAGAAGAGGAAGGATCAGCATGACGCTTATAAAAACCCTCGTGAGGAGGCGTCCGATGGCGGCGGTATTCGATCTCATGGCTTCTCGGTCATAATGCAGGTCCCGTTGAAAAGCGAGCCCTTCTCGATGTAGAGTTCGGGACTGATGAGGTCCCCGTTGGAGACGCTCTTGTTGAAAAGTTCTATCCGCTGTGTCGCTTTGATCTTACCGTTGAAGGCGCCGTTCACCGAAACGATTCCCGATTTGATATCGGCGCTCACCCTGGCCTCCTGGCCTATCATGAGATGGCCTTTTGTCTCGATTTTTCCCTCGAAGAAGCCCTTTATTTTGAGCGAATTTTTGAAGACGAGCCGTCCACGAAACTCGATATCGTCGGCGATTACGGTGCTTATTTTATTTTCGTCCTCTACGATCTCCCGTATCTCGTTCATCCGGTACTCCTGTAATAATTGACTGAATCATTAACTGAACGCCCGAGGGTGCGTGTCAATACTATTTCACCATTGGGCATAGTATCCCCGCCGCCGCGCAATATGTCAAATTAAAAAGATGGCGCGCCGCCACAGGGCCCGCTCTCCGGCGCGGCGGAGATTGGAAAGCCGGGCTTCCCGTGAAGCTAAAAAATAAGACATAAAAAATAATATGGAAACAATGTGAATATATATACAGTTTGTGATATATGGTGATATACAACAAAATTGTAAAATCTACTTGAAAAAGAGCGCCAACCCAAGAGCATTGGCTTGGTCCGAAGCGCCCTGGCCGCCATTTGGGGCGCGGACCGCCCCGCCGGCTCCGCCGTAGACGTGGGAACCGGTAGCCGGGGGGGCCGTGGATGCGGCATTTTACAATATAGGAGGACGTGCTATGGCAAGCGTGCTGGTGGAAAAACGCGATATCGATTTTATCCTGTACGAGCAGTTCGATGTACTCGAGTTAACTAAAAAGGAAAAGTTCAGCTATTTCTCCAAAGACGAATTCGACATGACGATCGAACAGGCCCTAAAGTTCGCGGAGAACGATCTGGCCGTCACGAACCAGGACGGCGACCGCATAGGGGCGAAATGGGACAACGGAAAGGTGACGGTGCCTCCTTCATTCCACGGCCCGCTGAAGGCCTTTGGTGAGGCCGGCTGGGTCTCAGCGGCGGACGATCCCGAGGTCGGAGGGCAGGGGCTGCCTTTTCTGGTTTTCACCGCATGTAATGAGATGTTCCATGCCGCCAACACGGCCATAAACCTCTATCCGGGCCTTGCGCACGGAGCGGGCAAGCTGATCGAGCTCTACGGCACCGAGGAGCAGAAGAAAAAATACCTGGGCAAGATCTATTCCTTCGAATGGGGCGGCAGCATGTGTCTCACCGAGCCGGGCGCAGGGAGCGATCTGGCCCATGTAGCGACAAAGGCCGTGCGCATCGACGACAGGCACTATAAGATCTCCGGACAGAAGATATTCATCACGGGCGGCGATTACGACGCCAAGCCCAACATAGTCCACCCGGTGCTTGCGCGCCGGGAGGGCGATCCCGAGGGGATAAAGGGCATTTCGATCTTCATAGTCCCCAAGCACAGGGTAAACGACGACGGATCGATAGGCCAGTACAACGATGTGGTCTGTTCCGGCATAGAGCATAAGATGGGAATAAAGGGCTCGGCGACCTGCCAGCTCAGCTTCGGCGACAACGGCGACTGTATCGGCGAGATCCTGGGCCAGCCCTGCCAGGGGATAGAGATCATGTTCCACATGATGAACGAGGAGCGTCTCAATGTCGGGGTCCAGGCCCTCGGCCTCGCCTCCACGGCCTACCTCAACGCCCTTAAGTACGCGCAGGAGCGCCTGCAGGGCACCGATATCCGGCTTAAGGGGAAATCTACGAGGCTCTTGAACATCATCAAGCACCCCGACATCAGGCGGAGCCTCCTGTGGATGAAGGCCTACGTGGAGGGACTGAGGGCGCTCAATTATTATGCCGCTTATTGCATGGACCTGCGAAACGCCGAGACCGACAAGGACGCGGCAAAGACCGCCAACGGCTTCCTCGAATTTCTCACGCCCATAAGCAAGGCCTTTTCAAGCGACATGGCCTACGATGTCTGCGAGCAGGCCATTCAAATTTTCGGCGGCTACGGCTTCTGCGGAGACTACCCGGTGGAGCAGTTCGCCCGCGATTGCAAGATCACATCCCTCTACGAGGGCACCAACGGGATGCAGGCGATAGACCTTCTGGGACGCAAGCTCCCCATGGCCAAGGGCGAGTTTTTCAAGTACATCGTCGGCCAGATGGAAAAGACCATAAAGGAGGCCGGCGCCGATATAGAGCTTAAAAAATATGTAGACCAGACAAACAAGGCCAAGGACAGCATGGTCGACTGCGCCCAGCACCTCATGGGGCTGATGCAGCAGATGCAGATACCCGAGGCCTTCGTCTCCGCGACCCCGTTCCTGGAGGTGGTGGGGGATGTCATCCTCGGATGGATGCACCTGTGGCAGCTCTCGATCGCCCACAGAAGGCTCTCGGAGATATTCGAGAAGGCGAACGCGCTGACCGAGGACGAAAAGAGGGCCGTTATCAACGACAACCGCGAGGCGGCCTTCTACTCCGGAAAGGTCCACTCGGCGCGGTTCTTCATCTCCAAGGTGCTTCCCCTGGTGGAGGGCAAGGTCAAGTCGATAAAGGACGACGACTTCGCCGCGCTCCAGATAGAGGAGGTGGCCTTCAGCGAGCTTGCGGTAGCTCCCGCCGGCGTCTGAAACCGACCCGCTGACGGCCGCGCGTATAATAACAGCACCGGCGCGCGGCCGATTTTAGTTCGCGTCGCATGCCAACGGGCCATCGAGGCGACGGGCGTGCGGCGCGAAAAAATCCTTGCATTCCACTGCTACCGAAGGCTAATGACATCCGGCGGTCGAAATCATACCCTGGAAGAGTGTAATGGAAGAAATCTTGAACAAGGCGAACGAGCTCGGGCTGATGGTCCGCGGCACGGACCTGTACAGGCGATACGAGGAGCTTTCGCTGAAGCTGGACGCGGACGAAGTCTCCAGGAAGCTTCTTGAAGAGTACGCTCGAGTAAGCGAGGAACTCTACGCCAAGGAGTCCTCCGGCGCGCCCATAGAGGTCGGGGAAAAGAAAAACTTTCAGGAACTCACCGAGAAAATTTCCAAAAACCAGCTTATCAAAGAATACATCGCGACACAGAGCTACTTCCTCAATTTGATGATGCAGATACAGAAGGTCATAAGCGAGCCCGTCGGCGAACCGATAGAACAGGGCCGTATTATAAAGCCCAATGCGGGCGGAAAGATCATCACGGACTTCTAAGCGCTTCCAATCCCTCTTCGGCCCGGTTTAGGGTCCGCGGGGTGCGCGACAGAACACCGGGGATATCCGGCGGTCGAGTGGGGCGCCGCGCCGAGGCGTCCCAGAGATACGCGCCCCCGGTCCATTGGATTTGACCATTTTTTCCCATCGATATGCTCCACGTGTCCGGAAAGTGTTGCTTTTAATCCAGCATGGGGCGTATTTATACAAGAGCGGATAATTTAATCAATTGAAGGAGCCGGCATGTCCCCATACCTGATTATCGCCGTATTCGCGCTTCTGGTGATCAACCTGGTCATCGGGCTTGTAATTTTATTACGGAGCGACCGCCAGGGAGCGGCCGGGCTCGAACAGCGCATGGCCTCGATCGAGAAGGGCCAGGAGCGCGCCGAGCATGCAGTGAAAGAGGAACTGGGCCGGGCCCGGCTGGAGGCCGCGGAGGTCGCCCGACAGGGGAGGGAGGAGGGCGCGAACGGCCTGCGGCTCTTCGGCGACTCGCTCCTGGCGCGCATGGCCGAGATAGCGGGCATGCAGAAAAACCAGCTCGATTCGTTTTCGCGCCAACTGGCCACGCTCACCGAGTCCAACGAGACGAGGCTCGAGCGCATGCGCGCCACCGTTGAGGAGCGGCTGCGCACCCTGCAGGACGACAATACGCAAAAGCTCGAGCAGATGCGCGCTACCGTGGACGAGAAGCTGCAGTCGACTCTCGAAAAGCGCCTTGGCGAATCCTTCAAGCTGGTTAGCGAACGCCTGGAGCAGGTGTACAGAGGGCTCGGCGAGATGCAGGTGCTGGCGTCCAACGTCGGCGACCTTCGAAAGGTGCTGACGAACGTAAAGTCGCGCGGAACCTGGGGAGAGATCCAGCTTGGGGCGCTGCTCGAGCAGATACTCACCAGGGAGCAGTACGAGGCGAACGTCGCCACGAAAAGCGGCAGCCGGGAACGGGTCGAGTTCGCAATTAGGCTGCCCGGCCGCGGCGACGGCGAGGCGGACTCGGTTTGGCTTCCCATCGACGCCAAGTTTCCCCAGGAGGACTACCAGCGCCTTATAGAGGCGCAGGAGCAGGCGAACGCGCGCGCCGCCGAGGATGCCGCGAAGGGCCTGGAGGCGCGGATTAAATCCTCGGCGAAGGACATACGCGAAAAATACCTCAATCCGCCCGAGACGACCGATTTCGGCATAATGTATCTGCCCACTGAGGGCCTCTACGCCGAGGCGATACGCCGAGGCGGCCTGACCGAAACGCTGCAGCGCGAGTACCGGGTCGTGGTGGCGGGCCCCACCACATTGGCCGCGCTTCTGAACAGCCTGCAGATGGGCTTTCGTACGCTCGCAATCGAGAAGCGCTCGAGCGAGGTCTGGGCGCTTTTGGGGGCGGTTAAGATGGAGTTCGGGCGTTTCGGCGACATGCTCGACAAGACGCAGCAGAAGCTTCGCGAGGCGAGTAACACTATCGAGGACGCGGCGCGAAAAACGAGGACCATAGAGCGCAGGCTTCGAAAGGTGCAGGAGCTGCCCGCGGCCGAGGGCGCGGCGATGCTGTCGGATGGAGACGAGGGTGAAGGGCCGATCGGCGGCGCCCCGGAATAGGATTTGTCGAGGAGGCCCAGATGAGCATTGCGAGAGTGCTGACCATAGCCGGCTCGGACTCCGGCGGCGGCGCCGGAATTCAAGCCGATCTTAAGACCATCACGGTGCTGGGCGGTTTCGGCATGAGCGTAATAACCGCGCTTACCGCCCAGAACACCGTGGGAGTGCAGGGGGTGTTAGACATCCCCGTGGACTTCATCGAGAAACAGTTCGACTCGGTGCTCTCGGACATCGGGGCGGACGCCGCGAAGACGGGGATGCTCTCCTCGCCCGAGATCATAGGCGCGGTCGTCCGCAAGATCAGGGAATACGGGATAGACCGCCTTGTGGTGGACCCGGTAATGGTCGCCAAGGGGGGTGCGCATCTGTTGCGGGACGAGGCCCGCGAAAGCCTTATCAATGAGCTCCTCCCGCTGGCGCTCGTAGCCACCCCGAACATCCCCGAGGCGACGGCGCTGTGCGGAATCGCGATAGAATCCCCGGACGACATGAAGAGGGCCGCTCGCACAATCCATAAGATGGGCGCGCGTAACGTGGTTGTAAAGGGGGGACACCTGTCGGGTGACGCTTTGGACATCCTTTATGATGGAAAGGACTTCCATGTCCATAAAACCGGGCGCATCGCGACCGGCGACACCCACGGCACGGGATGCACCTATTCCGCGGCCATAGCGGCCGCCCTGGCGCAAGGCGAGAGCGTCCCCGCCGCGGTGGAGAGCGCAAAGCGCTATATAACCGCGGCGATTCGCAATTCGCTTCGCCTTGGAAGCGGCCACGGCCCCACCAATCACCTGGCGCCCATCACCTCCCGCCCCTGAAGGCCGTTTCGCTTGACATGGGACCCGTTTCGCGTATAAAATAGCGCGCGGAGGCCCTGTGGGATGCTAAAATTCGCTCGAATATCGGCGGTGCTGAGTTTCGTTTTCTGGGCGGTTGCCGCTCTTAGTCCTCCTCGCAGTGACAGCCTTTATGCCGCTGTGCCTTTCATAATAGACGAGGATTTCAAGAACGCGGTCATTGGCCTTAACCTGGATATCCTCAGAGACAAGACCGGGCTGTTGGGCATCGACGAGGCGGCTTCGCCGGAGTTCAAGGACGGGTTTATTCCCTCCGGGTCCAAACGGCCCAATTTCGGCTATATACGCGACGCGGTCTGGGCGCGTTTCCGCCTGGACAACCGAACTGGCGGCATGGTAGAGCTACTTCTCGAGTTCCCCCAGCCCTTTGTGGACCATGTGGACTTCTATTCATTTTCCAAAGGCCGCGAAACGGTGGTACGAACCGGGGACATGCTCCCGTTCGATACGCGCCCCGTCCGCCACCGTAATTATGTCTTCCAAATACGGCAGGCACCCGGTACGGCCGAATATTACCTGCGCGTGCGAACCACCTCCACACTGAGCCTTACGCTAAACCTCTGGTCACCGCAGTCGTTCAGTGAGCACGAGGAGCTTCTCAACGCCTTCTTCTGGGCGTTTTACGGCATTTTGATGGCGATGCTGATCTACAACCTCCTCATCTTTTTCTCGGTGCGCGACCGCAGCTATCTCTATTACGTCTTCTTCGTGGCCATGCTCCTCGCCTATACCATGACCTTCAATGGGAATTCGTACATGTATCTGTGGCCGAAAAGCGTCTGGTGGGCGAACGTTTCGCTTACGATATTCGTAAACCTGATGGCCGCGGGGGCATACCTCTTTGCGCGTTCCTTCCTGAAAACATGGGAGAACATGCCCCTGCTCGATAAAATGCTCATGCTGATGACCGCTGCAAGCGCAATAAATGCGCTCCTGGCGATTCTGCTTCCGCCCGGAAAGGCCGACGGTTTGGCCGCCTACACCTCGATACCCGGGATCGCGGTGCTCGCCCTGACGGCTCTTTTCGCGCTAAAAAAACGGGTCAGCGCCGCGAGGATTTACCTGGTGGCATGGCTTATTTTTATCATTGGCGGCCTGGCCTCGGCCCTCAGGGCGCTCGCCGTACTGCCCTCGAACTTTTTGATACACTACAGTATCCACATCGGAGCGGCGTTTCAGGTGATCCTCTTCTCATCGGGGCTGGCCGAGCGCATAAACAGCGCGCACTCGGGGCGCCTGCGGGCGCTCGAGGCCCTCGCCGAGTCCGAAGAGAAATATAGAAGGCTAATCGAAAACGCAACCGAGTCGATATTCATTACACGGGACTTCCGCGTGGTGTTCGCCAACGCGCGCACCTTCGAGTTCGCGGGACGGAAACCCGAGGAGCTCATAGATATCCCCTACATCGATTACGTCCACCCGGACGATCGCGGGATTATGAAGGAGAGGTTCGAGCGGAGAATTTCGGGCGAGGATGTTCATAACGAACACGAGTTCAGGGTTATCGATTCCGAAGGCTCCGTGCGCTGGATGAGGGTGAGCGCCATGCTCATAGACTGGCAGGGACGACCGGCTGTCCTCAATTTCATGAACGATATCACGGAGCGAAAGAATTCCGAAGCGCTACTTTTGGCCTCTTTACAGGAGAAAGAACTGCTTCTAAAAGAGATGCACCATCGCGTTAAGAACAATATGCAGATACTCTCAAGCCTGTTGAGCCTGCAAATGCGGACCCTCGACGACGAGTCCGCGAGAGATATTATAATGGAAAGCCAGAACCGGATACGGTCGATGGCGCTTATACACGAAAAGCTGTACCAGTCGGATAATTTTCTGGGTGTGGATTTTTCCGCATACATAGAAAACCTTGCTCATTCCCTTCTTGGCTCTTATTCGCGGGCGCGGACAATTGTGCGGCTCGATATTAAAGTCGAAAACGTCTTCCTCGGCATCGACACGGCCATTCCCTGCGGGCTCATCGTAAACGAGCTTCTAACCAACTGTTTCAAACACGCGTTTACGGAAGGAGAGCGAGGTGAGGTGATCATCCGCTTCGGCGGCCGCGAGCTGGATGACCCGGAGGGCGCGTTTTACACGCTTTCGGTGAGGGACACGGGAAACGGGATCGCCGACGGGGTCGACACCGACTCCCCCTCTACCCTGGGGCTTCAGCTCGTAAAGACCCTGGTGGGCCAGCTTCGCGGGAGGCTGGCCATACACTCGAAGCCCGGAGAGGGAACGGAATTCGTCATAGATTTTCGAAGCCGTATATTGTGTCGACGGGATGCCTGACGGGCGTTCGGAGCGATTCGTACAGCCGCTCGTATTCCAGGGCCGCGTCGGCCCAGGAACGGCTGAATTCCATGGCGTTTTTCCGGAGCGAGTCCCAGGCGCGCCTGTTGTCGAAATGACGTATAACGTAACGAATCTTTTCGTACAACGCCTTTTGCGTCAGGTCCCCGAACTTGAAGCCGTTGCCGCTAAGGCTTCTTTCGTCCCATTCGGAAACGGTGTCGTCCAGGCCGCCGGTGGCTCGCACAACCGGGATTGCGCCGTATTTCATGCTGTACATCTGGTTTAGACCGCACGGTTCGTAGCGCGACGGCATGAGATAGATGTCGAGCCCGGCCTCGACGAGGTGCGACAGGGGCTCATCGTAGCCGCGGAAAATGCCGACACGCCCGGGAAACAGACGGCGGAGTTCCTCGAATTTATGGAATATCCAGTCCTCGCCCTGTCCCAGAAGAACAAACTGGAGGTTCACATCCGCGAGGAGCGCGCCGAGGGAGTCGGCAAGCACGTCCATTCCCTTCTGATGGGTTACGCGCGAAATGGAGCCGGTGAGCGGAGCGGCGGGATCGATCTTCAGGCCCATCCTTCTCTGCAGTTCCTCCCTGCACACGCGCTTGCCGTCCATCATATCGGGCGAATAGCGCGCGGGAAGAAAGGTGTCGGTTTCCGGGTTCCATTTGGCGTAATCCACTCCGTTTGTTATTCCATAAAGGCGGCCCGATATACGCCCGAAGGTGTCGGCAAGATCGTATCCGAATTCCGGGGTTTGAAGCTCCTCGGCGTATTTCCTGCTTACCGTGGTGACGGCGTCGGCAAAAAGAAGCCCCCCTTTAAGAAAGTTCATCTGGTTAAAAAATTCGAGCCCCCCGTCATTGTAGTGTCTCCAATCCAGTCGCGTTAGATGGTAGAGCTCCGTCGGAAAAACCCCCTGGTATCCGGCGTTATGCACCGTCATTACAGCGGCGCTTTTTTTGAAAAACGGGTCCTCGCCATACAGTGTTTTGAGATATACGGGCAAAAGCCCCGTCTGCCAGTCGTTACAGTGGAGGATGTCGGGCGCGAAGCCCAGGTCGCGAAGCGCCCTCATCGCGCCATGGCAGAAGAATATGAAGCGCTCGGCGTTGTCCGTATAGGCGGCGTGGCCATCATCATAAAGGCCATCGCGGCCGAAATAGAAATCGTGTTCGATGAAATAAGCCGTAATTCCGGGGATGTGCCGGGATTCCAGTATCGCCGCCCACTTCTCCCCATCCCCCAGAGGCACGCCCAGTGGTCCGCCCACGATGCTCAGCCCGAAGCGTTCCCGGTCGACGACGTAGTAACGCGGCATGAAAATGCGCACGTCGTGGCCCCTCCGCGCGAGGGCCGCGGGGAGGGCGTTCGAGACGTCGGCCAGCCCGCCGGTCTTCGCGAAGGGGTATGCCTCGGATGTAATAAAGGCGATCTTCATGCGGGCTCGACTATCGAGGAAAGATAATCGTCCGGTCGCTCATAGCCCAGAAAGAAAAGGATGGTCGAGGCCACGTTCGCAAGGCCCGGGGGATTTGGGAATCGCCTCAAGCGATAAGAGCCGGACTGAGCGGGGTCGTAGATTATAAACGGCACCGGGTTAAGGGTGTGCGAGGTCTTGTTCTGGGGGGCGCCGGTAGCCCTGTCGGTCTTTATCGATCCGTCCGAAGCCAGCTCGTACATCTGGTCCAGGTTGCCGTGATCGGCGGTGATGAGCGCCACACCCCCGGCCGCGCGCACGGCGGGCAGGAGCCTGGAAAGGCACAGGTCCACGGTCTCCGCGGCGATGACCGAGGCGTTGAAGTCGCCCGTATGCCCCACCATGTCGCCGTTGGCGTAGTTGAGCCGAAGGAAATCGTACTCGCCTCCCGCGAGCGCCCGGAGAGTCGCATCGGTGATCTCCGCGGCCTTCATCCACGGCCGTTCGTTGAACTGTATCCGGTCCGAGGCTATCTCTTCATAGGTTTCCGTCCGCTCGTCGAAACGCCCGCTGCGGTTGCCGTTCCAGAAATAGGTGACATGACCGAACTTCTGGGTTTCGGACACCGCGTACTGCCGGCATCCGGCTCGGGCGAGGTATTCGCTTATGGGATGGTCGATCGCCGGAGGCCGGACGAGGTAGTTGTGCGGTATTTTCAGGTCGCCGTCGTACTCCATCATGCCCGCGAAAAGAACGTCCGGCCGCCGCTCGCGATCGAAGGTGTCGAGCTTTTCATCGTCGAAGGCGCGGGAAATCTCTATCGCCCTGTCGCCCCTGAAATTGAAGAGCACCACCGAATCGCCGTCCAATACGGGGCCGACGGCCTTTCCGGTTTCGTCCACGATTGTGAAAGATGGAAGGTACTGGTCGGTTATGCCGGGCTGTTCGGCCCGGAATGTCTCTATAGCCCCCCTTGCGGATCCAAACGGACGGGCGCCGCCAAGCACGTGCGCCTCCCATCCCCTTTTTACGATGCTCCAGTCGGCCTCGTAGCGGTCCATGGTGGTGATCATCCTGCCGCCGCCCGAGGCGATGCGGTAATCGAGGCCCTGGCCGGTGAAGCCGGCCAGAAACTCCTCGAGCCTGTCCACGTAGATGAGGGCGGAGGTCTCGGGAACATCGCGCCCGTCCAGAAGAACGTGGACGCGGAGTCTCTTCACTCCGTCGCGGACGCAGGCCGAAACGAGCGCAAAGAGGTGGTCGATATGGGAATGGACGTTTCCGTCCGAGAGAAGCCCTATGAGGTGAAAGGCCGCCTCGCCGGAAGCCGGGCGCGCGGTTAGCCGCCGCCACAGGTCCGAGGCGAAGAGCGAGCCTGTGGCGACGGCCGAGTTTACCAGTTTGGCCCCCTGGTCGAAAATCCTTCCCGCACCGAGGGCGTTGTGGCCCACCTCCGAGTTGCCCATGTCTTCGTCGCCGGGCAGTCCCACGGCCGTGCCGTGCGCCTTTAGGGAGGTGTTCAGGCAGGATGCCATGAGACCGTCGAGACAGGGGGTCCGCGCCGTGAAGAAGGCGTTGCTCGAGTCCTGCCGTCCGATGCCCACTCCGTCCATTATGACGAGCACGACGGGGCCGCTTCTTTTCGGTCCGGGATAGCGTTTCAGTTCATTCATTTTCGGTATCGTATCATCCGGATTGTCTTTGGGCATCGCGGCGCTGCGCTACGGGCGTCGGCGCGGCCGTGCGCGAATCGCGATGGTCCATCCGGGGTTTTTAGCAAATCGGGGCGGGGATGTCCACCCAATTTTCGGGGAAAAGGCCCTTCGAGCTTTTTAGGACTTTCAGGGACCGGAGAGGCCTACAGGTATCTTTCGGTGAATTCCTTCGTGGTGAGCAGGGGGACGAAATCGCGCGAAAACACCTTTTCGATCAGCAGGTGTACGCGGGAATTCATCCCGTAGAGTACGAAGTGTATCCGGGCTTCGTCGGCAATCTTTAGCATATTGAGGAGGGCGGCCATGCAGGCGGAGTTTAGATTGTCGACACCCGCAAGATCGAGCGCAATGAGGTCCGGGCGGATCTCGACGGACTGCCGCATGGCCGCGAGGAGTTTCGCCTCGTCATGGTATTCGAAAAGTCCGGACAGGTGGATTATCTCTACATTTTTCGCGGTGCTTCGGCTTATCTCCATGTCATTCCTCTGAACCGATACGGTATAGCCTGTCGAGCGTGTCACGCAGTCTCGTGATGCTTCCCTTGCTCTCCCCGGATAGCGTTACCGCCTCCTCCTTTCCGGTTTCGGCAAGATCGCGGGAAAGCGAGGCGATTAGGCGGAGGCTTTCGTCGTCGATGTCGCGCGCGATGCGCCGGATGTATCCGCGTTCCGCCGGTTTTCGCGCGGTCCACCGTCGGCGGAGTGCCGCAAGCGCCCTTCCGGCGGCGGGTGGGACACTACGCCGAAGGAGCAGATAGAGGAGATAGGGTGAGAGCAGATACAGGTTGACAAGCGCCATCGACAGCGCATAGGAGGGCATCTCCTCGTCCATGCTTTTACCCCAGACGAACCATAGTGCGTCCGCCAGCGCGAGCGACAGGAAGAACGATTGCCGCCCCCGGGGAATGCCTATCGCGGCGAAACCCGCGGAAAAGAGGAGGACGAAGAACAGAAGGGCCAGGGCGCGCGGGTCGACGAGGCGGGCGATCGTGCGGACGGCCGACGATATGCTTTCAAGGAAGCGCCAGACTCCTCCGGCCGTCTCGCGGATCTCATTGATTGCGACGCGTATCTCGCTGAATGTGGACTTGGCGTCCTCGAGCACCGTCACGCCGCCGGCGGTAGCGGGCGGGAGGGGCGTTAAAAAGATTATGAATGATGCCGCGAGGGCGATTGACGCGGAGAGGTCCATCGGACGGGTCAGGCCAGATCTATGATGAGCTCTATGCGGTTGCCGCGCTCGTTCCAGCGCGGGCTGCAGAACTGGCGGATGATTTTAAGGCCCCTTCCCCGAAGAGGCAGAGGCCCGGTGTCGGTGATGGCATCGAAGCATCGGGCGTCGGAAAAACCCGCGCCCTCGTCACTCACGCTGATTTTAAGATGGTGGGTATTCTTGGAAACGGAGATAAACACCATTTTTTGGGCGTCCCACTTGTTGCCGTGTTCCATGGCGTTGGTGACGGCCTCGTCAATGATGAGATATAGCTCGTCCCTTGAAAGCCTTGTCGACAGGCCTTTGCTATGTATGTTTTCGATTACCGCGTTGACACTATCCTTGCGGGAGTCTTTCAGCGACGGAAACGAAATATTGAATATCTCTGCGCTTTTAATCTCTGGCATATCGCTTTTCTTGGTTTTTCGCTCCGCCCCGGATCTCCCTTTGAATGGTTTCGCCGCCTCGGACGCCAGCCCCTTGCCATCCGCCATATTTAGAGCCGTTTGCGCGCAATTATCAAGGGAATATAGTATGATTTTTGGAAAAATTCAAGAATTATCCGCCCGAATTCCAGCCCTCCGGTCAATAGCATATCTGGAAATCCAGGGCGCGTCTGAACTTAGGGCGCGGAATTTCATCTGTTACCCCGCGTCGATAGCCCGGCGGATGTATCTCTGGCGCCGCCGGGGAAATGAAAGCCGATGTCGGGATGGGGAGATTTGAACTCCCGGCTTCTGCGTCCCGAACGCAGCGCGCTACCTGGCTGCGCTACATCCCGATGTCCTTCCGGCTGTATTAACTCCCGCCATTGCCTTTTTTTTCAATCGTTTTTTTAATTGTATAGCGTAATTTTACCCCCTCTTCCACCGGCCCTTTCCCGGGCTGGCCCCCCTCAGAGCCGCGGATGTACGCCGGTAGAACGGGGCGCCGGCGGGAGGTGCGCTCCCCCGGGAGCTTTCAGCGGAGCGCCATGTCGCGGAGTTGAATATATATTGTATTATGTATGTCAAAACTGTACCACTTCCGGCGGCGGCAGACGGTAAAAATTACTTGCCATATTTCAGCGCGGCTGGCTGAATACCTAAATGGCCCGGTAGACAGGCGCATGCCCCATCCTGCATCCGGCCTCCCTGCGGCAGGTCAGTTACTGAATGGAATGCAATATCACGTTGCATATCGGTCAGAAGGGTGAAACTATAACTGATTCTCATTAATCGAAAAAAGCGTACAATCAATCAAATGCGCTCCGTCGGCGGCGTCCGGCGGTGAAGTCCATGTTCGTCGGGTATTCCGCTTTACGGGGCAATCCGCGACGCCCGACGGCCTGAAGATCAGGAGTGAAAGCCAATGAAGAATGGCGACGATTCGGGGATAATCACCTCGAATGTTTATGACGGTGAAATATACAACAGGCTCAATCCGCTGGTCGAGAGGATCACCGGCCTCGTGTTTCGCAATATCGATTTCGACGCCGAGAGCCTGAAAACCCTCCGGGAGTGTTCGGCCGAGAACAGGCATATAGTGTATGCGTCCTTCCACAGCTCGAACATTTCTCTGCTCATTCTGTACAATCTCCTTCGACGGCACGGGTTCGAGCCGCCCGTATTCTCGCTCGAGTACAATCCGTTCATGCTCCAGACGGTCGGTTTCGTATGGAGGCGTATCGTAAAGCTGCTAGACCAGGTCATTTTGAGGAGGAAATACAAGTTTGTCCTCGACACGGACCACGTGAGGAGGCTCATCACCGGAGGGAAAAGCATCATCCTCTCCCTCATGTCGCGGCGCTTTTTCATCAAGCGCTATATGGAGATAAAGTACGATTCGATACTACACCTGATCGAGGTGCAGAAAAGCATCGATACCCCCATATACCTTCTACCGCAGATGATCTTCTGGAACCGGAACCCGGAGCGGACCGGAAATAAAAGCGTCATCTGGACCTCGCCCCGCGATATTCTCACCTCCAAGGCCACCGGCGACAAGGGGCTCATCTCGGGATGGATAGCGACCCTCAAGAGCCCCATGCCGGCCTACGCTCGCATAACGGAGCCCCTTAATCTTCGGGAGGAGATTGCCGCCTCCAGATCGGACGATTCCCGGCAGATAGCCATGGAAATTCGAAACAAGCTTCTCGGCATATACCATCACGAGAAGCGCACCACGCTCGGGCCCGTCATAAAGTCACGGCAGGAGATGATGGAAAAGGTGCTCTACCACAGGAACGTGCTCGACGAGATCGCGCGGCTCGTGCGCGAGGAGGGCGCCCCCGAACGGAAGCTTCGCAGAAAAGCCTACAGGTACTACCGCGAGATCGCCGCGGACTATTCGCTGGTGTACACAAGCTATTTCGCCAAGTCGGTCAGCGTGCTTCTTCGCAAGATATTCGACGGAATATCATACGATCCCGAATCCATCAAGATGCTTCGCGAGGCCGCCCAGAGGGGGCCGCTCGTCTTTACGCCATGCCACAAGAGCCACATGGACTACCTTATTATATCATTCCTGCTGTTCATGAACAACATGTTCCCACCGCACATCGCCGCGGGGGTGAATCTCAGCTTCTGGCCCATGGGAGTGATCTTCAGGCATTCCGGGGCTTTTTTCCTGCGCCGCTCGTTCAAGGGCCTCAAGCTGTATCCGGTCATATTCAAGCAGTACATCAAGACCCTGGTTTCGGAGGGCTACAGCATCGAGTTCTTCATCGAGGGAGGGCGTACGCGCACAGGGAAGCTCGCGCTCCCCAAGCTCGGCTTCCTTAATTACCTGATGGACGCGATAGACGAGGGATATAACACGGACCTGGTGTTCGTGCCCGTGGCCATCAACTATGACCGCATCCTGGAGGAGCAGAGCTATGTCGCGGAGGTAAAGGGGCGCGAGAAAACCGCCGAATCGGTATCCGCAATGGTGGAGAGCCGCAAACTTCTGAAAAGAAAATACGGCAGGGTGTATGTCACGTTCAATTCCCCCTTCACCCTGAATGAAATAAAGGAGAGCGGCGTCGGGAGCGATAAAATAGCCCTCGAGGTGGCGAATAACGTCATACGGCGCATCAACGAGGTCACGGTGGTTACGCCCTTCGCGCTTGCGACAGCGGCCATGCTTATCTCCGCGGTAAAGGGGTTCTCCCGCCGGATGCTCGTGGAACGGATAACGGCCATCCACCGCTATTTTACGGCGGCGGGGATTCGCATGTCGGAATCGCTTCACGACCTGTCCAATCTGGACGAGATCGTGGATTACGTTATCGGCGCCTATATGGAGGACAGGATCGTCGAGGAGCTCCGTGTTGAGGGTAGTAAAAAAAAGGAGGTGGTAAAGGATTTTTACCTGTTAAGGGAGGATAACAGGGCGCGGATCGTCTTTTACAAGAACAGCATAATCCATTACCTCGCCCCCCTCAGCATGGCCGCTGTCGCGGTCCTCGTGTCGCGAAAAAATGGGGACACCGGGTACACGGCCATAAGGGAGGCCTGCCGCGGCATCGAGCGTCTTTTTTCCAACGAGTTCGTTCTGCCTTCGCCGGAGGAGGATGACGGGCTTCCGTTCCGCCGCGAGGTCTTCGAGCATCTTCGGGCGGAAAAAATCATATCGGTAGATAACGATACGATAACGGCCGACGAGACCGGCGCGGATGTTCTGAAGTATCACGCGAAAATTATACAGGAGTATTTCGAATCGTATTTAATCGTTCTCCACACGGTTCTCAACCAGCGCGTACGAAAGATGGGAAGAAAGGACTTTATAGCGGACGTTAGAAGGGCGGGGGTGCGCCTGTACCACACGGGGGAGGCGCGCCTTTCGGAGTCGCTTTCCATGCCGAACTACGAAAACGCTGTCCACAGGCTCGTCGACGATGGAATCCTGGTCCAGAGGGGCGCCGGTCAGAAAAACGCCGAGATCAGCACGGTCGACAAGGACCGGGCGCTCGAGCTCTTCAGCTTTATAAAGGCCTGCCTGGAGGTGATTGCCTGAGCGGGCTTTTCGTCAGGAATCGTCTTCGGCCGACTGGTATTCAGCAAGCTCCTTGCGCAGTATGTTCCGCTTCTCCTTGAGCCGCTTTCCGGCATAGGTGTCCCTGACTCGAAGCGGCGCCTCGAACGTATCGATGGTCTCGACCATAAGCTTGACCGGCTCGCCCTTGGTCCTGGCTTCGCGAATCTCCTGCGTGGTGGGAAGGATGATCGCGTAGATGGAATAAGGCGTGTGTATGAGCGCGTGGCCTCGGCTGAGGTATGCGTCCGAAAAACCCCCGTCGATGTTTATAGCGCGCCCGTCGGCCGAGGCGATCTTCTCCCCCTTCTTGAAGTCCACCGGCGTATGGCCATAGACGATCCGCTTAACCTCGAACTCCTCCATGATGAGATCCATGAATTCGGGCTTCTTCAAGTTTTCGCCCCAGAAAAGGAGCTTCTCCTTGTGGGTGGCCTTGTCGATAAAGAAATAGCGCTCGAAGGTCTTCATGGCGTCCTTTCCGAAAAAGGGCGATTTCGGGCCGCACCATAGGTAGAACATAATGGCCAGCTCCCGTTCGTTTTGGGCTCGCCCCTCGAAGTAGTTATTTCCTATGTTCTTTATCATCTCCTGAAGATGGATGAAGAGCTCCCTGCCGCGCCTGCCGAGCAGCTCCTCGAATTTGCCGTCGGCGGTGCTGGGTATCAGCGCGTGTATGTTGAGGATGTAATTGTTGATATGGTACATGGCGCCATGGTCGAAGAAAAACCGCATGATCGATTTGAGGCGCTCGCTTCCGGTAAATTGTCGTGCGAGATCGTCGATGACCCCGGCCTCCTCGTCGCTGAGCCTCGGTGGATCGTCGAGGTCGAGCGTGGGGAAGTACGTATCGGTGAGCCCGGCGGTATCGCCCTTTCCAAGCATGTCCGCAAGCCTGTCCAGCCAGAGCCTCGACTCCATGCCGAAATCGGGATTGTCGCGGATGGTCTTTTCCTCCAGTTTGAACTGGATCATCGCCAGGGTCTTTTCCAGCTTGCGTGAGAGCTCCTTTTTGGCCTTGAAGTTCCCTCCAACGCCGTCGGGATATAGCCGTTCGGCGAGATCTATAAGCGCCTCGAGGTCGATGCCGAGACGGCCGAGGAACTCCAGGTTGTCGTAGCGCACGCTTATGCGAAGCGCCTCCGCCACCATGGAGCGGTTGCCGGCGGCCGCCCCCATCCACAGAATATCGTGGTTTCCCCAGACGAACTTTACGTAGGGACGGATCTCGCGGCTGTTGAGGATGCGCACTATCTTGTCCGGTTCGTCGCCGCGGTCGAAAATGTCGCCGAGGACGATCAGGTTCCCCAGAATCACCTGCTTCACGATCTTGCACAGGGCCGAGATCACGCGGCCGGCTATCAGGGCGTTTTCGTATATGATGTTCGGGACAGGATAATTGAGGATGAGGTTTTCGAGCACCAGCTTGAGGTCCCTGTTGATGTTGTCGCGGATAAGGTCGAAATCGGCGACGTTCTGGACGCGGTACTGGATAATCCGTACAAGGGAGGAGATCACGTCCTGGGGCTCCATGGCGTAGGTCTCCGTTCGAAAATATTTTTCCCGCCGTATTATCCGCCCCAAGTATTCTATTTTTTCGTCCGAGAATGTCTTTGGAAGGGCCTCGTAGCAGATCCGCCAGACAAGCCCGAAGCGCCCTTTAAGGATCGATACGAAGCGGTCGCCGGCTCCGTGCGGATCGCTGATCCACATGGTTACGTCGATAAACGAATCGAGCCGTGTTTCGATTTCCGTCAGTTCACGGATGATATCGTGCATTCGGGCGATGTTTTGCCTGACCGTGGGTGTGCGAGTGGGCATTGCGTCCTCCGGGGGAAATGGCAAAGGTATTCCGGGAAAAACCGGTTGATTCGGACGCGCCCGCGCCACTGGGGCCCGTCCGGGGCGTTCATCACATGATCTTGCCGCCGACGTCGTCGATATCGATGTTTTCCAGCATCTCTTTCAGGGTTTCGGCATCGTACCTGTGGGCCGCCCGGTCCAGGCCCATTGCGAGTCCGAAAACTTTTTTTCGCACGAACATGGGCGAGCCGGTGCGGAGGGCGAGCGCAATGGCGTCGCTCGGCCTGCTGTCGATCTCTATGCGCTCGCCGTCGCGTTCGAGCGTGATTTTGGCGTAGAATATATTGTCTTTTAAATCGTCCACAAGGATCGATTCCACCTGCCATGAGAGATGTCGAATGGTGCTGGCGAGAAGGTCGTGTGTGAGCGGGCGGACGGGTTTTTTGCCTTCTATCTCGATCGCGATAAGGCTCGCCTCGAGCGGGGCAACGAGGATTGGAAGGACGTCCCCCGAGTCCCTTGCCTGAAGAAGCACCACGGGGGATCCCGAGTTCTGGTCGAGAAAAACGTTGACTACGTCCACCCTGGACAATGATAACATGGCCCCTCCATAGCCGGGACATGCCGGGCATATATACAAAATATGCCCGGGCGGCGGAAAGAGCAAGCAATTTACGCCCTCCGGCCCCCTTAAAGCTCCATGTAGTCGCGTTTTACGATGAAATCGATAATGAGCTCTCCGGCCTTTTCGCTGTGCGTTTCCTTGTTGCTGGCCAGCTCGCGGTATCCGGCGCGTGGAAGCAGGCCGACCATCTTGTTGAGGGCCTCGTTGCCGTGCAGCTTGTCGAGGGCCGCCCCTATGATAAGTACGGGCGTTTTAACCTCGGGCAGGACGTGCCAGATCGAATAATTGCGTATGGCGATCGCGTTATATTTCAGCTTGTATGGATCGGCGGCGTCCAGGGTGGATTCGTATTTTTTTACCTGCTCCTGTTCGTTCTTTTTGTCGAGCCGGAAGTTGCGCAGGTACCATTTAACCACCGGTTTTAGGACCAGGTAGAACGAGGGTGGAAAGGCGGGAATTACGTATCCCAAAAACCTGGGGAAGCGGAATTCGGCATTGGGCCCGACGAGAATGGCGCAGAGCGGCTTTCTGCCCGGTTGCGCCAGATATTCGAGGATGGCGCTGGCGCCGAGCGAGCTGCCCGCCATCACGAACTCACGGCGCCCCGGAACGAGTTTTTCGACCGCTTCACGTATATCGGCGGCAAGCCGATCCATCGCGAAGCCGACCCTTCGGTTCCGCGGCACGATGGAGGAGCGTTTTTCGCGCGTTTCGAGGTAGATGGTGCGGTATTCCGCGCTGAGGGTTTTTATGACTCCGGTCCATCCTGATATCGCCGATATCCATCCGGCCACGAAAAGAATCACCGGCCGCCTGTCGTTGTCTCGCTTTGGAATGAAGTCGATTATCTTGAGCGCCACGCCGTCCGAGACCGCGAAGTGATAGTCCTTAACCGTACAGCCCTCGCCGGCGTATTGGGAATAGTCCATGGCCTTACCCCTGGAGTTTTTTAATGATGTCATTGCCCACGGCCGAAGTGGAATCGTGGCCGCCCCTGTCCGGCGTGCGCACCCTTCCCCCGGCCAGATTGGCCCGCACGGCGTTTCGGACCCGGCCGGCCAGCTCGACCTCGCCCAGAAATTCGCACATCATGGCGGCCGAGAGTATGGCCGCGATAGGATTGGCCTTTCCCGTACCCGCTATGTCGGGCGCGGACCCGTGGACTGGTTCGAACATGGAGGGGTATCTACGCGTCGGGTTGATGTTGGCGCTTCCCGCGAAACCCATCCCTCCGACTATGATGGCGGCTATGTCGGTAAGTATGTCTCCGAAAAGGTTGGAGCATACAACTACGTCGAACATCCCCGGCGAGCGCACGAAGTTCATGGCGGCGGCGTCAACGAGCATTGGTGCGCACGTTACATCGGGATAGTCCTTTGCCACGTCGGCGAGCACGGAGTCCCAGAAGACCATGCTGTATTTCAGCGCATTGGACTTGGTGATGCTGGTAAGGTGACGTCGCTCACGCTTGCGCGCGGTTTCGAAGGCATAGCGGATGATTCGCTCGGTCCCCATGCGGGTAAAGTAATTTACCTGCATGGCGGCCTCGTGGGGGGTCCCTACGTAGTGACGGCCGCCCAAGTCCGTGTACTCGCCCTCGGTATTCTCGCGGATTACCACCATGTCGATTTGGCCCGGCGCGATGTTTTTTAGAGGGCAGTCCACGCCATCGTAAAGAAAGGTGGGGCGTATGTTTACATACTGGTCGAAGCCCTTTCGCATGGATAGAAGCGGCTCCACGGCGATATGGTCGGGGGCCTTCGAGGCGTCGCCAAGGGCGCCGAGGAGTATGGCGTCGAAGGGCATGAGGCGGTCCAGATAGTCCCGGGGCGCGCACCGGCCGGTGGAGGCGTAGAGCGAGCTGTTCCAGTCGAAGAGTGTGAACTCGAAAGAGGCGGGGAGCGCCTCGAGCACCCTGCGCGCCTCGGCAATGACTTCGGGGCCTACCCCGTCCCCTGGATAAAGGGCTACTTTGTATGCCATTATACTGTCCTTGTCGGGTATTTTCACGGCGGTAAGGGCCCCGTATGGGGCTCTTGCTTCCACAGTACGCCGCCTTGCCCGTGTGTAAACAAAAAAATGAAGCGGTTCGGAGTCGACAAGCGATTGACAGATTGCCGGGGCCCTGCTTATATTCTTCGCATTCCGGAGGTGGCGAATGGAAACAAACCGGCTGTGGTGGAAGCATGGCGTGATCTATCAGATATACCCAAGGAGCTTCTACGACTCGAATGGAGATGGCGTGGGGGATCTGCCTGGAATAACCCAAAAACTGGATTACCTCGCCGACCTCGGCGTCGACGGCCTCTGGCTTTCTCCAATCAACACCTCTCCGATGTTCGACTTTGGATACGATATAAGCGATTATCGCGGGATAGACCCGGTCTTCGGCACTCAGCGCGATTTCGACCTGTTCCTTTCCGAGGCCCACAGGCGCGGCATAAGGGTGATACTGGACCTGGTTATGAACCACACATCCCACCTGCACCCATGGTTTGTCGAGTCGCGCTCCTCTCGCGATAACCCCAAGCGAGACTGGTATATATGGCGCGACCGCGGCAAATTCTGCCGCTATCCCAATAACTGGATGGCCGCTTTCGGCGGCCGCGCCTGGGAGTGGGATAGAAAGACTCGTCAGTATTACCTCCATTCGTTTTTAAGGGAGCAGCCGGACGTCAACTGGAGGAACCCGGCTTTTAAAGAGGCGATGTTCGGCGAGATAAGGCACTGGCTGGACAGGGGAGTGGACGGCTTCAGGCTGGATGTGGTAAACCTGTTCGTAAAGGATGAGCACTTTCGAAGTAACCCTTTCGGCATCGGTCCTTATCCCCGCCCCTACGACCTCCAGAGGCACATCTACGACAGGGACCGGCCTGAGCTGCACGGGATTCTTCGCGATTTCCGGAAGCTTCTCGACTCCTACGACGAGCGCATGTCCGTGGGGGAGGTGGCTGCCGAAAACTACGGCAACCCGGAGATTGCCGCCTCGTGCTTAGGTGCCGAGGGCGACGAGCTGCACCTGTCGTTCGATTTTTCCATGATCTACCGGAAATGGAACGCCCGGGAATTCCTGAAATGCATAAAGAGATGGGACGCGGCCGTCCCCGAAAAGGCCTGGCCGTGTAATGTGCTCAACAACCACGACCAGCCCCGAAGCCGGAGCCGCCACGGCGGCGGCACCGACGCCCCGGCGCGCGCGAGGCTAATGGCGGCCATGCTGCTTACGCTTCGTGGGACGCCCTTTCTGTATTACGGCGAGGAGATCGGCATGGAAAACGGCCGCATTCCCCGCGGTGAGATCCAGGACCCGCTTGGGAAACGCTACTGGCCGTTTCATCCCGGGCGCGACCCCGAGCGCACGCCTATGCAGTGGTCGGGCGGGCCCAACGCGGGCTTCTCGACCGGAAAGCCCTGGCTTCGCGTCAACGAGGATTACAGGAGGGTGAACGTGGAGCGCCAGACGGGGGACGCCTCGTCCGTACTCGAGTTCTACCGTAAACTGATTGCGCTGAGGCGTTCGAATCCGGCTCTCGACCGGGGGAGCTTTGAGGCGGTCGGAGACGCGCGTAACGATGTTTTGAGTTATACGCGAACGTATGGCGATGAAAGTTTTTTTGTAGCCCTCAACTTCGCTTCCTCGCCGAGAAGGATACGGCCCGTACTGCAGGGCGCCTGGCGCGTGGCACTTTCCACGCACAAGTCGGTCGCGATGGAGTACCCCACGCTAGATATGGGGCTTGCGCCCTACGAGGCGACCGTATTGCGACGGGTCGGCTGAGAATCGCCCTTGTTCAACTGAAGAAAAGCGCGATCCCAATAACGGCGAGAACCGAGCCGGCGACCTCGCGCGGTGTCACTCTCTCGCGGAGGATGAGCACGGCGGGGGCGATTATGAGCACCGGCACTATCCCCATAATTGTCGAGGCGATCCCCGTAGCGGTGCGCTGTATGGAGAATAGCGCGAACGACACGCCCAAAAAGGGGCCGAAAAAAGCCCCAAGCGAAATGCGCGACATGGCCCAGGCGTCTTTCATTCCGGATATAACGCGTCCCCAGACCCCCATCACGCTGAAAAGAACGGCGAATCCGGCTATTCCCGCGATCACCCGTATCTGGGTGGAGGCAAAGGGGTCGTAATCGCCCATGCCGTATTTGCTGAGTATCAGTCCCAGCGCCTGCCCGAGCGCCCCGCCGAAGGCGAGTAGTATTCCCGTAACCGAATGGGAAAAGGCGATTCGCCCGCTTGCTCCGTCCTTTTTAAGAACCACCATGACGATTCCGGCAAGCGTTACGGCCATGCCGGTGATGCTTTGCGCCGACAGGGTCTCGCCTAAGAAGGCCCATCCGATGACGGCCGTGATGGGCGGCACCAGCGCAAGCATGAGCATGGAGACGCGGGCGCCGACAATCACAAGGGCGCGGAAGAGCAAAAGATCGCCTATCGAGAATCCCACCAGTCCGGAAAGCGAAAGCCAGAACCAGGCATGGGCGGACGCGTCGGCGGGGAGGAGGGTTCCCCTCATGGCGAGCGACAGGGCGGAATGAAAGAGGAGCGCTATGATAAGTCGGATGATGTTCACGGCGAGAGAGCCGACGCGCCTGCCCGCCGCCTCGAACGACATTGCGGCGACGGTCCAGCAAAGGGCTGTCAGAAGGGCGTATAATTCGCCCGCGTGTGTAACCGGCATTTAGGCCTCCCGCCGATAAAGAAACCCAAGGGGACTTCGCGGGAGCGAATTTTGCAATACTAATTTAATGAGGGTCTTGCGGAATTCATTTACCGCCGCTGTCGATGCTCTCCACCCGGGGCATGTCATTGCGTTCTAGCGATTTCCATCCGTGTGCGAGTATTGCCGCGGAGAAGGCCGAATGCCACCCGGGGCTTTGTTTAGGCCGGGCAAGGTGCAGGAGGGCGTTCAGTACTATGAGCTCCATCAGGCGAATTCTAAAAGGCGCTCCGTCTATGGAGAGGGTGATGTGCTCACCGTAGCGTAGACGGCGCGGGATGATTATGGCTTTTCCCATGCCCCAGTCGAGCTCCCGCACCGCGGCCGCGTTCGTGAGGATGGCGCCGCCCCTGCGCACCGTGCCCTTCATGAAGCTTAGAGGCTCGTTTCGAAGGCCGAGCCTGACCGTGACGCGATAGATATAATCCATCATGCCCTTTGGAACATCGCGTCCGAAGGCGCAATTTCCCTTGCGTTCGGCAAGCGCCCTGAAGCGCCGCCGCGCTCCGGCGGTTTCGCGCCCGGCGGGAATGAGGCCCCAGTGATCGTATTCCTCGCGCCAGTCTATTGGGACGACAGTCTGCTGCGTGGGAGTCCGTTTCATCATGCTGAGTATGAGGGCCCTCGCGGCGCGGGCAAGAAGAATTTGGAGTGCGGGAGGGTGTAAGCCCTCGCAAGCTATCGATCTCCCCTTCGGGGGGAAGGGAAGACATTCACTGGAAGCTCCGTCAAGAGCCGGGAGGGGTTCTGCTAGTTCTCAAACCCCCCTCGATCCCCCCTTGTCAGGGGGGGAGATATCTCCAGTCCATCTTACCAGAGTGGTGGTCGCCTTCGACCGAAAGTTCGTTAGCCGAAACCTCCACCCCTGTCAAGGGGAGGCCGGGAGGGGTTTTGCTATTCAACGGATACTCCCTCGTTAGCATTTTTCTGATAAAAGGTGTTAAAAAAATAGGAGGCCTTGATGTCCCTTTAAATGATATAGGAGAGGGGGAGAATTTTATGTATTTTAATAAAATTATATCTTGACATATAGATGAAGAAGTCTCCTTAGTAAAAGACGATGCCTAAGCCCGATGGCCTGTACAGCGGGTTTACGGCAATTTGCCTTAAGGGAGGGGGCCGGCTTGCTCTCGCAAACAGCGCTGTATTCCATTCGCGTGATGTCGTATATCGCAGCCTTCGGCGGCGATAAGCCGGTGCTCGCCAAGACCATAGGGGAGGAGATGGACATACCGCTCAATTTTTTGTCGAAAATCGCGAACAGGCTGGTGCAGGCGGGCCTGCTTAATTCGGTCCGCGGCAAAAACGGAGGCTTTGTGTTGGCGCGCGATCCACGGGAGGTCAGCCTGGGTGAAATCGTATCGCTCTTTATGAATCTTGGCGATATCCAAAGGTGTTTTTTAGGCTTGAACCGATGTACGACCGGGTGTAATATGCACGAGAAATGGGCGCCGATCGTGGACCAGTTTAAGGCCCTTATGGACGGCACTACCATAGATCAGGTGTTAAAGGACGGCAAATGCCGCAACGAATAGTTCTATTATTAGGAGAATGATCGATGAGCGAGCTGATTGATAATGCCGGGAAAAAACGGGAAATTTTGAAAGACCTCATCCGCAGATTGCATGGCGGCCAGAGCCAAAACGAGGTCCGCGGCCAGTTACAGCACCTTCTGGGAAGCATCCCGTACGATGATGTGGTCAAGGCGGAACAGGAGCTCATAAGCGAGGGGCTTCCGGCGGAGGAGGTGATTAAGCTGTGCGACATCCATACCGCGGTGCTCAAGGGGAGCATAGACCAGTCCGGCGCGAAGGAAGCCCCCGGGGGACACCCGGCCCACACCTTCCGCCAGGAGAATATAGCGCTCAACTGGGAGGCCGGCGCGCTCGGCTCGCTGTACGAAAAGGCCGCCGCGGTGGATCGCGGCGGTTCCCTGAACTACATCAACGAAATCCGCGCTCACTTCAACGCGCTTATGGATGTCGACAAGCATTACCGCAGGAAGGAATATCTCCTCTTCCCCTTCCTGGAAAAGCACGATATCACTGGGCCGCCCAAGGTCATGTGGGCCAAGCACGATGAGGCGCGCGCATTGCTCAAGAAAGCCTTGGCGGCGCTCGAGGCAGCCTCAAAGAGCCCGGTGGACCTGCGTAAACTCGTCGAGAACGATTTAAAACCGGCCTCGGACTCGGTGCTCGACATGATCTACAAGGAGGAGCAGATACTGCTGCCCATGAGCCTCGACACCCTGACAGAGGCCGAATGGTACGAGGTGTACCGGCAGAGCGACGAAATTGGGTACTGCCTCTACGATCCGAAAATCCAATGGAGGCCGGAGTCGATTTCGAAAGAGGCCCGGGAGAGCGAACCGGCCGCGGCAAGCGGACGCATTCAGTTGCCGTCCGGAAGCCTCAACGCCGTGGAGCTTGCGGCGCTTCTCAACACGCTTCCGGTGGACATCACCTTTGTCGACGCCGACGACACCGTACGATATTTCTCGCAGGGCAAGCACCGTATATTCGATCGAAACCGTGCGATCCTGGGACGCAAGGTCCAGCTTTGCCATCCGCCGCACAGTGTGAACATAGTCGAGCGCATTTTAAAGGATTTCCGCTCCGGGGCGGAGGATAGCGCCGCCTTCTGGATACGGGCCAACAACCGGTTCATTCATATCGAATATTTCGCCCTCCGCGACGAAAACGGCGGGTACCTCGGCACGATCGAGGTATCACAGGACCTCACGGAAAAGCGCCGGCTGGAGGGTGAACAGCGTCTGTTGAATTATAAATAATAGACCTGCCGCACCTGCGAAGCAGAGGTCCGGTGTTTTTCCCGCCCGAGGCGCGGCGACAACGGACATTTCGGGTTTGGCAACAACTATGATCATTGGAGGAAAGGTTTTGGAAAAGAAAATCAAGAACAACATCTACTGGGTAGGAAAGGTCGACTGGGAGCTAAGGCAATTCCACGGGAGCGAATTCTCCACCCACAAGGGATCGACGTATAACTCATATCTCATCCGCGAGGGAAAGACGGCCCTCATCGATACCGTATGGGCCCCTTACGCGAAGGAATACGTGCGTGAACTGGAGAAGGTGATCGATTTAAAAAAGATCGACTATATCATCGCCAATCACGGCGAGGTCGACCACAGCGGCGCGCTTGGCGCGCTTCTGCACCGGATTCCGGATACGCCGGTCTATTGTACAGCCGCGGGCGTGAAGTCGCTTAAAGGCCAGTACCACGCGGACTGGAATTTCCAGGTGGTAAAGACCGGAGACCGGCTGAGCCTCGGCTCGAAGGAGCTCGTTTTCATCGAGGCGCCGATGCTCCACTGGCCCGACAGCATGTTCAGCTACCTGACCGGAGACGCGGTGCTGTTCAGCAACGACGCCTTCGGCCAGCATTACGCCACCGAGGCCCTGTTTAACGACCTGGTCGATCAGTGCGAGCTTTACTCCGAGGCCATGAAATACTATGCCAACATATTAAACCCCTTCAACCAGATGGTCGCGAAGAAGATAGATGAGGTGCTTGCCCTCAATCTGCCGCTCGATATGATCTGCACCAGCCACGGGGTCATCTGGAGGGATAATCCTGTACAGATTGTGCACAAGTACCTGGAATGGGCGAAAAACTACCGGGAGAACCAGATCACCATCATCTACGACACCATGTGGAACAGCACGCGGACGATGGCCGAGGCGATTGCGGAGGGCGTGATGGAGTCGGGTGGAATCAATCTGAAGCTCTATAACGCCTCGATAACCGACAAGAACGACCTCATCACCGAGATCTTCAAGTCGAAGCTGGTCGTGCTCGGGTCCCCCACGGTTAACCGGGGCATAATGAGCTCGCTCGCCGGGCTGATGGAGGAGGTCCGGGGCCTCGGGTTCAAGGGGAAAAAGGCGGCTGCATTCGGGGCCTATGGCTGGAGCGGGGAATCGGTAAAGACGCTCGAAGGCCTGCTTAAAAACGCGGGCTTCGAGATTTATGATGAAGGACTTCGTTTGATGTGGAACCCCGACGGGGACGCCCGGGAGAAATGCCGGGAATTCGGCAGGAAACTCGCCGCGGTATCCGCTTCCTGATTGTCCGGCGGGGATTTTAAGGCGGCTCGAATTCCGCTTGCGTTCGGCGCGTTTACGCTTAGCATGTCCTTTGCCATGGCGTATTCGCGCCATTTTCATTTTTGCCGGGGGTATTTCCATGATATCTCTCGAAAAGAAGGTCGCAGTGATTACGGGCGCGGCGTCCGGTATCGGACGAAGCCTGGCGCTCGCCCTTGCCCGGGAGGGCTGTTTTCTCGCGCTTGCCGACTTCAACAAAAAGGGCCTGGAGGAGACGGCCCGGATGGTGAAGGATGCCGGGGGGGCGGTTATGTCGCAGGCCGTCGATGTCGCGAACCGACAGGAGGTCGAGCGCTTCGCCGCGGCCGTTATTAAGAGATACAAACAGGCCGATATAGTCGTAAACAACGCCGGCGTCACCCTCTTCGGCAGGCTGGATGACGTGAGCTACGCCGAGTTCGATTGGATAATGGGCATCAACCTCTGGGGCGTGGTGTACGGAACACGCGCCTTTCTTCCGCACCTTCGAAACCGACCCGAGGCCTGGGTGGTGAACCTGTCGAGCGCCTTCGGTCTCATCGGCGTACCGTCGCAGACCACCTATTGCGCCACGAAGTACGCCGTGCGCGGTTTTACCGAGTCCCTCCAGCGCGAGCTGAAGGACTCCCCGATCACCGCGATCTGCGTGCATCCGGGAGGGATCAAGACCAATATCGCGTTTAACGCACGTTTTACCTCCGGGTTCGGAAAAGACGCCAACAAGAAGTTCGCCAAACGCTTCGACCGAATGGCGAAGACCACCTCCGACCAGGCCGCCGCGAGCATCGTAAACGCGATTAAAAGAAGAAAGCGGCGCCTGCTTATAGGGAGGGACGCCAAAATCATCGACCTGGTGCAACGCCTGTTTCCTTCGTCCTATGGGAGGATTATGGACGCCATGTTCGGCTGAACCGGAGGGCGGGCCCTGGTCCTCCATAGCCCCAGGGCGACGAGAGACGCACGGAAAGCCTTTAGTCTCTGAGAAGGGCTATGGATACGCCGTCCCCCCCCTCGCCGTATTCCCCCGGGCGGAATTCGCTTATGTAAGTAGAATCCTTAAGGCGCGAACGAACGGCCTCCTTTAGCGCTCCGGTCCCGTGGCCGTGGATTATGACCGCCGAATTGACGCCTGAGCGCACCATGCGGTCCAGATCCCGCTCCATTCGGTCGATCGCCTCGTCCACGCGAAGCCCCCTCAGGTCGATCGTATTGTAGCTCGTCTGTACGGTAAGCGGAACCGGCTTGGCCTGACGGTCTCTGGCCTTTCCGCCGGGCCTCTCCGCGGACTTTTTAGGGTGAGGGGGCCTCTCCGCGCCTTCGGGGATGGAGAGCATGTCGCGTAGCCTGAAGCGCGCGCGTATCGCGTTACCCAGCCGAAGCTCGGCGCTTTCGCCTTCCGGGTCGACGCTCTCTATCACCGCCTCCTTTTCGAGCGATACGATGAAAACCCTGTCTCCGGGTTTTGCCGCCCTGGGGTCGAGCGGCCCGTACTCGCGCGAGAATCGCTTTCGTTCGCTTTCGGCTATCTCCGTCTCGACCCTCCTCTGGACCTCCCCGAGTTCGCGCCGCATTTCGCCGGCGTCGCGGAGGTCGGCCTTCTGCAGCTCGCTGATCCTCGAGGCGATCTTCCGACGGTACTCTTTGAGCTCCTCGAGAAAGCGCGTTCCCTCCCCGCGGGTCATGCTCTCCATCAATTCCGCCTCTTTGCGCTGGAGCTCGCGGAAGCGTTCCTTCTCCCGCGCGGCGGCGGCCCTCTCTTCGTTGAGCCGTTCGCGCTCCGCGGTGATCTCCTGTTCGAGTTTCTGCGTCTTTTCGATGAGCGCTTCAACGCTTATCTCGCGCTCATCGAGCAGCTCCTTCGCGCGGCCGAGGACCGACTCGGGGATGCCGTAGATGCGGGCGATCTCGAGCGCGTAGCTCACTCCCGGTATGCCCGTCAAGAGCCTGTAGGTTGGCGCGAGCGTCTCCGGGTCGAAGGATACGCTGGCGTTTCGAAAGCGCCGGTCGCTTGAGGCGAGCTCCTTTAGCTCGTTGTAGTGCGTGGTCACGATGATCCTTGCGCCTGTCGCCGCAAGCGATTCCACGACCGCCTGCGCCAGCGATGCCCCCTGGCGCGGGTTGGTGCCCACTACGATTTCGTCGATGAGGATGAGCGCCGAAGGGCCCGCCTTCTCCATCATCTCGTTTAAAACCACCATCTGCCCGCTGAAGGAGGAGAGCGACTCCTTGATGCTCTGGTCGTCGCCTATGTCGGCCATTAGGGGGTCGAATATTCCCATGCGCGAGTCCGGCCCGGCCGGGATGTGCAGGCCGTGGCGAAGCATGAGCGCACAGAGCCCCGCCGTTTTGAGCAGCACCGTCTTTCCGCCGGTGTTCGCGCCGGAGATGATAAGGCAGTTGTACGATTCGCCGAGGGAGAGGTCGTTCGGCACCACCCTGTCGCCGAGCATCAGGTAGAGCAGTGGGTGCCGCGCCCCGTACAGGCGCATCACAGGACCCTCTACGAGCTCCGGTTCGGCCGAGCGGGTGTCCGACGAAAAGCGCGCGGCGCCCGAAAGCAGGTCGAGGCCGGCGAGTATCGAAAGGTTTCCGGTGAGACCATCTGAGGCTTCGCCCACTACACTGCTCAGCTCGCGCATTATGCGCGCCGTTTCTATCTGAAGGTCGAAATTGAGTGCGATGAGCCTGTTTCCAAGGGGCTGGATCTGTTCCGGCTCTATGAAGAGCGTGGCGCCGCTCGCCGAAACGTCGAGGCCGTTTCCCCGTACGCGGTTTCGCATGGAGGATTTTACCAGAAGCACATAACGGTCATTGCGCGTGGTAAACACCTTCTCCTGCAGCGCCTTTTCGAGCGACGCCGAGTGGACCATCGCGTTCATGCGCCTTTCGGCCTCTGTGCGGGTTTCCAGTATATCTGTGCGGATGCGGCGAAGCCTGGGGAAGCGGGCGTCGTTGAGCTCTCCGTTGTCCGTCATCGCGGGTATGAGGGTCTCTCCCTCGCGCTTCAGCGGGTCAAGGAGCTCGCGCTCCTCGGCGAGGGAGGGCAGATCGTCCGCGTATTGCCCGAGGAAGGCGAGCACGCGCCCGGAGGCCATTATGAACGAGCGTATGGTAAAGAGCTCGCTCAATCCGAGAACGGCGCCCTTTGCGGCACGGCCGACGGGCTCCCCTATGTCACGCAGCCCCCTGAAGTCGAACGACGAGCCGCGTTCGGCGAGACCTCGAATCTCGCTTATTTTTCGAAGGCGTTTTCGTATACGGTCGGGTTCAATCGGGGCGAGTTTCCAGGCCGCTTCTTTTCCGGGATCGGACGAGCAGCGCGCCGCGATCTCCGAAACGACCGAATCCCACTCGAGAACGGAGCGAAGCCTGTCGCCGGAGGTCGAACTCATCGTTTGTCCGGCATACCGTGGGGAGGCAAAGCGCCCTTTTTCGGAAACATGATCGATGCGATGACCGAAATGGCCAGCACTCCCGCGATCACTCCGAGCGCGGCCGAAACAGGCAGTTTGTAGTAATCGGCGAGGATCATTTTAATTCCCACAAAAATTAGAATGAACGCGAGACCGTAATTCAGATAGTGGAACAGCCGCATGACCCCGGCTATGGCGAAGTACAGGGCGCGAAGCCCCAGGATTGCGAACACGTTGGAGGTGTAAACTATGAACGGATCATGGCTGATCGCGAGCACCGCGGGGATGGAATCGACCGCGAACACGATATCGGTGCTCTCGATCACGAGCAGGACGACGAACAGCGGGGTGGCCGCCCAGCGGGCGCCCTTTTTCGTGAAGAAGTCGTGTCCGACGAATTCTTTGGTTACGGGCATGATTTTCCGGAAGTACTTCAAGACCGGGTTTTTCTCGGGATGGATCTCCTTTTCCTTTTCAAGGGCCATTTTAATTCCGATGAAGATAAGGAACGCACCGAATACGTAAATGATCCAGTGTATCCTCTCGATGAGGGCAACTCCCACCAGGATGAAAGCCGCGCGCATGATAAGCGCACCGATGATGCCCCAGAACAGAACCCTGTGCTGGTATTTCGGCGGGATGCCGAAATACGAGAACACCATAAGGAAAACGAATATATTGTCCACGCTCAGCGATTTCTCGATAAGATACGCGGTAAGGAATTCAAGCGCCTTCTGAGTGCCTTCGAAATAATAGACGCCTGCGTTGAACAAAAGCGCAAGCGCTATCCAGAAACCAGTCCAGGCCAGCGCTTCCCGCACCTTGATTTCGTGGTCGTCCTTCTGGAGCACTTTGAGGTCCAGGATAAGAAGGCCGAGTATAAAGATGATGAACCCACCCCACATGAGATATGTATGGAGCATTCCATTCCCTCCCTGTGCCGCTCAAGCGCGGCGGATCGGTATTACACCGGCGCGTATAACCATTCGTACGCATAGTAGCGCATTTCCGGTAATGTACACGTTTCATTCAAGCATTAATTAATTTTTCGCGTACGGTCTTAAATCCAGCGCTTTCTTTTAAAATACGCGAACATAGACAGGCCTATCGCTGCCATGAGGCCGATGACGGCGAAATACGCCCAGCGCCATTCGGTCTCCGGCATGAAGCGGAAGTTCATGCCGTACACGCCGGCAATGAAGCTGATTGGAATGAAGATGGTCGTTATCACGGTGAGGAGCTTCATCACCTCGTTGAGGCGGTTGTTCACGCTGGTGAGGTAGATGTCGAGAATCCCGGAAAGCATGTCCCTGAAGAGCTCGACCGTATCGATGATCTGGACGATGTGGTCGTGGATGTCCCTCAGGTAAACCATGGTGGTATTTTCAAAGGGGCCGCCCTCGCCGCGCTCGAGCCGGGAAATGACCTCGCGCAGAGGCCATACGGATTTGCGAAGAAAAATCATCTCCCTTTTCAGGGAGTGTATCCTGTGTATGGTGTCCTTTTGCGGGTCGCTCAAAAATTCGTCCTCGAGGGATTCAATGCGGTCGCCCAAGCGCTCGAGTATGACGAAATAGTTATCCACTATGGAGTCTATGATAGTGTAGAGGAGGTAGTCGGCGCCAAGCTTTCTAATCCGGCCATGGTTGTTGATGATGCGGTCGATTATGGGCAGGAAGTCGTCGCCTTGAATCTCCTGAAAGCTTATTACCGTATCCTCCCTTAGCACCAGGCTGACCTGCTCGGCGGTGATCTCGCCGCCGGGTTCGTCGAAGTGAAGGGCCTTCAGGAC
The DNA here is from genome assembly GCA_002069125.1 of Spirochaetes bacterium ADurb.BinA120. Classification (GTDB taxonomy): domain Bacteria; phylum Spirochaetota; class UBA4802; order UBA4802; family UBA5368; genus MVZN01. The sequence goes on from MVZN01000003.1 coordinate 109,646, forward strand.
TATGAAGGTGTAGCCGTCCCAGTCGTCGAGCTTGGGCCGCTGGCTGGTATTCAGGATGTCCTCCATGACGAGCGGATGGAGATTGTAGACGCTGCCCGCCTCGGCGACGACTTCGACCCTGTCGATGCCGACTATGTCGACCCAGCGAACGGACGGCTTTTCCATCGGGGATCGGCACTCGGCCAGACCCTCCGAGTCGCAAATATTATAATTGTTCTCGTTGTAGTCTATTACGAGGATTTTCGCGTTTTCGGCTTTTTTGTCGCCTACATGGACGAGAGCCCCCGGGGGGAGCCCCCTCTTTTTCGAAACCCTTCCGGTAAGCTTTCTCATTGGTTGTTGACCGAACCCCCTGCCGCGAGGCTGTACCTTGCGCGCCTTTTAAGGCCGCTTGAGAAAAACCCTTGTGGCGCCCCAGTTCGCCCCGTCGTCGGCGAAGCTTTCCACCGCCGGGTTCCTTTCGAGTTCGCCGAGCACGATTTTTTTCAATACCGACCTTCCCCTGCCGTGCACGATGCGCACCTCAGTCAATCCCCGCTCGATTGAAATGTCAATAAATTCATTCAGAAGCGCCTTCGCGTCGCGGGGATGGAAATGGTGGAGGTCGATTTCGTCGTTCAGGGAGATTTCAACGGGTTCGTCGCTCATCTCGTAAAGAGTTCCCGTTTTATTGACTTCGCCCGTCGCCTGCGGCTCATCGATGGGGTTACCAGACAAACAGCAGAGGGTCTATCATCCGTCCGTGCCGCATGACCATGAAGTGCAGGTGGGGTCCGGTGGATCGCCCGGTGGAGCCCACAAGCGCAATGACGTCCTTTTTGTTTACCCAGTCCCCCCGCTTTACCTTGATGGCCGAGCAGTGGCCGTACCAGGTCACATAGCCGTCCCAGTGCTGCACTATGACTGTCTGCCCGTAGCCGTCCATCCAGCCGGTAAAGGAGACCATTCCCTCGCGCGCCGGGCGTATCGGAGTCCCCATGCGCGACATGATGTCGATGCCGTTGTGAAAGGCCATGCCCTCGAACATGGGGTCCACCCGGTCGCCGTAAAGGGAGGAGTACAGGCCGCTTCGTACGGGGTTTTGAAAGATGCGTCGGATGGCGTATAGCGCCTCGAGCTTTTCGCTTACCAGCGCCGGGCGCGTATCGGGAATGAAGGCCAGCCGGACGTCGTCCGGTGAGAGCGCACGGAACACGGACTGCCGGTAGTCGCCCCGGAGGGGGCCTTCGTGCCCGGTTAGCCTCGCCATTCGGTAGGCGTCGTAGAAGTTGTCCACAGCGAAAAGCACCCCGTCTTCTCGCGGCACGGCGATGGATGTCCCCTCGCGCGCGACGAGCGATTCCAGAAAGGGATTCGCGGCTATTATGGTGTCTATGGAAACGCGATACTGGCGCGCGACGTCCCAGTAGGACTCGCCCGGGCGCATGGCGTGGATGGCGAGCTTTACGCCCGGGTCGTGCGGATAGGTTTTAATGAGCCGGATGTACGCGTCCTGCGCTGTGAATATCGGGAAGCCCTCCCGCATGCGGTAGGCGGACTTATCCACGCGCACCCTGGAGATAAAAACGGCGGCTATGATATTTCCGATAACGAGGATCAGCACCGAAAGGGAGATGAGGGCCTTTATGGCCTTCTCTGCCTGCCAGATGTGGTATTTTGTGATGGGCCAGCCGCCGCTCACTTCTTCCCTCCCAGGCGCGCGGATTTAAGCGCCGCCGACTCCACGGCGTCCATTACGATCCCCGAAAACCCCGCGCGCTCGAGAGCGTGCAGGCCCTCGATGGTCGTTCCCCCCGGCGAGGCCACCCGGGCCCTCAGCACGGCCGGGTCCTCCCCCGTTTCGAGCACCATGCGCGCCGCACCCAGTACCGTCTGGGCCGCGAGAAGGAGCGCCTGCTCCCTGGGGATGCCGGTCTTCACGCCGCCGTCGGCCATAGCCTGTATCATTGTGAAGACGAAGGCGGGGCCGCTTCCGGAGAGCCCGGTAACGGCGTCCATCAACCGCTCCGGAAGGACGAGCGTTTTTCCGATATGCGAAAACAGCTCCCCGGCGAGCGCCATTGCGGCGGCGTCGGCGTGCGTTCCTGGGGCGAGCACCGTCATGCCCTCGCCGACGAGCGCCGGAGTGTTCGGCATGGCGCGCACCAGCTTCCGCGCGGGAGGGAGGGCCTTCTCCATGGATTCGGTGGAGGCGCCCGCCACGATCGAGACGAGGAGCGCCCCTGAGGGTAGGCCTACGAGCTCCTTCAACACGGAGGCGAGGGCGTCGGGTTTGACCGCAATGATGATGATGTCGCAAACGGCCGCCAGATCCCCGATGGACGTGGAGGCTTCCACCGCGAGATCGCGCAGGAGCGCCTCGGACTTTTTTCTGTCGGTGTCGAATACCCGAATGCGCGCCATTCCGGACGCGCGCGCGAGCCCCGCGGCAATCGCCCGGCCCATGTTGCCGGCGCCTATGATGCCGACTGTATGCGCGGCAAGGCCCATCAGCCCTCGCTCCTCTGTCCGAAAATGGCGCTTCCAATGCGCACGAGCGTCGCTCCCTCGTCAACCGCTATAAGGTAGTCCCCCGACATCCCCATCGAAAGCTCCGGAAGCTTCATGCCGAGCCGCCCGGCGATGTCGCGGCGCAGCCCCCTTAAAAGCGCGAACGATGCGCGGACCGCCTCCTCATCGCCCTCCAGAGGGCCAATGGTCATGAGGCCCGAAAGCTCGATACCGGGCATTGCCGCAGCCTCCCTGCAGAGCCCGAAGGCCCCGTCCGGATCGATCCCGCTCTTTGTGTCCTCTGCGGAGGTATTCACCTGTACCAGAACGGCCTGGGTCTTACCCGCGCGGAGGGCCTCGTCGCCGACCCTGCGCGCCGTGGATGCCTTGTCGATGGAATGGATCAGATCGAATAGGCCAACCGCGTCGCGCGCCTTGTTGGACTGAAGGTGCCCCACCAGGTGAAAGCGAAAATCGCCCGAAAGGGCCGGAATCTTGGACTTCGCCTCCTGCACCCTGTTCTCGCCGAAGAGCCGTATGCCCTGGTCTATGGCAGCCTGTACGGTCTCGGGCGGAAAGGTCTTCGAGACGGCGACTATGCGTATATCCTCGGGTTTGCGGCCCGCGGCGCGAGCCCGTTCGTCTATCCGCTCGCGAATGTGTCTGTAGTTCTCGAAAAAATTCATTACGGAATTTCCGGGCCTCTGTCGCGGCAGGGCGAAGATCGGACTAAACAAGGCCCGCATCCATTCCGGGGAATTATACATGGATACTGTTTTTAGTCAATTATCTTTTTGGAGGGGGGGGAAGTCAAAAGATGAAAGTCGAAAGATTAAGGATGAAAGATGAAAGATGGGCGTTAATTCGCCAAGGAAGAATCGAATAAGATCTATCGGCACTTTTCTTGCGAAGCCGCGAAAGTTTTATCGGGAATTATCGCAGCCTGAACGCCGTAAGGGAAAAAAGCGCATAAAGCATGCTATACTTCGTTTTTTATGTTTAGGCAACTTCTAATAATCAGGTTTTCCCGCCCGCCGAAGGCGGGCGGGAAAACCTGATTCCTGAGTATGCCAGTAGTTACAAATCATGAGGACTTCAATAGACTTGTCGCATAACTGGAAAGGAGAGCCCTTTTTCCCACGCCTGCGGCGGGAGAAAGGGTGATCATTCCGGGTTTGGCAACGACTCTAATGTTAATTTTTAGCGGTTCCCTGATGTAATTAAAAATGCCAAGCCAAAATTCGGATAAAACAATACCCTGTACCACGCCCCCGCAGGGAACGCAGCAACCCCGGTAGGGAACGCAGATCTGCGTTCCCTACCGGGGTTTGCCTATGAGAGGTAAGCAGTTCAAAGATGAATGATAAGCATTGAGTTTCCTCACGAATTTTGAGGGCCATCATCGTTTTTCGAGATTTTCAACATCGGCAAGATCTTTCATTCTTCCGCTTGCCTTCTTGTTTTTCATGAGCATTTCGCGGTTGATAATGGGAATGGTGTAGTCGCCCATATCGACCGTTTCTCTGGTCCGGTAACACTCGTCAAAAGCGACTCCCGATACGGAGGTAAGAACCTCGATTCTCAGGGGAGGAACACCCATCTTGATGATTTTGTCCGGCTGGAGAAATATTTCCGGCTTCATCCCTTCCGGCGCAAACCCGAACTCCGCTATTGCTTCGGCGATCCGTTGTGCGTTGTCCGGCGATAGCCGTATCCATACATCTATGTCCTGGGTGGTTCGGATATATCCGTGGTAGGCGACGGCATAACCGCCGATCAGGAGATATTCAACGCCGTGGGAGTTCAGCAATTTCAAAAAATCTTTGAAGTCTTCCGGTAACGGCGTCATGGGGATAAAACCTCCTGCGGAGAATTTCGAGAGCTGCAAACCGGTCCCTGGGGGGCCTGGAAAGCCAGTAGGAGACGTCGCCGTCGTTGGCCGACGCGAGGTCCGTAACCGAAAACGCGGTTTTATCCATCCTGTTCAGGTAGTTCGAGGGTTTCATTTTAGTAACCGATTGACGATAAGTATGTTATTCCCGAGCGTTCGGGTCAAATAAAAATTAATACTCAGTATCCCCGCACCCCGCACCCCGGTAGGGAACGCAGTTCCCTGCCGGGGTGCGGGGTTTTTATTGCCGGCTTCAATGTTTTTTGCTATACTCTATGCGCTCGGATTATATCACCGTAACACAGGTGTCCGGGATAAACGGCCCGGGCGATGATTCTTTCATGAAGAAGACCTTTTCCATTAAAACGCTCGGCTGCAAGCTCAACCAGTACGAGTCCGCACTCATCGCGCGGCAGTTAGCCGAATGCGGATGGGAGGCCAGGCCGTTCGGCGAGGCCGTGGATGTCGTCATCATCAACACCTGCACCGTTACGGACCGCAGCGACAAGAAGTGCCGGAACTATATACGCCAGGGCGCCCGCTTCTCGCGGCTCGGCGGGGCCGTGGTGACCGGCTGCATGGTGGAGCGCGACCGCGACGGGACGGCCGGCATGAAAGAGGCGCTTGCTGTGTTCGGCAACGGCGAAAAGCGCTCCATGGCGCGAATGATCACTTCGCTCATGGAATTATCCGGGCCGCGGTATAAGGATTCCGGCGCGGACGGCTCGGCCGAAGCCCCGGCCATAAAGGCCGATGGCCCGTTCGGCGATGACGAATTCGACGAGTCGGCGGTCGCCCCGCTCTACCGCACGCGCGCCTATCTCAGGGTGCAGGACGGCTGCGACGGGGCCTGCTCCTACTGCGTCGTGCCATCGGTTCGCGGCGCGCCGCGAAGCAGGCCCCTGGCCCGGGTGCTGGAGCATGCGCGGCGACTGATCGACGCCGGCTGCCCCGAGCTGGTGCTAACCGGCATTACGATAGGGCGCTATGAGAGCGGCGGCGCGGACCTCGCGGCGCTGGTGGAGGCCATCGCGGCGCTCGACGGCGACTTCCGCGTACGCGTTACCTCGGTCGAGCCGACGCACGTCACCGATCGGCTTATCGGGCTTCTCGGTTTACCCGGGGTCTGCCGGCATATTCACCTTCCGCTCCAATCGGGCTCGGACAGGGTGCTAAAGGCTATGAACCGCCCCTATACCGCCGGCCGCTATATGGATATCGTCGAGCGCATCCGCGAGCGCGACCGCGACATCGCCATCGGCACCGACATCATCGTGGGCTTCCCCGGGGAAGGTGATGATGATTTCGCGGCGACGCTGGACATGGTCGGCCGCGCGGGTTTCGCCTATGTGCATCAGTTCGCCTTTTCGCCCCGCACCGGCGCCCCCGCGTCGTCGATAACGCCCTGCGCCGGGCGCGCTACAATCGAGCGGGGGGAGAGGCTGCGGCGGCTGGCCATGGAGACCGGTCTGGAGTACCGCAGGCGGTTCGAGGGGGCCGAGCTATGGTGCGTTATAGAGCGGAGTGATGGCCGGGCGGACATGGCCATAAGCGATAATTATATAAGGATCCGGCTTTCGGGAGTGCAGGCGGACGACGCGCGGGAGGCGCAAATAGCGCGGGTTCGCCTTGTTCGCGCCGGGCACGATGCGAATATAGGTGAAATGGCGCGACAAGCGACCCTATAAGGGGAAAATCGTTATGTCGCCTGGAAAAAATGCGGGTTTTACGGGATTTTTTTCTTCTTCGTCAAAATTTTCTTGCTATATATCTAAATATTGTTGAAATATACGGCGCGTTCATTTGTATGGTTGCATTCCTGACGAAGGGGGGGGTGATATTTCATCCGGGCGGCTTTTCCGCCAAACAATGAAGATTGAATCGACAATCGAAATGAATTGACAGATCGCGGGGGGAGACCTCTGTGCTGTCCGTTCTGCGTAGCTGAGTGGGATCTATAATCCCCAGGGCAAATCTTCAATTTTAAGTAGTCCATTAAAATTGCATACACTCACACAAGTGTAGAAGATATTCGGTAACAAAGAGGTAGTTGCCATGGAGGGTTTGGGTACGCATCTGATAGCGGAACTCTTCGACTGTAACGAGTTACACCTGAACGACGTTAAAAAGGTTGAGGAGGTGATGATGGCCGCTGCCGAACTCTCTAGTGCCACGATTATTAAACCCTTTTTCCACAAGTTTTCACCCTATGGAATCAGCGGCGTCATCGTGATCGCTGAGTCCCATTTCACCATCCATACATGGCCCGAGTACGGGTATGCGGCGGTCGACGTTTTCACCTGCGGCGACCTCGAGTGCCAGAAAGCGCTGGATTATATCAAGGCCGAGCTGGAGGCGGACCGATGTTCCATTTTCCAGTTCCAGCGCGGCATTCTCGCGGGCACTGAAAGGTTGAGAGGGATTTCCGCGTTCAGGGAGGTTGAAAATGCAGGCTACGTTGAATAGCAGAAAGATACTCGAAACTATTCCCACGATCGAGAACTTCGAGGAGATGGGCGCCTGGGGACTCTACTCGAGCGTGGATATACATAACTGCGATCCGGACATCATCCGGGACGCGGAGATGATACGACAGTACGTCATACAGCTCTGCGATCTTATCGGGATGAAGCGCTACGGAGAGACGCAGGTGGTGAATTTCGGGGAGGACGAAAGGGTCGCCGGTTACTCCATGACCCAGCTTATCGAGACCTCGCTCATCTCGGGGCATTTCGCCAATCTCACGAACACCTCGTATATCGACGTGTTCAGCTGCAAATATTACGACCCCGAGGTAGTCGCTCATTTTTCCCTCAGCTACTTCAAGGGAAGCGACTACAACCTCAACATCGCCCTCCGCAAGTAGGGTCCGACGATTGGAAACAGCGGCGGGGGCGGCCGCCCCCG
>MVZN01000004.1 GCA_002069125.1 Spirochaetes bacterium ADurb.BinA120
ATTGTTTCGTTTTTTTCCTTCATAAGTATTATTGGCCGCTCTTTCGACAGAAGCAGGGATTTTTCCGCTTCGCCGATATACAGAAACTCTCCGGCCCTTTCGAGGTTTGCGGCCATCAGCGCAAAGGGCTTGAAGGGTCGCCCTTTTCTTCTCCTAAGTTCGAACACCGAACCGTCATTCTCGGCGTCACAGGCCAGAAGGTAGCCCCCGACCCCCTTTATCGCGACTATGGCCCCGGCTCGAAGCCTCGCCGCGGTCATTACCGCTATTTCCCGGCCGTCACTGGAAAGCGAGGTCCCATTCGCGTCGCAAAGCTCCATGTGTGGACCGCACGCTGGACAGGCGTTCGGCTGGGTGTGAAAACGCCGATCGAGCGGGTCGGCATACTCCTTCGAACAGGCCGGGCACATGGTGAAGGACGCCATGGAGGTGTTTTTTCTGTCGTAGGGAATGTCGTGCACGATACTGAAGCGCGGGCCGCAGTTGGTGCAGGTTATGAAGGGATAGGCGAAACGCCTGTCATCGGGGCTGCGAAGCTCCGCCAGGCACAGGTCACAGAGCGCGCTGTCGGGCGGAATTATTGCCGAGCGCTCGTCCAGCTCTTCGCTTGCCTCTATCTTAAAACCGGAAAAGCCCGCCGGACTTTCCTCCACAATCGTAATGGAATCGATTCGCGAAAGTGGCGGCGGGTTTAAGCGAAGCTCATCGACGAAAAGGCGGACCCTTTCCTTCGGGCCCTGAGCATGGACAAGCACGCCGCGCGTGTCGTTCCGAACGGCGCCTACCATGCCGTGCTTCAATGCAAGCCGGTAGACGAAGGGGCGGAATCCGACTCCCTGGACGATCCCGGTCACTCGAAGGGATAAATGAAGTAGTTCTTTAATCCGTTCCATCACACGCTATATTATCAATCCATGCCGGCATCGTAGGTTTATACACCTACATGTACAAGAAATTTATAGGACCGAATATCACCGTTGCCGTACCCTGCGGGCCACAATTAAAACAGCACGGGCAAATCGCAATTTGTTATTGCGCCCATGCGGCAATGAATTATCATATCCGGCGGGGGGGATATCTGGCCCCGCAATCAATTAAAGCCCGAGGCTGCCATGGAGATAAAGGTTCTCAAAGACATATTCGCGTCGAACGAAAGCAGGGCCGAGGAGATACGTTCGCTCCTCAGGGAGAAAAAGGTGTACATGGCAGACTTTATGAGCTCACCCGGTTCGGGAAAGACGACCCTGCTCGATTCAGTGATCGGCCGGCTCAAGGACCGATACCGCATCGCCCTTATCGAGGGAGACATCAAGACCACCAGGGACGCCGAAAGGCTCGCGGTGCACGGCATCCCGATCGTTCAGATAGAAACCTCGCTCTTTGGCGGCGACTGCCATCTTGAAAGCTCGTGGATAAGAAAATGCCTCGACGACTTCGACCTCGACTCCCTCGACCTCGTCATCATCGAGAACATCGGAAACCTCGTATGCCCGGCGGAATTCGAGCTTGGCGACGATGAGCGCGTGGTAGTCCTATCCGTAACCGAGGGCGAGGACAAGCCGCTCAAGTACCCGCTCATGTTCAACTCGTCTCATACGCTGCTTCTAAACAAGATGGACCTTCTTCCTTATCTCGATTACAACGTGGACGAGGTCATGGAGAACCTAAGAAGGTCCAACCCAAAAATGACCGTGTTCAGGACGAGCTCAAAAACCGGGGAGGGAATTGACGAATTCGTAAAGCATCTCGCCCGAAATATCGAAAAAAAGAGGCGCCCGTAGCACTGCCAAACAAAAACGGCGGCCCTAGGGCCGCCGTTTTCCCTCCGTTCGGGCCCCTCGAGGGGCCGGGTCGCTACTGGTCCTTTTTCTTGAATTTGGCCTGCAGGCTCCCTATGGCATTGAGAAGCTCCACGATGTCCTTCATGTCCTCGTCGTCCGCCAAGCGCTGGACGTCGGAAATGATGAGCTTCGCCTCGTTAAGCTGCTCCACCGCCTTTGCGTACTTCGTCATGGCCGGCCCCTCCTCTTGCTCGCCCCTCGCCCGGCACGGACGTCGGACGATGAATCTCCTCGCCTTCAGGGACTTTACTAAGGGGCATCGGAATTTTTGTCAAGCATAGAAATATAAATATACAATTATTTATATATAATGGTGCAAATAATTCACGACCTTCATCCTCCGCTCCACGTCTCGTCCCGCATCATCCTGAGGCACAACGGAAGCGATTCCTCATTTAGACGCATGTCACGCTTGGCCGAGGACATCCGGTCGCACTCGAACATTCTGCATCCCATCGGGCGTTTCTCGTAAATCGAGCATCTGCCATCCGCATCGAGGTAAAGGCAGGCCCTGGACTTGCCTCCATCGGGAAGCTTATAATCGACCTGCTCTCCCGTCAGGGGAAAGCGCGGGCAGCATAGCAGAAGTTTTTCGTCGATTTCACAGCCTTCACATATGCTCATATTCACCGCCTCCGGCGAAGTGCGCGGATTCGCCCTTTCCAGGCTCAATCGATTGAATAGAGCGTACGGTACGCCCTGCCGGCGCCCGGTGGAATCTCATCTATCTCCTCGAATGCCAGGTCCGGCAACTTGCCCGCGGCTTCCTTTACCGCCTCGGTCACCAGGATCTCCCAGGCCTTCGCCGTGTCCTCGCCGAGCTTGCTCGCCGCGTTCACCTCGGCTCCGAACACGTCGGTGTCTCCTATGCGAAGCATCTTGCCGAACCCGAGCCCCACGCACAGGAGGACCTTCTCCTCCTCGATCCTGTCCGCGTTATAGGTCTTCAGAACACGCTGCATATAGACCGCGGCCTGGAGCGCTTTTCTGACGTTCCGGAATATAACCAGGAAGCTGTCGCCTTCAACCTTCAGGAGTATTCCATCGTGGTCCTCAATTACGGGGATGAGAATCCGTTCGGACTCGTAGATGGTCTGTAAAAAATGTATGATGCCGAATTTCGCGACTCCCCGAGAAAAGCCCGAAAGGTCGGTGAACATCACGCACCACTCCTCGCCGAAGAGGTCCCATATCCGCGCGTCGATGTTTTCCTTGTCAGCGCCCGGCGCAAGGCGCGCCTCGATAAGCCGCCCCAGGCGGTCCTCCGACGCGCCCGCGATAATCGATCGTCTATATGCCATATCGCCTCCTTATGGATTCCGTGAGTATAGCGGTGATCGTCCTCATTGCAACGAAGAATTTACCGATGGGAACGGCAAGGCGAACGTCCGCAGCGTCCGCCTTACGGGTGGTCGATGAGGATTTCAGCGCACGTCGCCGCGAAAAACCCTAATGATGATTATTCCTAAAAGCACACAGGCGATGTTGATGAACAGGTTCGATACCAGGTCCATGGTCGATGCCGCATAGACGCCGTTCTGGTAATTGAAGCACATGTCGAGCACCCCTAAAAACATGAGCGCTCCGGCAGAGACCAGGGATATGAGTCTACCGAGCGGCCTACCTTTGAATAAAAGCGCCGAGGAGACAATAAGCGCGACCGCCATTATGATATCCGGCACCGGAAAGGAGTGCTCATAGGCGAAGTAGCAGGGCGGCGGATTTTCCGGGGCCATCCCCACGGTGAAAAACCCAATCCAGAAGAGGATGAGGCCGAGCGCCATAACGAGCTGCAGCACAGCTATGGTCTTGTTCTTTTTCTCCATTACCATTCTCCCGTTTTTAGATATTTATCTATAGCCAACGCGGCCTTTCGTCCGGCTCCCATGGCGAGGATGACGGTTGCCGCCCCGGTCACGATATCGCCCCCGGCGAATACGCCCCTGCGGCTCGTCTTCATGCTCTCCTCATCGGCTACGATGTTCCCCCGTTTATTGAGCTCAAGCCCCGGCGTTGTCCTCGGTATTAGCGGATTCGGCCCGTTGCCTATGGCGACAACGGCGACCTCGGCGTCTATGCTGAATTCCGAACCCTTCACAACGACAGGACGGCGCCGCCCCGATTCATCCGGCTCTCCAAGCTCCATCCGCACGCACTCCACGGCCCTAAGGCGTCCCATTTCGTCGCCGATAAAGCGCACCGGGTTGGTGAGAAGGTGAAAGACAACCCCCTCCTCCTCGGCGTGATGCACCTCCTCGACGCGCGCGGGCATCTCCACCCTGGAGCGGCGGTATATAAGATTCACCTTTTTACTCCCCAGGCGAAGGGCCATGCGCGCCGAGTCCATCGCCACATTGCCGCCTCCTATAACGGCGATCGAATCCCCCCGCGCGATCGGAGTGTCGTATTCCGGGAATCTATAGGCCTTCATGAGGTTCGCGCGGGTGAGGTACTCGTTCGCGGAGTACACCCCTCGCAGATTTTCACCAGGAATCTCGAGAAAAAGCGGAAGCCCCGCGCCGGTGCCGATAAACACCGCGTCGAAGCCCTCCGCGAGTAGTTCGTTCACCGTGCCGGCGGAGCCTATCACTCGGTTCAGCACTATCTCCACCCCGAGCTTTATCAGGGCGTCCACCTCGTACTGAACGATGGCTTTGGGAAGGCGAAACTCCGGAATGCCGTACACAAGCACGCCCCCGGCACTGTGGAAGGCCTCGAATACCGTCACGCGGTAGCCCATCTTGGCAAGCTCTCCTGCTGCCGTTAGCCCTGCAGGGCCGGAGCCGACTATGGCGACACGGCCGTTCTTTCTCTCCACAGGAGGGGTGATGACGAGCCTTTCGCGCTCTCGCTCGTAGTCGGCCGCAAAGCGCTCGAGCTTACCTATGGCGACCGATTCCCCCTTCTTCGCCAGCACGCACAGCTTCTCGCACTGCTCCTCCTGCGGGCATACCCGCCCGCATACGGCGGGAAGGGAATTGGTCAACTTTATCACCCGAATGGATTCCAGAAACTCGCCGTCGCCTATGGCCCTGATAAATCCGGGGATATCTATGCGCACGGGACAGCCATCGACGCAGGTGGGCCGCTTGCACTGGAGGCAGCGGGACGCCTCGAGCCTGGCGGTCTCGTCGGAGTATCCCAAAGGCACCTCTTTGAAATTACGCACCCTCTCCGCCGGCGCCTGTTCGGGCATGGGCTGGCGTGGTATCTTCTCCTTCAATGACGCCCTCCTTCAAGCCTGCACCTGTGCTCCCGTGTCGACTGGGCCTCCTCCTCGCAATATGTATTGAGCCGGGTCATGAGCTCATCGAAATCCACCTGGTGACCGTCGAACTCCGGCCCATCCACGCAGGTAAAGCGCTTCTCCCCGTTCACCGTTACGCGACATCCCCCGCACATGCCCGTGCCGTCAACCATAATCGAATTAAGGCTCACGAGCGTCCTTATCCCCTCCGGCCTCGTCTGTTCGCTCACCGCCCTCATCATTGGCACCGGCCCTATGGCCACGACCACGTCCACCCTCTCCGCCTCCATTATGTCGGACAGGGCGTCGGTAACGAAGGCCTTGCGGCCGTGGCTTCCGTCATCGGTACAGACGATGAGCTCATCGCACACCTCTTTCATCTCGCGTTCGAGAATTACAAGTTCTCTGGTGCGTGCCCCTATTATTCCTATAACTCTGTTCCCCTCGGCGCGGAGCGCTGAGGCTATCGGGTAAATGGGCGCCACGCCGATCCCGCCGCCCACACAGACCGCAGTGCCGTAGTTTTTTATCTCGGTCGGATGGCCCAGCGGGCCCGCTATATCTTTGATGTATTCGCCGTCCCCAAGCAGGGACATCTTCTCCGTGGTCTTCCCGACTATCTGATAGTAGAGGGTGATGGTTCCCGTCTCCCGGTCCACATCCGCAATCGTAAGCGGTATGCGCTCGCCGTACTCGTCCACACGAAGCATTATAAACTGCCCCGGCCTACGGTAGCGGGCGACGTCCGGCGCTTCGACCACCATTTTTCCGACGTTCGGCGAAATCTTCTGGTTTAAGCGTATCAGATGCACTGTTCACCCCGTCAAGTATCGGCCGGCCCCGTGTAGGCCTGCGGCCTGATCGAGAAGCCCTCCCGTTGGTCGGAAGTTAAGGGGGCTGTTTTGAGCATTTCGCGGGATCTTCACACGGCACGGGCCTCTCATTGTTGGATTATAGCACTATTTGGAGTTTATTGTATGTCAATTGGTTTTTTGTATGGCCAGGTGCCGCGGGAAACGCGAGCCTTCGTTAAAGCGACGGCATCACCCCACTGAGGCGATGCCGTCGCGGACAGCGGCAAGGCGAGGTCCATGAGCGGCAAAGGCTTACTTGCCCACAATTACCCTTATCGCCTTAGGATCGGCCTTATAGCCGCCCGAAACAGTCAGATAGCCTTTGTACAGGTCCGATACGTCGGTTATCTTTGCCATAAACCACGAGTTGGTTCGCGCCTGTTCCTTGTCCTCGGGCGCACGGTAGATTCCCCCTTCGCCCTGAAGATCGAGCAGGATCACTATTGCCCCAATTTTCAGATCGGCTTTGGAGGCCATGCGCGTCCGCCAGTAGTTGCCGGTCCACATCTCGCTTCCATCATCCACCCGCATGAACTCCGCCTCATTCTTGGTCTCTACAGAGGGCGGGGTTTTCATCTTGGCAAGATGGACGTAGATCCACGCCTGGGTTTTAAAAGACTCCTTGGAGATGAAATAATCGTCGGACTGAATATAATGGTCGTCCTCCTCGGCAAAAAGCGCCCCCGATACGGCGATGAATGACAGCAACATGACCGAAACGAGAAACGTCTTCGATAAAGAAAAGCGCGTCATACCTTCCTCCCGGAAAAATTGTTTTAATGCGGTTGGCCTCATGTCGCCACCCGCAGAAGCCGGCATCCTCATAAAACGCTCGTATCCGCCGGGTTCTGAGAACGGCAGGCCCGGTTAATAATAATCAAATTATCCCTTTACGTCCATAGTATTTTTTTATCGAGAGGCATGATGGGGAGTGAATTCAATGATGAGGCGCAAATAGAGCGGCCTCCTGCTTCAAAAAAAGACCGCGGCGGCCATCCGATTGTTTGGAACAAAACACTAAACAAAACCGGAATCCACATCCCCCAATATTCCAGGCCGCTTAGTTAAATTCGGTTTGACAGGGCCTCTTTTGGCGGGCTAAATAAGCCCTGGCTTGCATTACATATCAGGAGAATCCCGCCCATGGCGACATTGACACGGGTAGAAGGCAAAGATAGTGTCGGCATCGTTTTATACGCCCTCAGCACATGCGTCTGGTGTAAAAAGGCTCGAGAGCTGCTCGACAGGCAGGGAGTGACTTACGACTACGTGTACGTGGACCTTCTGCCCCGCGAAGAAAACGCCTCCGTGAAGGAGGAGATGCGCAGGTGGAACCCGCAGGGGTCGTTCCCCACCATCGTCATCGACAACGACCGCTGCATCGTCGGTTTCGACGAGGACAAAATACTCAAGGAGATAGGCGGATGAGCGAACCTGTCGGCAGGGACGAGAAGGAGACGCTGTACCGGCGGCTTTTCGACGAGGCCGAGGCCGGAGGCTATCACCTCAATCCCGATGTGGACTTCACTATGGAGCTCGTGGAGGGCCTCATCGTAAACCAGCGCCGATACGGCTACCCGGCATGCCCGTGCCGCCTGGCCTCGGGCCTTAAATCCGAAGACTTGGACATCATCTGCCCGTGCGACTACCGCGATCCCGACCTCGACGATTTCGACGCCTGCTATTGCGGGCTTTACGTTACCGGCAGGATTCTCGACGGCGAGATTCCTCTTCGCCCCATTCCGGAACGCCGTCCTCCCGAAGAAGAGCGCAAAAGACGGGAGAAAACGGGAGATTCGGCCGCTCTGCCCGGGACGCTTTCGCACCCTGTATGGCGCTGCCGCGTTTGCGGATATCTGTGCGCCCGCGACAATCCACCCGAAATCTGTCCCGTCTGCAAGGCGAAGAAGGACCGTTTCGAGCGATTTATTTAGGGCCATTTTTTTTCCTTGACACCTGAACAGCGATACAAAATGTATCTAAGGATTTGCGTTCTTTCATAGGTCTTTATCCGATATCAGCCTTTCCGCGATATTTCCGCGCATATTATCTTTTCGCAGACGATAAAGGAACTCATTCTACGTATCCACACAGGGGGTCTGCAATGCAGAAAGAGCCGTTGACGCGCCATCGGGGCGTATTGGACTGGGTAGACGAGGTCGCCCGGCTCACCACTCCGGATCAAATACTCTGGATCGACGGATCCGAAAAGGAGAAGGACGAGCTCTCACGAGAGGCCTTTTCCACTGGGGAACTAATAGAGCTAAACCAGGAGAAGCTTCCGGGCTGCGTCTACCACCGAACCGCGAAAAACGACGTCGCCCGTACGGAGAACCTCACCTATATCTGCACCTCCAAAAAAGAGGATGCCGGCCCGACAAACAACTGGATGTCGCCCTCCGACGCCTACGAAAAGCTCGGCGCCATCTTCCGCGGATCCATGAAGGGAAGAAAGATGTACGTTCTCCCCTTCATCATGGGCATCCCCGGTTCCCCTTTCAACAAAATCGGCGTGGAGATCACCGACAGCATTTATGTCGTTCTCAATATGCGCATAATGACGCGCATGGGAACAATAGCGTGGAAGGAACTCGGAGAGTCCGGCGTATTCACTAAGTGTCTTCACGGCAAGGCCGACCTCAATTTGGACCGCCGCTTCATCTGCCACTTCCCCGAGGACAACACCATCTGGAGCGTCGGCTCGGGATACGGCGGAAACGTTCTGCTTGGCAAAAAGTGCCTTGCGCTGCGCATTGCGAGCTATCTGGCGCGCAACGAGGGCTGGTTCGCCGAACACATGATGATAGTGGGCGTGGAAAACCCAAAGGGCGAGATAGCCTACATCGCCGGCGCCTTCCCAAGCGCCTGCGGCAAAACCAACCTCGCCATGCTGATCCCACCCGACAGCATGCCCGGCTACAAGGTATGGACGGTAGGCGACGACATAGCGTGGATGCGCATCGGCAGCGACGGCAGGCTCTACGCGATCAACCCGGAGTACGGCTTTTTCGGAGTGGCGCCCGGCACCAATTATAAGACCAATCCCAACGCCATGGAAACGGCGAAAAGGAACACCATCTTCACCAACGTCCTTTTAAAAAATGACCTCACCGTATGGTGGGAGGGGATGGACGGCCCTGCCCCCGACGAGGGAATGGACTGGAAGGGCGACCACTGGACCAGGGACTCGACCGAGCCCGGAGCGAACCCCAACAGCCGGTTCACCGCGCCCGCAGGCCAGTGCCCAAGCATCTCCCCGCACTGGGAGGACCCCGAGGGTGTTCCCATATCCGCCTTCCTCTTCGGCGGGCGCAGGGCAAGCCTCGCGCCCCTGGTTTACGAGTCCCTCGACTGGCGGCACGGCGTATTCGTCGGCGCGACCATGGCCTCCGAGCGCACGGCCGCCCAGTACGGAAAGCTCGGCGAGGTTAGGCGCGATCCTATGGCCATGATCCCCTTCTGCGGCTACAACATGGGGGATTACTTCGGACACTGGCTTTCCATGGGGAAAAAGCTTACCCATCCTCCGCGCATATACAACGTCAACTGGTTCCGGCAGGACGCAAATGGAAAATTCCTCTGGCCCGGATACGGCGAGAACCTGCGCGTTCTCAAATGGGTCATCGACCGCTGTTTCGAAAGGGTGGACGCGGTAAAGACGCCTATAGGATATGTTCCAAAACCCGGCGACATAGATATAAAGGGTCTCGATATAAACGCCGAGACCATGAAGGGTCTTTTAAGCATCGACCAGGCGGAATGGAAAGGGGAGCTCGGCGGCCTAAGGGAATTCTTCGAGAAATTCGGAGATCGCCTTCCCGAAGAGATCTGGGAGGAATTCGCCGCCCTCGAAAAGCGGCTCGCCTAATACCGCCGGCCTGTCCCATTGAAAAGCCCCCTCGCAAAGGGGGCTTTTCAATGCCTGAAGCGCTGGGCCATGGGAAAGCGGCGGCCGATACCAAAGGCCCTTTCGGTCACCTGGAGCCCCGGCGGCGCCTGCCGCCTCTTGTACTCGTTTCGATCGACCCTCGCCAGTATGTCGCGGACGAGCTCGGCGGAGAAACCGTCGGCGACGATTTCGTCCGCCGTCATGGCGCGCTCTATATAGCGCTCGAGGATTCCGTCCAGTATCTCGTAAGGCGGAAGGCTGTCCTGGTCCGTCTGGTTTTCGCGAAGTTCCGCCGACGGCGGCTTCTCGATGCTCGCACGTGGGATGAGCTCGCCGTTTCGATTGATGTGCCCCGCCAGGCGGTACACCAGGGTCTTGGGCAGATCGGCGAGCACCGCAAGCCCCCCCGACATATCTCCGTACAGCGTGCAATACCCAACCGCGAGCTCCGACTTGTTCCCGGTCGTAAGCACCAGGCCCCCGAACTTGTTGCTCATAGCCATAAGCAGGTTGCCACGTATACGGGCCTGTATGTTCTCCTCGGTTTCGTCCTCCCGTGTTCCCGTAAAAATATCCGAGAGCTTTTTTCTGTACAGATTGTAGATTTCATCGATTCGGATGGCCTCTATACGAATACCGAGGTTCTCGGCGAGCCTTATGGAATCGTCCACGCTTCCCTTCGTGGAAACCGGGGACGGCATCGTTACACCCAGCACATTGTCCCTCCCCAGCGCCTCCACGGCGAGGGCAGCGGTAACGGCCGAATCGAGTCCGCCCGAAAGCCCCAGAATCGCGCCCTTAAAGCCGCTTTTCGCCGCATAATCGCGGATACCGAGAACGAGCGCCATCCTTATATCCTCGAGCTCTTCCTCTCCGGAAAGCTGCCCGGCTCCGGAAAGCGAATCGTCGACCAGCACGAGGTCCTCCTCAAAGCCAGCGGCGCGAGCCAAAAAGGCGCCCCGGGCGTCGACCGCGAAGCTGTTGCCGTCGAATATTAGGCTGTCGAAGCCGCCTACCTGATTGACGTAGACGATAGGAACGGCGTTTCCCCGGGCGAGCGCCGAAATCATCCCCCATTTTTTCGAATTTTTCCCCCGGGCGTATGGAGAGGCGTCGATGCAGACAATCAGGTCCGCCCCTTCATCCACCAGCCGCTTGGCCGGATCGAGGGGGTAATCCGCAGCCGCACGCTGGATGCCGCTGCCATCGGACCCGCTCCATATATCCCCGCCGAAAAGCATGCCGATGCTGCGCCCTCCGTATTCCACCGGCTTTCGATTTTTTCCGGGCGAGAAATACCCCGATCCGCTATAAGCATCCCCGGGAGGAATGCATGCCTTGTGTCGGCTCGCAAGCACCCGCCCTCCGGCCAGAAGAGCGGCGGAGTTGAAAAGCATCGGGCCGTTTTCTTTATCGTAGTCCACATAGCCGCAGATGGCGGCTATTCCGGCGCAGGCGGCGGCAAGGTCCTCGATCGCCGCGAGGTTTTCGTCGATCAGCCGGCTATTTTCGAGCAGGTCCATCGGTGGATGGCCGATAGTCGCCATCTCCGGAAATACGACGATCTCCGCGCCCGCGCTCCGCGCCCTTCCAATGAACGATACGAGCTTCGCGAGGTTTCCCTTGATATCGGCGATCACGGGGTTCGTCTGTGCGAGCGCTATCTTCATTCCGGCCCTACCTCGTCATGAGACCGCGTACGACAATGCGCAGCTTTTCCTTTAACACGGGATCGGTCTCGACCGCGTACTGGTCGAAGAGTGGAAGCATCGAGGATCTATCACCTATTCTCGAAAGCGAATAGAGGGCCGCAAGGCGCACATACAGGCTCTTTTCCAAACAGACCACCTCCTGTAGCTTAACGGTTATCGCCCTATTTCCTTTAAAAACTCCAAGCGAATTGCAGGCCTCGGCCCTCACGCGCTGATCCGAATCATTCATCGAGGCAAGCAGGAGCCCAACCGCCCGCGCGTCTCCTATCTCGCCGCAGGCCATCGCCGCCCGCACCCGCAGCGACACGCTTGTGTCGGAGGAGAGGATGCGCTCGATCCCCCTAAAACCGCCTCCGCCTCGGGAGGCGATCAGAGTATCGATCAGCACCGCCTTTATCTCGTCATCATCCTCCACCGCAAGCTGGTTGGACACGGAAATCGTGGCCGCCACAGCGCGGAATTCCAACAATGCGCGGGCCGCCGCCATTCGAATGTCTTTGTTGGCGTCGACCAACGAGCGGAGCAGGACATGCATCGAGCCGGCGTCGCGGAATTTCCGCACGATCTCTATGCACTTTATCCTCACCTCCCAGTTTGGATCCGAGAGCGCGATCACCCTTATGCCCGGCATGTTCTCGATCAGGTTGTTTTGCTCGACGCACTTCAACGCGTAATAGCGCACGGACTTGTTCCCGTCCCTAAGCATATCCTTTATCAGATAGCCCATGCGCCTGTCGTACAGGTGATAGATGGCCTCGAGGGCGTATACGCGATAGATGGGATCCGGGTTTTTGGCCATATTGAGGATATGCGGGAACATGCGGTCGTCCCCCAGCCGGGAGAGGGCCCTTATCGCGCTTTCCCGCACGGTAGAAAACGGGCTCGACAGCTCCTCGACCAGCGCCGGCACAACGCGGCGGTCATCCGATTCGGCCATGAAATCGATTATCCTTTTTTTTATCGGGAACGACATGCTTTGTCCGAGGAGCTCCATCCAGAGCCAGGAGACGCTTCTAAAGGGATAACATGAAAGGGCCTCTAGGGCGTATTCCTTTCTTGTCATATCCCAGTCGTCAATGACTGTGCCGCGAAGAAGCGGAAGGAGGTCCCCAGGCCGGTGGGACTCGACATAGGCCAGCGCCGTCCGGCGCTCGTCCTCTCCGCCGCGCGTCAGGGATAGGTGCAGGGATGCCGGCGCCTGTTCCCCGGCCGCTCCGTCCGGAGATATCGCGAGTATCGTGGCCAGAAACCACATGATGATCGCGGCGCCGTGTCTCATGGGCTTATACGCGGCCCGCAGCCACGCGGCCGGGCCTTTCGTGTGTATTGAACGCGGAACGGCATTTTTGTCAATAAATAAGAAAGCCCGGGGTCATTTCCCCGGGCCTATCCTTTCCAGCGCCTTTCGGCCTCACTTCATGACGCCGTAGAGGTAGTTAGCGACGATAGCCTCCAGCACCTCTTTCTCGAGCACATTCAGTTTCTTCCTGTCGTAATCGTATACAACATACATGACGGCCCCGATGAGCATAAGCGCCGTAAGCTCGGGGTTGATGGTCTTCTTGTAGACGCCCTTCTTCTTGATCTCGTCCATGTCGCGGGTGACGACCTTGGTTAAATATTCCAGGAATTTTTCCACCCGATTTATAACCTCGTCGTCGATACCGACGATGTCCTTGTAAATGAGCTTGATGACAATCGGCTCCCTCATGATTACGTTTACACAGCCCGAGACGCGCTCCGAAACGAACTTGAGCACGGTTTTCTGCGCCGGATTGGTCTTCAGAAAATCCTTGAGATCGTCGGGATCGAGAATGTCGTCGACGTTCTCCTCGACCGATTCCAGAATCGCGTAAAGTATCTCGCGTTTGTTCCCGAAGTACTGGTACACCGTCCCGCGCGCGATATTCAGCTTCTCGCACACCTGTCCGATATGTGTGCTCTGAAAGCCGTTCTGGATGAACATATCCTTCGCCGTATCGATTATCTGCTGCTTCCTTTTCTGACCTTTCGCAGGCATATTGCCGCTCCTTCACCGAAAATTTCACTCCATTCCGGGCGCGTCATCGTCATACCCGGGGCGCTGGCTGATTCTTCTCATCTCACGGCGAATGGGTACCAGCGCCTCCCTAAGCTCCCGCATGATAACGTCGGCCCTTTCCTGGATCTCTCTGCTCATTACCGATTGATTATTGCAATACCCGATATATACGACCGAAAGGCGTTACTACGCCGTTATTTAAATATCGTTGAGACCATCTTAATATACTAACACTTAAACAAATATTCCTCAAAAAAAATATTAATTACCAAAATATTTTAATAGTCATAATTATCAATAATATTATGTTTCAATCCGACACCAATCAGATATATAACAACAACGCGGAATAAATGTCAATTAGAACAATAATAATATTTTTGTTACAGCGAAGAGCACGGCGTCGCCGTGCTCTGCTCATCCCGAATCCAATTTTCGCCCCCGCGCCCATCAGGCCACGCGGTCGACGTTTATACCTATCCGCTCGTCCTGTTTGACCTGTATCTCGGCGCCGATTAGCATATAGAGGAAATTTCGGACCTCTTCCAGGTCCATCATCACCTTGTCGTAGTCGAAACGCGCCGTCTCGGCCCTGGGGCCCGGAGCGGTCCTTGCGTCCAGCGCAAAGATTCTTTCGTCGACCGCAGCGGATCGTACTGAGGGGAAGCCGGGGATCATCGATGTGACATCCATTTCAGCACCTCCTTCCGTGGAGTACTTCTATTACTGCATCGGCATTTTATTGAAATTTTAAAGGTTTTTTTTAAAAAACCGGCCCTGGGAGGGCCGTTACAGGGCCTTTTACACTCCCTTTCCAGGCCTCGTATTCAGGAGTTCGGATATATGGCTCTTTATCTCCGCCGAGTCCGGCATGAGGGCAAGGGCCTTCTTGAAAAAGTCCCGTGCGGCGCGCGCCTGGCCGCGCTTCATGCAGACATAGCCCATCGTGTCAAGATATGCCGGATTTAGCGGTTTGGCCTTCATGGCCCTCGACGCAAGCGTGGCCGCCTCCGTGGAATCGAAGCCCTGCCCTGCGAGGAGATACGCAAGGGAATTGTGTGCGTTCCAGTTGTCGGGCTCCCCGGCGATTATCTCGCGAAAGACCTCTATGGCCTCATCGTGCCGGCCGGTCTTCTCCAGGCAATACCCCTTCATGTTGAGGGCGGTCGAATCTCCGGGAGACAGGGCGATGCTTTCCGCCAGTATGGACAGCGCCTCCTCGTAGCCTCCGGAGAGAATCACGCAATAGGCCAGCAGTTTACGAACGGTATTGACATCGACAAAGGTGAGGGGCTGGCCGAGTATGCGCCTGAAGTAGTCCGCGGCGCTCTTGAAAAATCCGGTGCGCGCATAGCAGATTCCGAGGTTGTAGAGGATCTCCGGATTTTCCCTGTCCAGGACCTCGGCGGCCCTCAGGTCCTCCAGCGCGCTTCCATAATTTCCTGTCCCCGTTTTGCGAAGCGCGGCGGCGAGGAAGCCCCTTATTCTGTCCTCCAGGCCGGTTTCAGCCATGGACGCCCCGCTCCGAAAACCGTCGTAAAAACGCATGGTCCGTGCAATCCAGCCCCAGCGGTGTTATGGAGATATACCCCTTCCTTAGCTCGACCGCGTCGCTGCCCGCAATCTCGTCGCTCTCTATCCTGCCCTCCAGCCGCATGCTCATGCCATTCTCCCCGTCTCCAGTCAGATTGTATGAATCCCTGTAACGGCGCTTTCCCAGGGTCGTGTAACGTACGCCGGCTATATGCTCGGCTGGAAGGTCGGGATAGTTGATGTTGAGAAACAGCGGCCCCAACTCCGCGAGCTCGGGGTAATCGTCGATATAGGTGGCCATGAAGTCGGCGGCCCCGCCGAAATGGTCCGATGAGCCCATGCAGTCCAGCGACAGGGCAATCCCCGATACCCCGAAGATGAACGCGGTTCGGGCACCCGCCGTCGTTCCCGAGAAATAAATGTCGTCCCCAAGGTTCGGCCCGTGATTTATGCCGGAGATCACCAGGTCTATGGCCGGAAGCAATCCGCCGTGCAGACCTACGTTGACGCAATCGGCCGGGTATCCGTTCACCGAATAGCGGCCCTCCGAGAGTGTCTGTACGCTTAGATCGTGACGAACGGTAATGGCATTGGAACAAGCGCTCCTCTCCCCGTCGGGCGCTATTATATATACCTCGTGCGCCGCGGACAGGGACTCGTACAAGGCCTCGAGCCCCCTGGAATGGATTCCGTCATCGTTCGTAAGCAGGATGTTCATTAAAACCGTCGCCTCGATCCCTGTATGTACGGCCGGCGGGTCTCCGCGGCCCGATAGCGCGGGCCCGGCACGCTTTATAAGCGAACGGCCGGATATTTCAGGGTATTTATATTTATGGAATAGGGCCTCGTCAAATACCTTTCTCCCATTAATCCATCTATTCGAAAAAAATCCAACCCCCACAGAGCATGCAATATGCGGCTTTAGCGTTGACATCCGGCGGCCCGAACCGCATTATTCACTTCATTCGACCCCGGGAGGCCGGGCACAGGTATGCATGCCCTCCGGCTTAACTATCCGGAAGGGGTCTAAACATCGAGGTAAACAATGCCGGTTTACGAATTCAGATGCGCCGAATGCGGAGCCACAACGAGCGAATTGCGCAGAATGGGCGACTACACCCCGCCCGTCTGCACCCGGTGCGGATCCGCCCATACGGAAAAGATGTTCTCCATGTTCGGCGGCGCAGGCTCCGGCGCCAACTCTTGCGGAAGCTGCACGCCGTCCCATCCCGGGGCCTGAAGCTCGTGCCGCTAGTCCGGTCCGGACAGCACAATCATCCAAAAACCCCTCTCATTTACAGCGCCGTGGCTTATCGAACATTTTACTTGACTTTATTGAATTATACTTTACAATTCCATGTAAAATAATTGTCGGGCGATTCCGGGCGGGCGGCTGAAGCCGCTGCCGGATCCGACTCGGCCGCCGGGGGTCCACGCCGGGTTCCCGGCTTAAAACGACTCAATGGGAATGGAGTGAAAAATGGCAAAGGGATGGCGAATCATCGGCGTATTCATCTGCTCAATGGCCTTCGCGGCCGCGCTCGTCGCACAGCAGGCCGAGCCAAACAGGGAATTCAATCCGCTGTATAACCCGCTTCAGCTCATCCAGAGGCTGAGTTACGACAATTTCAAGAGCATCAAACTGCTGCACACCGCCATCATCAATTACGGCGGGGGCGAGTCCGAATTCGACAAACTGGTTAACGACTATGCCGAGGCCACATCCTACTATTTCAGGGGAAGCCTGGTTGAATCCGCCAATCTCTTTACAAAAAACGAAAAGGACATCCAGGCGGTGGGCATCAAGCTCGCCCAGAAATTCAAGGAAGACACCGAAGCGCTCCATCGCGAGATCATCAAGCATCATGTAAAAACGAATGTTACGCTTTCGCTCAAAGGGGGGAAGGCCGATCCCACTGCGGAGCTTCTGGTGTCCAACGGGGCCTTTGGAGTCAACAAGGCCAACGACTTCCTCGCGCGCTCCAGGCCGGTCGACGCCATTTATTACTTTCGCCGGGCAAAGGAATCCTGCTTTAAATACTGGGAATACACCAAACAGCCGCTTCCCGACCAGTATAAAAAGGATGAGGTTGACGCCCAGAACAAGATCTACACCTCGAAGGAAAAGGAGAAATAGCTCATTCGTCGTTTTTCTTCAATTCCCGATCGCGCTTTAAAAGCCTGAGCGCCAGAACGCGAATTTCCGCGTTCTGGTGCACCAGAAGCGAGGTCACCCGCTTCAGGGTGAGCCCGTCCAGCCTGTATCCCGCAAGCGACTTCAGCAGTGCCTTAAGCAGCGCGTGTCCGCCAGCCGATTCGTCTCCGAGCATCGAGGCCAGGGCCTTATAAATCCTTTCATCGCGAACAGAGAGGTTCTCGATCGCGGCCAGCCTTACGTTCAGATTCGGATCATCCAGCGCCTGGAGGATGTAGGGAATCGAAACATACATTATCGCGAAATCGTCAATTGCGAGAAGCCCCTTTACGCTCTCCTCGCGAATGAGCCAGTCCTCGCTCGAGAGCCCCTTCGCGAAAACGACCGCGTCGCGCGCGTCTCTGAAACCTCCAAGCACCCTGATCGCCTGCCATCGGACGTTTCCGTTCGGCTCGTACTCCGCCAGCGACCGGACGCGCCGACGCGACTTGCCGCTCGCGGTCCCGTCGAGCGACCGGAGCGCCTCTATCCTGACCAGGGTATGGCTGTCGTCCAGGGCCCGCAGAAGCAGCTCCTCCGCCTCGCGTCCCCGGAAGCCCGCCAGGTCCCTAACGGCGCCGAGTCTATCCTGCCAGCCGCCGGTCTCGTAGCGCGCCGCGGCCTCCCGCGTTTTTTGGCGCTCGTCCCTATTTTTCTGCTGCGCGCCCCCCACGCATCCGGCCTGGAAAACGAGGGCCAGAAGAAGCGAAAGCGCGGCGAGATGGAGCCTCATCCCATCGAACGCCTAAAAATCCTTCTTTCTGAGGATTCCGTCGAGCAGGCCCTCGTCCCCTTTGTTGCGGATGATTATCCTGCTACGCTGGTCCACCTCATAGTAATCGAACCACGAGTTGAGTATCTCGTTGGGCACAACGCGCGGCGCGGTGGGGGGCTCGTCCTTTTTCACGCTCACCTCCTCCCGCTCCTTGACCATATAGGCTTTTATCACATCCTGGTTCGAGCTCGCCACCTCGACCTCTCCCTCGAAAACCACCAGCTTCGTCTCCAGTCTGCCTACCACCACGCCGAAATCTGTCCCCCTGACCCCCGCCACGGCAGTCGGTGTCCTTAGCAGAAGCGAGCGGCTGCGAAAGGTCTTCTTCATGGTGATCCTCAGTTTGCCCGTCACTACCTGGATGCGTGTGGGCGGATCGGCTTCGATCATTTTAAGCCCCGACAGGTTTACTACCGTCACTTCCCGAATGAACAACTTGCTTCCATCGTTTAGAAGGACCTCCACGTACGACCTTCCCCCGGTGCGGATCCTGTGGTCGTCCGTGATCATGGCGCCGACCTGGGGTACGAATTTGGCGCCGCCGGAGATGGATGTGATGTCCACATCCCCCACGATGGACAATATGCGTCCTATATTCTGCTGTGCCGGCGCCCGGGTGGCCCCGGCAAGCAGGATCAGCGTCACAACGAGTATTTTTTTCATAATCGCCTCCTGGATTCTCGGTATCTTCATTGGGCGCGGGTATCTCCGGCCCCCTTTATCGCCTTCCGTTTAATATACTATATTGAATCAAAAACTTCCTTGCCCGCACCACGTAATAACGCGTCTCGCTGAATGGAATGAATTCGGTAAAATAGTCCGGGTCTTCCCCGGCCATTCGGGCCTGCCATTTCCGCACGTTTCCCGCGCCGGCATTATACCCGGCAACCACAAGATCGAAATCGCCCCTGAACATCGCAAGAAGCCCGGCGATATATTTCGTTCCGAAGCGTATGGACGTACACGGATCTTTCAAATCGTAATCGGACACACCCATCCCGCGGGCAATGCCGCGCGCCGTGGACGGCATTATCTGCATCAAGCCGACGGCCCCGGCCGACGACACCGCCCTCGGATGAAACAGGGATTCGGCCTTCATAACCGCGTAGATCGCGTTCGCGTCGACCCGGAAAGTCACGGCCGATTCAGTGACACATTCCCCGAACGGCGCAGGAAGCACGCGAGCGAGCAGTCTTTCGGGCATAAGCGCGACGTTTTCTCGCAATCCCCTCGCGCGCATCATTTCGAGCGTGCTGAACAGTGAAAAATAATGATGACCGTAGCGCCCGCCGAAATGGGCCAGAGCCGCCGCCCGGTCCTCCTGGGCGATCGGATCGCCCAGGAGGAGCGAAAGCTCCCTGTTTATGCCGTCCGTATTGCCGATCGTGAAATAGCGCTCGAGCCTCTTTAAATTCCCCGAAAATCTGGAGCGGTAACGCGGCTTTTCGATGTCCCGCTCGATGATCTCGAAAGGCTTCCTGTCGACCGAGGGTATTTTTGCAAGCCGGGAGTCGCGCCTGCCAATGTCCTTTTCCAGGAGGAACAGCATCGAGTGCGCGAAAAGATAATCAGTGCGCCTTCCCTCTCGAATTGCCCTTTCAAATTCCAAAGCCAGCTCGTCCGCCTTATATCCGGAGGCCCGCCGCTCCATAAGCGTCCAGGTGAGCGTGGACTCCGGGTTCTGCGCGACCAGATCCCGGAACATCCTCTCGGCCGCGCCCCCCTCGTCGCGGTCCTCGTCGAATCTCAGCAGCCAGAACTTCATCCGGTCGGAGTTCTCTCCATCCGGGAATTTTGAAAGGGCCTCCCTGAAATATGCCTCCGCGCCCCTCCTGTCCTTACGCCTGAGGGCCTCCCTGCCAAGCGTCCACAGGCAGTACTCGGCGAAAGCGTCGCCGGCGAAGCGTTCCTTGAAATCAAGAAGCGCCTTTTCGAATCCCGCGGCGCGATTGTCAGAGAGATGGATCGCGACCCTTCTCAGCGCGGGAAGCGCGATCTCCCTACGGTCGGCAAGGGCCAGGGAACGGTATATGTCCACGGCGGGGCCCTTTCTGTTCCGGCCCCACAGCTCGTCGGCGGCCGCAAGTCGTATTTCCTCCCTCTCCCCGGGCTCCGCTTTTGCGGCCACCTCCTCCGCCTGCTTGATTTTATCGAGCCCCGCGTAGGCCCGGGCGGACAGGCGCCTTTTTCGGGTCCTGGTTTCGACCGCCGCCGGTTCCATGCGAATCTCCCCTAAAACGCGGACAGCCTCATCATAGCGTTTTTGCGCGCACAGGGAGCCGGCCAGCTTAAGAAGTAGCGCATCGGCAGGAGCCCGGTCAAGCCGCCCCTTCAGATCCATGATCCTCCCTGCGGCTATGGACGATTGCCAGCTCGCCTCATCGAGCCCGATCACCTCGGCGTAATCCCCAACCGCGCCGGCGTAATCCTCCGCCTTCTCGCGCAGCGACGCGGTCCTGATAAAGATCAGTGACCTCGAATCCGGGTCCCTATAGGTCTTTAAAAGGGCCTCGAGGGTTCCGAGCGCCTCCTCGTCGCGCCCTAGCTCGGACAGGGCGCGCGAGCGGAGGACCATGGCGTCCCTATACAGGGCGCTTCCGTCATTTGACAGGAGGTCCGCGAACCTGATTACGTATTCGAACTCCCTGTACAGAAACAATATATCGGCGATCTCGGCGACCGCGTCGGCATAATACTCGGATTTGAGATTGTACGAGTTCACGAAGCCATAAACCGGGTGCGCGAACAGGCGCAGGCGGTAATCCCTTTCCCGCGCGAAACACCCGTTTGCGAAATGGAAAAGCGCCTTTTTGTAGTTTTTAAGCCTTTTATACGCGACCCCGAGCATAAAATGCTCCCTGTAGGAGGCCCCTTCCCGCTCCAGGGAGCGGATAGTCTCGTTAGTCGACGAATAAAAACCCAGCGCGGGCAGCCGTCCAGCCCCGCTTCCGCCGTCCACACAGCACAGCGCGAATATCGCAAGCAGAACCATCGTCTTGCCCGCCTTCACCCTCTCAGGCTTCATCATGCCATCCTCTGAAATAATGATAACGCACGGTCCCCAGTGGGTCCCGGTTACGCGGCCTCTCCGGTCCCGTCCCATGCGGGCGGAGCGGCCCATCAGTCTTCGGTGCCGTATTCCTTCCGCGAGAAATACTCTTTATAGTCCTCAAGCTCCTGGAGCGCCGGGTTGTCCCATATCTCGTCGTAAAACGATCGTGGGCCCCTCGACCGGTAGTAATTGTCCCAGTGAATGAGTAGATACCTCTCGCGCTTATCGTCCGGCCCCATTTTTGAAAGCCTCTCTTCAATCTCCGCAAAGCCATAATTATTAACCGGGCGCCTTTCCGCTCGGGGCGTCGAAATCTCTATCTGGGACAGAAAGGCGTACCGCCTGGCGTGCTTTGCAAGCTTGATCGCCCTGACGTACTGGTACAATCTCATCGAATACAGCTTTTCGGTGATATTATCGCCGATCATCCTGGCCGTACGGGCGCTCGTCATATCCCGGTATCCGAGGTGTAGATATCCCCTGGCCCGGCTGTCTTCCAGCTCGATCACCCTCGGAGCGAACTCGTTGAGGAGCCCGCCAGCGATTCCGATGTCCCTTGCGAGCGTCTTGCCGTACAGATCGATGAGGATTCGCTGGGCCTTGCGTATCTCGCCATAGGATTCCTTGAAATGGAACTTCATATATAAAAGCTGCGCAAGTATATCCCGCTGAATCGCCTCTCGGAAAAGCTTTTTCTCCTCGTCCGTTCCCAGGTTCGAGATGGATGAATCGATAAAATAAAAAAAATAGCGGTTGTCCTTGAGGCCCGTTTCGGCCTTGCGCTGCTCGCCCGCCCGTTGACTGGTCTTTGTCCTCTGAGCGAAGGCGTCAACAGGCTTTATAAACGAGGGGGCGACGGCAAGAGCGGATACTATAAAGGCGCCCGCCGCTATCTGTGGTATCCGCATTGTCCAGTACCCGAAATTAGCTTGATTTATCCCGCAAACGGGCCGGATATGGACTGTCGAGGTTCCTCACGCCAGTCATGCCGCGCCGACCCTTTGCCGGTAAACGGCTTGAAGTATACGGATGGGACCGGCGCTACGTCAAATATCTTTTAGGGTGATGCGATGAGCGGAAAAACCATGAAGGTGGTCCCCGTAATTATGGCTGGAGGGGCTGGAACGCGTCTATGGCCCCTCAGCAGGGAGGAGAAACCCAAACAATTCCATGACCTCTCGGGCGAGGGCACGCTCCTCGAACAGACCATCAAGCGCCTCCTTCCTCTCGATCCCGAATCCTGCGTGATCGTCACCGCACGGCGCTACGAGGAGGCCTCTTACCGTGAGCTCGCCAGAATCGGCATGGAGGGAACGGTCCTCTCCGAACCACGGCCGCGCAATACGGCCGCGGCCGTCCTCTACGCCGCCTCGTACCTCACAAAAGTCTACGCCGATTGCGTGATGATCGTGCTTCCCGCCGATCATCACATCAGAAAACCGGACGAATTCGCCGGTGTCCTACGGCTCGCCGTTGCCGAGGCGCTAAAGGATAATCTGGCCACAATAGGGATCAAGCCGCTCTACCCCGAAACCGGTTACGGATATATAAAGGCCCCGCCCGGCGAGGGTGATGCCTTCCCCGTCGAAGGCTTCGTCGAAAAGCCCGACCTCCCTACAGCCGAGCGCTACCTCGAGGAGGGCGGATACTACTGGAACAGCGGCATCTACGCCTGGAAGACCTCGGTCATACTGGAACGCTTCGCCCGGCACCTCCCCCGCCACAGCGATGCCTTTAAGCCGCTGTTCGCGCTCGACCGGGACCAAATAGCGTCAAGCGAGGGCGGGCCCTGGGAGATTAAGCGCGCGGTGTTCGACGCGGTGGAATCGATCTCCATCGACTACGGCATAATGGAGAAGACCGACGGGCGTATGGTCGTACCGGGCGATTTCGGCTGGGGCGATCTGGGAAGCTGGAATTCCATCGACGATATCCTGCCGGCGGACGCCGACGGCAATCGCAGCCCTTCCGGTAAAAAGGCCGTCTTTGTCGGAGCGAAGAATTGCTCGGCCTTCTCCGAGGACAAGCGTATTGCCGTGGTCGGGCTGTCCAATGTCGTGGTGGTGCAGTCCGGAAACGACATACTGGTGATGGAAAAGGACGCGTCTCAACGCGTCCGGGAGGTCGTCGAAATCGTTCGCGCTCTCGACTCAGGCGCTCAATCGTAACAGTTGGCGTAGCGAAAGGCGGTGCCTCTCCGTCTCCGGCGAGCCCGACGCCGGGGAGAAGCGATGGTAGTCCAGCAGATACTCCGATCGCGAATAGTAAAAGATCGGCCCATCCAGGCGGTTCAGAAAGGCGGCATGCGCCTCCAGCGCCGACTTGACGGCCGCCGCCTCGGCGGGCGACAACCCCGGACCGGACGATCGGCCGTCGTTCCCAAAGGCCTCGTCGAGCATCCAAACGAATCCCAGCGGGTCGAGGATTGCGATGCTGTACAGGTACCAGTCGAGCTCCATGCTCAGAAGCAGCCTCCTCGCCCCTTCGTCAAGCAGATGGTGCGCCGGGCAGAAAAACTCCCCGCAGATGCGCTCCCCGTACAGTGAGGCCCCACGCCCGTCCGATCCATGTATGGCCGGATGAAGCAGGCAGCCGGGCAGGGCCTCGGCGAGTCCCTGAAACGGGCAGATGTGCGTCGTCTCATCACGGACCTCCGAATGGAGTTCCGGCTCGCTCCCCCCGCCAAACAAACTAAGCCTTTCCAGGCCCCTTTCCAAAAATGAGCTTAGCGATTGCCGGGAGATGTCCCGCATATTGAAGCACCCGCAGCAAACGCTGCACGCGCGGCGTCCGCCGGGCCTGCAGAGGGTGATGTCCATGGTATTATTCATAAAAGTGCTTTCAATTCGCGCAAAAAAGACTATGATTGTAAAGAGGTTTTACACCGGTTCCGGCCATGAATATATCCTTTTTGGACGACAGGGGCTCCCTCGTAAATTTTTACGAGGTCCTCAATATTCCGCCCACGGCCGAAAAAGCGTCGGTACGGGCGTCCTTCTGCGCCCTGATAAAAATCTTCCACCCCGACGCCTCCGGAATCGACAGCGAGGATCGCCGCCGCAAGGCCCATCTCATCATACGCGCATACAAGGTCCTAAGCGACCCTCTCATCCGTGCAGAATACGACCGATTGCTTTCCGCCCAGCGCCGGGCTGACCGCCCCGGCTTCGCTGTCATCGCGCGGGCCCGTGTCAGATACTCGGTGTCGCTCGAAGGCCTGCTCCGAACCCGTATGCTCAACAAGCGCATCCGGCGCAACGAGCGCCTTCGCAACTTCGGACAGGACGTAGAGGTGTTCATCACCCCGGGAGAGGCCCGAAGCGGCGTCATCGTGCGCATCGATCTACCCTCCCGCATGAGCTGCCCTCTGTGCTACGGCGAGGAAAGTGAATGCCATGTGTGTCACGGTGTGGGGCGCATCAGCGCGACCTCGGCCGTGGAGATTACAATCCCCCCTCCTATCGCCCACGACGCACTGTACGAATTCGATCTCATGAAGGCCCGCCCCGACCGTTTTACAGCCTTTACCATGAAATCCCTTAAAACCAGAATCTGCGTAATAGGAAAGAAAACCGCTGGGCCCACGTCCCCTCAGCACTGAAGGGAGGCGATGTCCTCGCAATCGGCTACCACTCGTATCGTATTGAAGCTGTTTAAGATGTGCTCTGAAAGAAATTTGAAGTTGATGGTGTCGATGGTGTCCTCTCCCGTGTGGTAATTCCTGTTCCGGTAGAAGGCCGTGTCCGTTAGCATGATGGCCGGGTATCCGTGGCGGTTGAAGGAAAAGTGGTCCGAATGGTTTATCCCCGGAATGGATGAGGGGCCTACTATGTCCACAATGTTTTTCCTGGCGAAGCGGTTATACACCTGTTTCCACGCGTAGGCGTAAGGCGCAGAGGATGGCAGGGCGACCACGGCGAGAAAATCGCCCCTGCGGGGGAAATTTCGGGCCATATCGCGGAACGGCACGTTCTGCTCATAACGCCTCCCGGCGAAGCCCAGCATTTCGAGGCATATCATGAGCTCGATATTGTCCTCACGCTCCCTGGCGCGGCGCGCGCACACCATGCTGCCCATGTTATCTCCGGAGAAATACGGCGGCTCCTCCAGGGTAAAAGCGACGAAGCGTATGGTCCGCTTGAACCTGAATGGCGACAAAAGCCTGTAGAGCTCCAAAAGGCCCGCTATTCCGCTGGCGTTGTCGTCGGCCCCGGGGGTGTCCTCTATGGTGTCGTAGTGCGCGCCTACCACTATGATCTTCTCCGGGTATTCGATGCCGGGGAGCTCCGCGCGGATGTTGGCCACTCCGCGCCCCTCGACCTCATACTCCTCGTTTCGCACAGGCGCGCCGCCGGCGGCGAATCTCCCCCGTATGAATTCGGCGGCGGCCTGCAGGTTCCCGTAACGGCGCAGGGTCCTCTCCCCGAGGTCCACAGCGAGAAAGCGCAGGATGTCCCTGGCGTTTCGCTCGATGCTCTTTCTCAATCTGTATTCAGCCGGGAAATAGTCGCTAATCACTTGCCGCTTCCGTTCGTAGATGGTGTCTCATTCTTAAAATATAACGCCATCCCAGTGCGAGCACAATCCCCCCGATGCCGCCGGGGAAACCGAACCACAGGGAAGAGCGTTTTTCTTACGGTCCGAATAAAATGCGTAATACGACGGAGCACGAATACCTGTCAATGATTATAAGTATGATTGTCCTACAAGCGCCCTCGGCCACTCCCCATCCGGCAATCCGGCTGATCAGTAGGTATAGAAACCCCTTCCGGATTTTTTTCCGAGGTAACCGGCCGCGACGTATTTTTTAAGAAGCGGACAGGGGCGGTACTTGGTATCGCCGAAGCCCCTGTACAGCTCATCGAGGATTGCGAGCACTATATCGAGCCCGACCATGTCAGCGAGCTCCAGCGGCCCCATGGGCTGGTTCATGCCGAGTTTCATAACCTTGTCTATCGCCTCGACGGTGCCCGCCCCCTCGTACAGCGCGAAGATCGCCTCGTTGATCATGGGCATCAGGATGCGATTGGCGATAAAACCCGGATAATCGCGCGATTCCACATATTCCTTGCCCGCCTTTTTGACTATCTGCTTGACCGTCTCGAAGGTCTCGCGCGTGGTGGCGAGCCCACAGATTATCTCCACAAGGCGCATTGCCCGAACCGGATTCATGAAGTGAAGGCCGATGACCGATTCGGGCCTCCTGGTTGCGGCCGCTATGGCCGTTATGGATTTGGACGATGTGTTCGAGGCGAGCACCACCCCGGGGCGGCAGGTTTCGTCCAGCTCGGCGAACACTCTTTTTTTTATCTCCAGGTCCTCGGTTACGCACTCTATAACGATGTCGGCCCTCGAGAACTCATCGAGAGACTCCGCAAACTCCACGCGCGACTCGAGGTCGGCCATCCTGTCGGCATCCAGCCTGCCCCTGCGTTCATAGGAGCTCAGGCGGTCGTGTATTTTCCCCCGGGCGGTGTCCAGCCGGTATGGGTCGATGTCGTTAAGTAGCACCCGGTATCCCGACTCCGCGAAGAATATCGCCAGATCATTCCCCATTATCCCAGCGCCTACAATGCCGAATATATCCATACCCCCTCCTTCGTCCGGTGTACATCAACAACACCCGACCGCCGTGTCAACGCAAAACAACCAGCCTCGAGCCTCAGATCACCCGATTGCGGGCCTCGCCGCGCAGAAAGGCGCCTATATTGGCGGCCACCTCCTCGAGGAGGCGCCTGCGCGATTCCACGCTCGCCCAGGCGATATGCGGCGTGACGATGCAGTTGGGCGCCGAGAGGAGCGGCTCGTCGGCCGGCGGCGGCTCCTTTTCGAGAACGTCGATCGCGGCGCCGGCAATGCGGCCCTCCCGAAGCGCCCGGTCCAGGGCCGCCTGGTCCACGATGGCGCCGCGCGCCATGTTGACGACGAAGGCCGTGCGCTTCATCCTCGAAAGAAAGTCCGCGCCGATAATCCCCCTCGATTCGGGGCTAAGCGGCAGATGGACACAGACGAAGTCCGAACGTTCCGCGAGCTCGTAAAGGCCCACACGCTCCCAGGTATCATCGTATCTTACCCCCTCGCGGCCGAGGGCGATCACCCGCATGCCGAAGGCGCCGGCCAACCTTGCGACCTCGCCACCTATCGCTCCCATGCCCATTATACCGATCATCCTGCCGTTTAGTTCGAACGTCGGCCACGCTGTGAAGGTGAAGATGGGCGAGGAGCTCCATCTTCCGTCGCGTGAGGCGGCGCTGTACTCAAGTAGTCTCGTCGCAAAGGCCAGCACGCAGGTCATGGTGAACTGTGCGACGGACGGGGTCGAATAGCCCGGCACGTTCGACACGGCGACGCTTAGGCGTAAGGCCGCCTCTATGTCTATGTTGTTGTATCCGGTGGCGGTGACCGCTATGAGCCGAAGATCGGGACAGGCCCGAAGGGTCTTTTCATCGAACACGCACTTGTTCGTTACCGCCACCGTCGCCCCCTTCAGCCTCTCCGGCATCTCCATGGGCGAGGTGATGGCATGTTTAATCAGGCGGCCGTGCGCCCCCAACGGAGCGCAGTCGATGTCCCCGTAGTCGACCGTCGCCGAATCGAGAAAGACTATCGTTTCACTCATTATCTTCGGTCCACTCCTTTCAATGAGGCTCCCCGTTTCCCCTGGCAAAAAGCTTTCGCCGTGGCCCTCCATAGGGATTAAGATGATGCATGACCCGGCGAAAATTCACAACCCCATTTTTCCCCCAGGACAAATAATCGCGAAAGCGACCAAAACCTTCAGGCCAAGTCGCTCTCTTTTCATTTGTCTTTTTCCATTTCTTCGATTATTATAATGGATCGACTTCATCGCTCATGGCCGCCCGGTGGAACCGCCCTTCGGGGAAAAACGCTTTCCGGGCGGCGGGGAGGTTTCAATGCGTAAACTGGTGCTGCTTCGTCATGGTGAAAGCGACTGGAACAGGGAAAACCGGTTTACCGGCTGGACCGATGTCGGCCTCTCCGAAAAGGGCGTTATGGAGGCCCGAAGCGCAGCCGCACTGCTTTCCGAAGGCGGCTTTATCTTCGACCTTGCCTTCACCTCCGTCCTCAGGAGGGCCATTCAGACCCTGAACATCGTGCTGGACGAGATGGACCTGTTGTGGATCCCCGTAACCAAGACATGGAGGCTCAACGAGCGCCACTATGGCGCCCTGCAGGGCCTCAACAAGGCCGAAACTGCGGAAAAATACGGGGACGAGCAGGTCCATCTCTGGAGGCGCAGCTATGACGTTCCGCCACCACCGCTCGACCCATCCGACCCCCGGCATCCGGGCCGCGACCCCCGGTATGCCGATGTACCGGCCGCCGAGCTCCCGTCCGGCGAATGCCTCGCCGATACGGTGCGCCGTTTCATGCCCTTCTGGAAGAATACGGTCAAGCCGGAATTGATCGCCAAACGCCGCATCATCATAGCCGCCCACGGCAACAGCCTTCGCGCGCTGGTAAAGCACCTGGATCGCGTAAGCGACGGGGACATAGCGGAGCTCAACATACCGACCGGCATCCCCCTCGTCTACGAGCTCGACGATGATCTCATTCCTCTTCGGCACTATTACCTCGGCGACGAGGAGGCCGCGCGCAGGGCCGCGGAGGCGGTGGCGGCGCAGGGCAGGAGGAAATAAGCGTCAGGCCGGAGAGAACCCAAGTGCCATATGGTACGCCCGCTTTCGCGATGAGTTCCCGGTCAGGCCGTGGATGCGACCAGCGGGAGCACCCGATCAATAAATAGATCCGGTCGCTCCATGACGGGATTATGAAGGCTTTCGGGAATTGTAACTATGCTAAGGTCATTGTAATAGGTCTCCACCAGGTCCCTGAAGGCCTTGACCGGCCCGAAGCTCCTTCCGCCCTCCACATAGATGGTGGGAACATCGCTTCGATAGTTGGAATGATAATAGTCCCTTCTGCGCCGGGCAAAACTGTGGATGGCCCTCATGAAGAGTATCGCGGTGCGGACCGGTGTACGCCGGAACCCATCCTCGGTATAGCGAAGGCCGTTGCTGCCGCCGGCTTTCTGAAGAGGCAGAAAGCTGTTTAAAAAATGAAAACCCGTCATGCTTCGAAGAAACATGCGATAGAGAAGGCCGTTGAGCCCGGGAACCAGCAGCAGGTGAAGATACCAGGGCACGAAATCATAGACCTCTATGAGCACCAGCCGCTCGATCATTTCGGGATGGAGTCTGGCGAATTCCATCGCCGTATTCCCGCCAAGGCAGTTGCCGAAAAGGGTCACCCTATCGTGTCCGAGCCCCAGTATAAAACCCCTCGCAAGCTCCACGAGTTCCTCGATGGAAAAACGCCCGAGGGGCCCGCTCCCGCCGTAACCGGGCCACGCCGGACGGTATACGGTGAAATGGCGCCCAAAGGCCTCCCGGCAGAAACCGAAGGTGTCCTCATTGCCTATCCATCCGTGGAGAAATACGAGGGGTGGGCCGGAGCCGTTCTTCTTGTAGGAAATTCGTTTGCCGCCGACCCATGAGGTCAACAGCTCCTCTCTGTTCACATGGTCAAACATATCGGTCAAAGGAGATATTTTATAACGACGAACCCGCCGACCAGGAGCACGACGAACACTATGGCCAGCAGGTTGAAGCGCTTCTCGATGAACTCCCGTATGGGGGGCCCGAACCTCCATATCAGCCCCGCCACAAGGAAGAAACGGAGTGACCTGCTGATCAGCGAAGCGAACGCAAAGACCGCTATGTCTATCTTCGCGACCCCTGCCGTGATGGTTATCACCTTGTAGGGGAGCGGCGTAAAACCCGCGGTGAAAACGATCCAGAAACCAAACTCCTCGTACATCGCGGCCACTCTGTTGAAAACGTCCACGGTAAATCCCGGTATATATTCGAAAAAGAAGCGCGCTATGGACGAGAACTCGCCCCCCGTATACCACAGACCCCAGCCGATAAAATATCCGAAAAGGCCGCCCAAGATCGAAGCGAACGAGCAGGCCAGCGCGTACCCCCACGCCTTTTCCCGGGCTCCGAGGACAAGCGCTATGAGCAGTACGTCCGGCGGTACCGGGAAAAACGACGACTCGGCAAAAGCGAGGATAAAAAGCGCCGTCACGCCGAACGGGGATTCGGCCCACGAGAGAACCCAGTCGTAAAGAAAGCGGTGCAGGTTCCAGCCGTAGCGCTCACGGGAGTAGTGTATCGGCATTGGAGCTCCCTATTTGCCTTCCGGCCTTAAAAGCGGAAAGAGTATGGTGTCCTTTATCGACGCGGTGTTTACGAAAAGCATGACCAGCCGGTCTATGCCTATTCCCATGCCCCCCGCCGGCGGCATGCCGTATTCGAGGGCGTTGATATAGTCGTAATCCATCATCTGCGCCTCGTCGTCGCCTGCCTCCCTCTTGCGCACCTGTTCCTCGAAACGGGCCTTCTGATCGAAGGGGTCGTTTAGCTCGCTGAAGGCGTTCGACATCTCGCGGCCCGCGATGAATATCTCGAAACGCTCTACGAAATCGGGATTGTCCTCGCGCGACTTCGAGAGCGGCGAAAGCTCCCTGGGATAGTCGGTCACGAAGACCGGCTGTACCAGGCTCGCCTCCACCTTCTCATCGAAGACCTCCCCGGCGATCTCCCACAGGTTCATCTTATCCGTCGTTTTTACGCCGATCGATTCGGCCACGCGGCGCGCCTCCTCCACGGAGGCGATTGTCGAGAAATCGAGCCCGGAATACTCGCGTATTAAGTCCACGAACGACGCCCTCTTCCATGGGGGGGTGAGGTCGATCTTCGAGCCCTGGTATTCCAGACTCATGGAGCCCAATAGCTCCCGGGCCAATTTCGAGATCATGTCTTCGGCTATGTGCATCATGGTCTCGTAGTCGGCATAGGCCTCGTAGAGTTCAAGCATGGTGAACTCCGGGTTGTGGCGCGTGGAGATGCCCTCGTTCCTGAAATTCCTGTTGAGCTCGAAGACCTTCTCGAAGCCCCCTACCACGAGGCGCTTCAGGTAGAGCTCCGGGGCTATGCGAAGGTAGAGGTCGATGTCGAGCGCGTTGTGGTGGGTGATGAATGGGCGCGCAGCGGCGCCTCCGGGTATGGCCTGCATCATCGGCGTCTCGACCTCGATATAACCCCGCCGCGTCAGATACTCGCGGATGCCCGTAATGATGCGGCTTCGCATGATGAAGTCCTGCCGCGTCTTGGGCGTTACGATGAGATCCACGTAGCGCTGCCTATAGCGCATCTCGCGGTCGGCGAACTCGTCGAAGAGCCGCCCGTCCTTCTCCTTGACCGACGGAAGCGGCCGTATGCATTTGGCGAGAAGCGTGAGTCCCTCCACGTGGACGCTGATCTCGCCCTGTTTGGTCTTGAAAACGAACCCCTCCACGCCGATAACGTCGCCTAAGTCGAGGGATTTGAAGAGTTCATAAGACTCCTCGCCCATATCGTCTCTGCGGGCGTAGAGCTGCATCTGGCCGGACTGGTCCTCAAGGTGCGCGAACGAGGCCTTGCCCATTACGCGCTTGGAGCGCAGGCGGCCCGCTATACTGACTTTGGGTTTTTCATCCTCCCTGAAGACGCCCCGGGCCTCTTCGGTGGTGTGAGTGCGCCTGTAACGAGGTGGATATGGATTTATGCCGCTACGGCGGTACTGATCTATCTTTTCGATCCGCTGGCGTACCAGCTCGTTGATTTCCTCGCTCATGCGGCAGGACTCCCAGTTGAAATTAGTGCTCATTACGTCGTTTGATGGCTCTTTGTGTCAAATTCTTTTTATCCGCTTTTCCATGAGCTGCCGCCGGGGTGAATTGAATTATTGGCTTAGTTAATGCCATAGTAAGCATCGGCCTTATCGAGGCATGGCAATCTCTTTATGCTAAACTCCATGGTCTGATTTCTTGCCTTTTTAGATCGCTGCGTCGCTACGCTCCTCGCGATTACAGCATATTCACCCGGATTTTAATTCACACCCGCTGCCGGCCGCCATTTTATGGTAGCCGAGTCGACCGGGTTCTGTTTACTTGTCTTCAGGGCTTGTACCTACATCATCAACAATGGGAATTCAGAAAAGCGCAATGAACAACTCGTTCGAAATCGGCCCCATCCGCCCTCCCAGTGAGGCCTACAGCATTCTGCTCCGCATCACGCGAAATTGCCCCTGGAACCGCTGCGCCTTCTGCTCTACCTACCGGGACCAAAAATTCTCACGGCGCACGGTCGATGAAATAAAGGCCGACATCGACGGCATGCATAGCATCGCGCTAAGGCTTTCCGAGGCGTCCGTCCGGCAGGGCCTCGACGGACGAGTGAGCGAGGAGGTTCTTACCGAGGCTCGCGCGGACGACCCCACCCCAGAATCATATTACAGGCAGGTGGCCTTCTGGATGCAGTACGGCATGAGGACGGCCTTTTTGCAGGACGCCAACTCGCTCATCATGAATACCCAGGACCTCGTGGAGATACTGCGGCATCTCAAAGCGAGATTCCCATTCATCGAACGCGTCACCTCCTACGCGCGGGCAAAAACCGTAAGCAAAAAAAGCCCCGAAGAGCTATCAGAACTCCGAGCCGCCGGGCTTACTCGCCTCCATATCGGCATGGAATCGGGCTGCGACGGCGTGCTCGAGCTAATATCAAAGGGGGTAACGGCGGAAGAGCACATTCTCGCCGGCCGCAAGGCCATGGATGCGGGTTTCGACCTCTCCGAATACTACATGCCCGGCCTTGGAGGCGAAAGCTTCAGCAGGGAGAATGCGCTCGAATCGGCCCGTGTGCTCAGCGCCATAAATCCGACCTTTATCCGCCTGCGAAGCACCGTTCCCTTGCCCGGGACACCGCTTGCGGACATAATGGCCGCGGGGGAATGGGTTCCCCTCTCGGAGGATGGCAAGGTACGGGAGATCCGCCTCTTTGTCGAAAATCTCGGGGACATAACGAGCACGATAAAAAGCGATCACATGATGAACCTGCTTGAAGACGTCGAGGGGAGCATGCCGGCCGGCCGGGGGCGCATCCTATCGGTCATCGACCGCTATCTCGGCATGAGCGCCGACGACAGGGAGAGCTTTATCATCGGGAGGCGTCTCGGACTGTACAGGCTTCTCTCCGACTTCGGCCGCGACGGCCAGGTGGAGGCTGTAAAAAGAGAGCTAAAGTCCCGCTTCGGCTCCGTGGACGCGGCGGTGATGGAACTGCTGAAGAATTATATATGATCCATAAGGAGCGGTGCAACAGGCTACGACTTCCGACATTATCATCGAAAATAAATACAAAATCCCAAAAGAAAATCGTTGATTAATATAAAACAAATACTAATTTTGGGCCACGTATTTATATGTTTATTATACAGTATTCAGTTTTTAATGGATAGCCCGATGCGGTCAGAGTCGGCGGCCGCCCGTCGGAGAAAGCGATCAATCGCAATTATCGAGAGGTGACACATGAGCCGCTACATAAAAGGATCGGCGCTCGAGAAATCGATTCAGAAACAGCTCAAACTCTGGGAGACGCAGAAAGCCAGGCTTGTCGAAAAACAGGAGCCCCGTCCCTTTATCACCATCTCGCGAGAGTATGGGTGTAACGCGGCCGCGATAGCGGATACCCTTGCGGAGGCCCTTAACAAATACGAGGATATAGACATCTGGAAGTCCTACGACAAGGAACTGATAGACAAGATATGCGAGGACCACAATATAGAGGAAACCCTGTGCGAAACCATCGACACCAGGCGCAGGGAGGAGATCGGCGAATTCTGGAGGACCATACTGACCGACTACCCTCCGCAGGTTTCGGTATACCAGAAGCTCGTTCAGACCATCCGAAGCCTGTCCATTCACGGACGCTCCATAATCATTGGGCGCGCCGGCGTCATGATTACGCGCTCGCTCAGATACGGCGTCCATATAAAGCTGGTCGCTCCGCTCACATACCGCATCCAGAAGACCATGGAAACAGCCGGTATCAAGGACCGCCTTGAGGCGGAAAAACTCGTCGAGCGCAAGGACCGCGAGCGCCACGACTTCCTGACCCAGTACCTCAAGTTCGACGCCAAGAACCCATCATCCTACGACATTACCTTCAATGTCTCGAGAATCACCCCGGAGGAGATATCCCAGTCCATCATCTGTATCCTGAAATCCAAAGAGTTCATAAAATAGAGCCGCTAACCACATTGCCCGACAACGATGGGGGGATGATGTCCCCCCGTTTCATTTTCTTTCGATGAAACGAACCCCATACGGCTCTATACGGCGCAAACCATACCAGCGGCGCCCGGCCGTATGATTGAGCACCACATCCATCCGAGTCCCCTCTTCTGTCGTCCTGCTTACCACCTCCATCCCCATTCCCCTGAAACGCGGCTTTAGCCCGGCCCTTTTCAGTATTTTTCGAAACAGCAAGAATACCGCCAACGGCCCCGGGGATGTCCCGAAGTAATAAACCCTACCCTTGCCGTACTCGTTCGCCGTTACGCACGGCGCGCCGCTATAGTGTTTGCGGAAGTCGCGATACCAGGCGATCGGCTTCGCCGTCACCGGCTCCAGGATCTCCGCCCAGACCTCGCTTTTGGCCGGAATCATGCCCACGCGTATACCCACCTTCCCGGCATTGAGCGACTCGAAGCGTTTTATCCTCAAGCCCGCCATATCCGTAAAAATACCGGGAAGCTGTGCTCCTGCCGCGTGGTTCTTCAAGTCCCTCGCACCCGCCCTCCATCCGAGCACCAGGGTCCCTCCTTCCCGCACCCACTCGCCCAGACGCCCCACAAATTCCGGGTCGGCCATCTGGTACAGCGGGAGGCTCACTATTTTGTAGCGTGAGAGATCCACGCTTTGAGCGCTCTTCACATCGGCGTTTACATTAAAGAGCGAATATGGAACGAAATGTCTCGCCAACTCGAGGTCATATCCTACCTGCATATAGGGCGTGGGAGTCAGATAGATCCCCTTTGAAAGATATTGCTCCTTTATCACCCGGCTGTTGTCCTTGTCGTAAACGACGCACGCCGTGGAACGAACGCCCTGATCGGCGAAACGCTCGAATGCCTCGCGGTGCGCGCTCATGTTTTCCGCGATCGCCGCCGATCTGGAGGTCGGAGCACCATCCGGATCGAACAGCCCGTAACAGAGCTGCTCCTGCCCGAAAGGCGCAGTCCTCCAGCGGAAGTAATAGATGTGGTCGGCCCCATGGGCGATGGCCTGATTTGTCCACAGCGTCACCTGTTTGTCCGGCGGAAGGTAACCAAGACAGGTGTGGCCCTGGAATCCGCTGAACTGCTCGAAAACAGCATAGCGGCCCCGATCGTTCAGACCGCGGATATAACTAAGGATATACGCGGTGAAATAGTACGGCAGCGGCTCGTCCTGGTCGCCCCACACCGGATAATTGTCGAAGGCCACCATCTCCATGTTACGGCAAAGGCGCTCCATGTCGATGACCGGATAATGCGGCGTCGGATAGAGGTTGGTGGTCACCCATTGGCCTTTTCTGATGTGCCGGCGCAATATTTTCATCTGCATATCGACAAAAGCGACCGCCGAATCCGAACAGAAA
The DNA here is from genome assembly GCA_002069125.1 of Spirochaetes bacterium ADurb.BinA120. Classification (GTDB taxonomy): domain Bacteria; phylum Spirochaetota; class UBA4802; order UBA4802; family UBA5368; genus MVZN01. The sequence continues at coordinate 35,688 of MVZN01000004.1, forward strand.
CGGTCGTAGTCGAGCGCGAGCCCCGGGCTCTGTATGCTGGAGACCTGTTTTCGCGGAACGGGGACCTGGTCGAAGCGGTCGTAGCAGGTACCCCAGAACACGGTTCCCCATTCGGAGTTAAGTGATTGAATTTTTCGGTATTTGTTTTTTAGCCATGAGACCCAGGCACCGGCACAGTTAGGACAGACGCATCTGTCCGAGCCCTCATGCCCGATCTCGTTGTCGATCTGCCAGCCGATTACCGCTGGATGCTTTCCGTAGCGGCGCGCGAGCGCATCGACAATTTTCGACGCGGCCCTTCGGTAGGTGGTCGAGTTGTAACAGGCCTGTCGGCGCGTTCCGAAATCACGATAAACCCCCGAGGGATGGATCTGGACCATCCCGGGGTCCTTCTTATACAGCCAGGCGGGGAAGCTTGCCGTCGGAGTCCCCAGAACCACGCTCAGGCCGTTTGATGCTGCAAGAGCGATCGCCTCGTCGAAAAGGGAAAAGTCGAACCTCCCGGGGGCCGGCTCCAATAGCGCCCACGCAAACTCCATCATCCTGACCGAGCGAAACCCCATCTCCCTCATCCGCCGAAAATCCGACTTCCATAAAGAACGCTCCCATTGCTCGGGATAGTAATCCACTCCGAACAGCACGCCCCTTTCATTCTTCATTCATTTTCTCCGTTTCAAGCGTGTTAGCGCCCGCCGCGACGCTGAATATATAACGCCCGGCGCAACGCCGCCAGTATTAATTAATTCGAATTCGCGTGAATTCTACCCCCGTTCCCTTATTCCCGACCATCGCCCGAGTCTCCTCTCGCTGCACCGAAGGGCCCGTCCTGGCCGGCATCACCCTCACTATGGGAAAACTCTAATTATTATGGGCAGTCATAAAAGTTGGGTTTTCCCGCCCCGCGAAAGTAACAAAGCTCGTTATTTCTTTCACCGACTGAAGAGAGGGGCTGCCAAAAAAGCAGCTTTTGGACAGCCTCGAAATAAAAGTACTGATTTTACCGGCAGTTGCAATTTAAGAAACGGAGCCGGGAATCGTCGGCCTAAGCGAGATGCCCCGGGCATTCAGCTTCAAGGATTTGCCCGCTTCGGCGGGGAACATTTCTGCTCAGCCGCCAACGGATCGACGGGAATGGGGGGACGGCGGCCTTCGTCTACAAGCCGGGGAACACCCGGGCCAAGCCAAGAAAAAATCGCAAGCTCCAACACGGCGGAACCGGGCCGGGGATATCAGCTCCTCTGGGGCAGATATTTCAAGGGATCCACTGGCTTTCCGCCGTGCCCTATCTGAAAGTGGATGCTTCGGCTTCCATCATCGATCCTTCCTATTACGGCGCCCGAAGGTATGCTTTCACCCTCCTTCACCCTTATCTCTCCCATGCGAGAATACACGGACACGAAGCGTTCGCCATGCGATATGATCACGTAGCGGCCGTAACCCCGCATGTCTCCGATTCGCTTCACCACTCCGGGCGCGGCCGATACCACGACAGTGCCGGGCCTCCCCGTAATCTCCACCCCCAGGGGCTTTACACCTTCGGCGGAATCCCTTCGCACGGCGAGCACGCGCGGAAGCGGCCATCTGAAGTCGATGTTCGCCGCCGGTTCGGGCCTTCCGGCCACGGTTTTTTTTGCTTTAGAGACAGGCCTTCCGCAGGAGGGAACCCTCAGTTTCATTCCCACTTTAATCGCGTCGTTTTTTCTAAGACCGTTCAGATGGGCAATATCATTGACCGAGCAGCCGTACCGCCTGGAGAGGCCGTAAAGGGTGTCGTTTTTCTTAACCGTGTGGCTTATTGTCCCTTCTGTATTCGATGTCGCAGGCTTTTGACTTTGCTTGCGAGCGTTCTCCGCACCGATGAGCTTTTGCCGGTCGCGTGAATCCGGTGTATCCGCCTTTCCGTCGGGCTCGCCAGCGCCTTTCCCTTCACGCGGGAGTGGCCGTGCTCGACCATGGCCGGTATTTTCATTCCCTGCGTATCCGTTGTCTTCATTTCGGTCCGAATAATCAAACCCGAAATCTTCATACACCGTCTCTTCATCACTCCAACGGTGCAGGATGGTCATATCTCTGGCCTGGCTGCGTTCGTAATTTTCGTTATGTATACCGCCATCGCCGCGTACGGATACGCTTCGCGGCGGCGCGCAGTACGATCCCCCGGAAAAGACGAACAGCGCAAGCCAGGCGATTGCGCACATCCCTGTTGCCTTCACGGAACAACTCCTTTCGTTCCCGGCGCGCGGGAGGCCCTTCCGCTGCCTCAGCGCGGCCAAATGAGCACAGTATCCCTTTATCTAATTATCGGCCCGGCGGTCTTTATAGTTGAGCATTTTTCCATTCTGGATTCCGGAGAGCCGCGCCCCACCGGCGACTAAGCTAACCCTGGCCGCTTCCCGCCGTCGTTATGGTTAGCTTCCCGTGCCGCACGTCTTTTATGGACAGGAGCCGGTCGGCGATCTTTTTTACGATCCTGGATTCTCCCTTTAGAATGAGGACCTCCAGGCAGTTGTGCTCGTCGAGGTGGACGTGCACGGCGGAGATAATGTTGCGGTAATTATCGTGCTGGATATCGTTAAGGCGCTCGGCGATCTCCCGCACCTCGTGGCTGTAGACGAGGGTGAGGGTGCCAATGACCTCGGACTCCGGCGACGAAGCTTCCTCGCGCACGAGCGCGTCTCGTATCAGATCCCTGATCGCCTCTGACCGGTTTACATAGCCTTTCTCCGATATAAGGCCGTCGAACTGCTGGAACAGTTTCTCCTCTATCGAGACGCCAAAGCGCAAAATTCTGTTTGCCATCGGGGGGCCGTCCTGCAAGCGCTGATTGACAGCAGTCTACAATATTTACGGCGCGTGTCAAGCAAGTGCGGATTTTCTCTTTACGCTCCGAAAAATCGGCGGGGCGAAGCGGCTGAATTAATTTTTCCAGGGCCATCATATAGTATTGACATACGGTTTTTACCGGTATAGCATTGATCTGTACGCGGTTTAACGTCTTGATACAGGGCCGTTCGCCGATCACAAACAACCGTGAGGAACATCCAATATGACACAGGCCAGCGAAAAGAACGGCCAGAGCGCTTCCGCGCCTCGACGCCGACCGAAAGGCAAACCCGGCTCAAGCAGCAAGATTTTCAATATAATCCTGGAATACCGCGAGTCCGGGCTCTTTCAGTGGATAAAGAGACATCCCGAGATCTCGATAGGGATAGTGGCGCTCTGGGGGATGCTCATCATCGTCTTCTTTCTCTGGTTCATCTTTCACATGATTCCCGGCTGAGCTTCCCCTGGTGTCGAATGGCCCGCGGCCGGATCATTCCGTTTTCTCGATAATCACATAGCGCCGCTCGGCCCTCTGTATCCCCTCGCAGAAGTCGACGAACTCACCATAATCGGCCGGTTCTATCCTCGCCGCGCCGACGTGGACCTCTTTCTCGACTACTAGCTCGGTTTCGCCCGCGGCCTTCGACGCGCGTATAGAGGCGTACCCAAACCTGCTTTTAAGCGAGTCCTCTCTTTCTATTGCCGCTTTACGATAGCCATCCGGCAGCCTGAACCGATACCGCTCCGATTCGTTTACCGGGCGTATTATACGGTATGGATGTGTCCGTGCCCGTTCGTCCGCAAGGCCGAGCGCCTCGCTCTCGTTTAGCACCGGCGTTAGGATGATCCTGTCGGGGGTCGTAGCGGTAATGGCGAACGCCCTGCCGCTTATCCTCAGATCGAAAGGCCCATCCACCGAATCGAGTCCCTCCATTTGAAAATCATCGAGACTGAAGGCAGGGAACATCCGCCCCAGCAAGCGGTTGATCATCTCCTCCCTCGTATCCGCGTTAAAAAAAAGGGATCGCAGGCCCTCCCTGCCGCCGTGGAAGCTCACCCGTCCCCTGAATACGGCGTTTCCTCCATCTTCCAGGCGCACGTCCAGATCGATCCTGCTTCCATCCATCCTCGAGCCCGCGATGGTCCGAATCTCGGCGTAATCCCGGATAACTACAAGGGCATCGGCGCCCTCCAGGGCCGGAACCACTACCCCAAAACCATTGTAGGATCGCGAGTAATCCATCCACACGCCTCTATGGCGGTCGATCGGGACAAAGAGCAAGGCGTGTGTGAAACCGGCAGGAGACACAAATCCGCCCAGATCCGGAAAATCCCGTTCCGCGGCAAACGCGATGTATGAGCGTATCCCCAGACACTCCAGGATGGCCCTGGAAAGCACTGCCTTGTCCTCCGGCGTTCCCCGTTTTTTCATCATCGTTGCCGCCGCGCTATCGGGATAGTACAGTACGTTTCCAAGCGTATCGATTTCCCGGGAAACGTACTCGTACACGGCGCGGATCGTATCCCGTACATCCCTTGAGCCGAATTTCGAGCGTATGTCATCGGCCCGCAGGTCGGAAGAGCCCCGTATGAGAGAGTTGTACCATCGTACGAAATCCTTTTTGTCGCGCATGGTGGATATCGCGTAAATAGGCAGGTAGTTAAGCCGGTTGCCCATCGCCTTCTCCACTCTTACCGGGGCCCGATTTTCAATCCTCATGGAGTATTCCATTCCTCCATCGCGCCTTCTTTTACTCACCGGCCCACCGGTAAATACCACCCGCACATCCATGTCCTCCGGAACCGTCACCCTGCACGAAAATACGCCGAGCGCCTCGTCAAAATCGTGCACCTCAAGGAGCGGCGTCGCGAAGAACACCGAATCACCACGCAGGCTGAACGGATTATCCGCGTAATACGAAACATGTATAATCGAACGCTCGCCAAGTGAAGGAAGTGACAGGAATGAGGAGCCGTCAACCCTGACAATCCTGCCCGCATCGCTGTAACCCCCACCCTCCCTATAGACCCGGGCCCTGAGCGGATACACCCTGGAGCCATGATCGAGCCTGAATTCACCATAGCGTTCTATTCCTCGGCTGTCGTGCACATAGATTACGTCTTCGCAGAACACGCGGCCGCTTCCGTCACGGTTGAGGCGATACACCCTCTGCCTGAAGAGCACCTCGGAAGGGGCGCCCGAAGGCTTGATCCCTCCGCGCACCCATCGGTCAATATAGTCCTCCCCCTTTTCCTCGCGTTCCCGTGAAAGAGGATAATCCGGCCCGAGGCCGGTAACATAGTCCAGAAGATCGCCCATCAGGAAAAGCGACGGGGATATGGCAAGCATCTTACCCCAGTACAGGGACGGCGCCTCTCCCTCGAGATACGATATCATTCCGAGACGCAGATAATATTCGGGGTCCTCCTTAACGGCGATGCTTTCAAGGAGCAGCCCGGAGGCGCGTTCGTATTCTCCCATTTCAATTAGCGCGTCTATCCTCTCGTTATCGTATTCGTGGAAATGATCGAAACGCTCTACAAGATCCACTATTTCAGAGTGTCGCCCCATGCCTCGAAGGATACGGATCAGCGCTTCAAGCGCGTTTTTATCGAATTCCGTCTCGATCGCTTTGTGGTACAGCCGGGCGGAGCGCGCCGGGTCGCGTTTGGCGTTGAAAGAGGCTATAATCTTTGCCGGAGAGGACGAAGAGGGAAATTCTTTTATTAAAGCCTCGGAATCCTGTTCGAATTCCCTCTCGTAGCCCAGCCCCGCCAGCATGGAGGAGTACAAAACCCGAAGCGGCAGAAAGCGCGGCGCCTCCTCCGTCAGGCGCCTTCCCTCTACAAAGGCTTCGGCCATGGACTGGCGGTCGATTAGGTTCTGGAGACGGCGGTAACGCGCGGGCATAAACGCAGCGTCGGAATCCGACAGTTCACGATAGATAAGCGCCGCCTCCATATACTCCGCCGTTCCCCGGTCATTGCCGGAGGCTCCAAGCAGGGATTCCGCCAGAAAATATCGGCACGGAAATCCCGCCTCTGAGCCAATTCCCAGCCTGAAATACTTTTCCGCCTCACGGCTCTCCCGTTCGCTGAAAAAGCTCCCCAGATGAAAAAGCGCGCCCCTTTCTTTGCCATGCAGCCGCCGAACGAGCTCCGCATAGGGATAATCCATCACCTCCGTAAATTCACAAGAGCCGGTCGGGCTGTTCATGGGTATCGTTTCCGTATCGATAGGGACATCGTTCAAATCGGTCACGATCGCCCTGAATTTCCAGTCGTCCTCCCTGTATAGCTTAATCATCAGCGCCACGGCGCCTTCCGCCTTTAGTTCGACTACGCGAGATGAACGGCGCGCGGCCCTCTCGACATTGGCGAGGGCCAGGCGACCGTTCAGGTACAGGCGATAAGGGCAGGATGAATAGATCCGTAACCTCACGGGACGTCCCGGGCCGATGGCGGTCGCGGCATAGGCCACCCCCCTTCCGGGCGCCAGAACGCGGGCAAAGTCGATTTCCCCTTGTTTAGGGTCGGCGGATACCCTCTTCCAACGCGCTACCTCTCCGGTCGCCGGTGGGGCGATTTCCGGTAGAAATGGATGATCGATGTCGCCCGCGCCATAGCGATGATAGGGCCCGCTGACCATCCATTTGGATATGGGACGCAGCTCCTTCACTATTCCGGCCAACGCTCCAGGCGAGTAGCGGCGCGCCAGCCTTTCGCGTTGCAGCAGAATGCCAAGCCCATAAAGGCCGGCGTGTTCCGGTTTTTCCTCATTCAGTCGCGCCGCAATCCGCGAAAGGGAATCCTCGACCCTTGCCCTCCCGTAAACGTCTGCAAGCGTCACCAGATCCGACAGGTACAGCGCAGCTTCCGGTGAACCGGGGTGTTCCATCAACAGGCTCTCGATAGCTTCATACAGGGCGTAATAATCCCCCGCCGCGAATGCCGAAAAAACCCGAGCCTCATACGATGCTGGGTCGCCTCCAGCGGCCTTTGAAGCGGCCGATAATATTAGAAGAATCGATGCCACGGCGGCGAGATATCTAACGCGCATCCCGGATCCCCGCTCCTTCCAAATTTCTGATGATTATCCTCTCATTCTCCTTTCTATATATGAAGATGAGGAAATCTCTAAAGATGCCGTAATCCTCCGGGCGGACCTTCGAATCCTGGAAAACGACCCTGGATCTCGCCTCCACTTCCGAGTCGCCCCTTCTTATGTACTCGAACCTGGCGGAAAAGGACGGATGCGTTCGCTTCTCGGGGGCAGGCAGGACCTCGAAGGCCCATCCCTTCGGAATGCTGAAGCGAATCACGGTATCGCTCGTCCATCCCCCCGAAATCATGACCGGGGAAACACGAGATTTCATCATGCCATACTCTCGGTAATAATCCGAGGGCGCAATGAACGCGGGAAACGCCGCGTATTCTCCGGTTGTCGAAAGGAAGTATGGCAGCCTGACCTCATAAGAATATACCGCCGGTTCCTCGGTCCCGGTTTGGAGCGCCTTAAGGCCGCTCACCCTGGCCCCGCTGTATTTCGAATTCCAGTAAGCGCCAATCTCCCTGAGTTTTTTCGATTCATCGAGAAGGTCACTCCTCACCGTTCGGGCGAATGCGCCGCCTTTGCTAAGACTACGTTTGAATACGGCCCCGCCTTGCGGATCGATGTTCACATCGGTGACCACCGTTTCATTGTTCTCGTGATAAAACCGCCCGCCGGTGTCGATGAAGGAGTGGCCCCTCTCGCCGATGACCAGCGACTGGACGTTTCTATCCCCGGATGGAAGCTCGCGGAAACCGGCCATCCTGGCCGTGGCGTCGAGAAATATCCCCCCTTCGAGATTGACGTAGCAGATCGCGTGATTAAACTGGCCGACGCAGGGAATCGACCGGTCCAGCGCGCCCCGCTCCCTGGTCCGTATCAGGGCCATGCGCGCATCGATGCCCGCCGCGCGAAGCATTGAGACCAGGACCAGACTCATATCCTTGCAATCCCCCATGCGCGTGGCGTAGGTCAGGTCCGCTCTTCGCGGCTGTAACCCACCCAGGCCGAGCTCGAAACCGACGTAGCGGATCAACGAATTGACGTGATTGTAAATTTTTCGCGTTTTTTCGATATCGGAATCCCCGCCGGCAATCAGTCGCGCCAGATCGCGCCGCATCTCCGCGCTCATGGAGCTTCTACCGCGCATAAGGGAGGCGTACCAGCCCGCCGCCTCATCCCAACCGCCATGAGAGCTCACCGTGAGCGAGGGGATGATCTCGCTGTGATGGGGCATGGCGACTTCGTTCCGGACTGGCCTGAGGTTCTCGATCCTTAAGAGGTTGATCAGACTCTCGCCGTCCCTTTTAACGGAGATTCTGTTCTTATCCAATAAGCTCGGCCATACGTGCAGGGGCATACCCTCGGGCCTGCTTATGACTATGTTGGAAACAAGAGTCCGGTATCCACCCCCGGCCATTATCCGCTCGCCGATATAGCCCCTGTACAGGCGCGCCTCTCCCGAACGAAGCCTGTAGCTCATATCCACAAGGCTCCCCCGCCCCAGCGAGGGGATGGCGAGCACCCTGGCCTGCACGTCATAGTACAGGCGGCTTTCGGGGTCGGACAGAGAACGGGTATATGTCTGTGAGCTTTCAACGGTTTCACCGCCATGGCTCACCACGCAGCGCACGTTGTCTACGCTGTCCGTCTCCGGGTTGAAAACGATATACTGGGTGGAAAAATCGCCTATGGCGCTATCGGCGTTTATTCGGAAGACCTTTCTCACGTTTTTTTCGAAGGAGCCGTCCGCCGTTATTTTAATGACACACTCGTCCAGGATCATCACCGCGGCCTCGGAGCGGTGCTCTTCCGCCCTCTCGATCAGCGCGTCGTTCACCGGAACTCTGTAAGACGCCAGGGCGTCGGGTGTGCGTTCTATGGCCTCTATGTATTCCTTGATCCTGTAGTCGTCCGGATTCCGCGCCAATGCCTCCTTCATATATCGAAGGCCCATGCGGCTGTTCCCCCTGCGGTGGTACAGGGAACCAAGGTCGAACAGGATGCCGCCGTGGTCCGGAGCCATGCCGAGAGCGGCGCCAAGATATGGAAGCGCCGCGTCCCATCCCCGAACGGTCGCCGCCATCGTCGCCAGCCGGCGGCGCATCGAGGCGTCACAGTAGAAGATATGCGCGGACTCCTCGAGGATGGACAACGCCGCCGCCGGCTCCCCCGAGAGCTCCAGCGATTCCGCGAGCGCTTTCGCGGTCTCCCTGTTGAAGCGGTCCATTTCCAGGAGCCTTTCGTATTCGGATGCCGCCTTGGCGTATAGTCCCCTTGAAAACATCACCCGCGCTCGAATGGAGGCCCCGACCGAAGGAAAGCCCGAATCCTCTAGAGCCGAAGCCCGTTTGAGCGCCTCATCATGCCAGCCCCTCGCCAGAAAGTACGACGCCTCCAGCTCCCGGCCCGCCGGACAGGAGGGATTCATGCCCTTTATCCGATCGATCAGCGGAGGGGCCTCATATATGAATCCGCCATCCATGCGGGACTGGACGATCTTCGCCATCGGCAGCAATGCCGTTTCGTCGCCATCCGCCGCCTCCCTCAACAGGCTAAGTCGCTTCTCCTCGTCGTCCCTGCATAGCGCCAGATAGTATCGCGCCATGCGCCCGTAGTCGCCGCTTTCCATCGCCGACTGTAATAACGCGGCGGCTTCACCTCCCTCCTCGCTGTTCAAGCCCGCAGCATACAATAAAAAGCCGGCCCGGTAAGCCTCATCCGGTCCGCCGCTTGAAGCGCGGGACCGCATGGCTTCAAGGGCCTCGAAGAAATTTGCACGGCGCTCTTCCTCTCCTGTCGCCCTGTGCCGCAGTGAAAAACGGATTCCATCCGAGAGCGAATCCCCAATGCGGACGAGCACGCGGTGCCGACCGGGCCCGCAGCGGACGACGACCCTGTACTGGTCATGTATGAAGCGGTGCCGCGTATCGCTCCGGAATATGGGCTTTCCATCCACCCATATCCGGGTATGGCCGGTCTTCCCTATATGGAACACGCGGGTGGACGCCTCTCCTGTCGTAAACTCCGTCTCCAGATAATACTGAGCGTTCGATGTATCCAGGCTCCTCTCCGCGGGATCGAGCACCCCGAGGCGGTCCGTGCGCGCGTCGAACCATCGAACCGGATACAGCTTGCCCGGATGATGAGAGAGCAGGCCGTGGGTGCCGGCCGCACTGCTCATCGCGTCGAAATTATCCGCGGTCGCGCCTGAGAAAGGCCCTATCATCCTGAACTCCCGCACGAAACCGAGTTCCCCAAGCGCCTTTTCCGCGGCCGGGGTGTCCCCTGCCATAAGCGAGAGCCCGGCTCGTAAAAGGCGAAGCCTTGCCCCAAGCTCCTCATGCCGCTCAAAGGCCCGGTTCTCCCTTTCAAGGCGATCACACGCGACGATGCCGTCACCGACCATCTCCGGATATCGCAGCGCTTCGGTCATCACGAACAGGCCGTACTCGAGGAGGGCCGGATCATCAACGCCCTGCGCCGTCTTCACGATCTCCCCTAGAGCGCCGCGGTAGTCCCCATGCCAGAGCAGCTTTTCCGCCCGGTGCAAACCGGATTCGGCCCCACTAAAATCCGCGGCGAGGGCAAGCCCGCAAAGCGAGAGCGGAAGGATAATCCCCAGAAGGGGAATCAAGCCCCTAAGGGTTCGCATGCCCTATCTTCCCCCGCCGTCGTTTGCCGGCAGGCGAACGGCCCTGTTCACCATCTTTCCAGCCTCCTCGTTTCTACCCTGCCGTAAAAGCATCGAGGAATAATCAATGTACGCCTGCCTGTAATGCGGAAACGATCGCACGCAGCGGCGGTAGAAGATCTCCGCCTCCTTTTCCCTTCCCGTCCTTTCCATTAGGAGCGCCATTCGGTGCAAAGTCACCGGGTTGTCCGGGTCCGCGGCCAGCGCATCCCGGTAAAAACGCTCGGCCATGCCGTAATCCTCCCTCTCGAAAAAGATGTCCCCAAGCTCCAGGTCCGCATAGCTGTTCTCCGGATAGCGCTCCTTCATCAATAGCAGGGTCTTGGCCCCTTCCTCGAGTCTTCCGGCATATCTGTAGAGGATGTACAGATTGTAATATGCCGGGATGATCGCCTCGCGGCCCGCGATCAAGGCGAGCAGAATCCCCTCCGCCTCCTTCAACCTTCCGCTTTCGAGCCGAACGCAGGCGAGGTTGTTCAAGGCCATGGCGCGGTTTTCCATGCCCTCATCGGCTAAGGCTTCGTACTGCACGGCCGCTCTGTTAAAGGCCTCCCTGCCCTTTTCCATAAGGTGGTGGCGCCGGGCAAGGCTCCATCTTTCGCAGTAGCTCTTTTCCAGCTTTCCCTCGATGGCTTCCACGCTCCTCTTCCATTCGTCACCGCAGCCGCCGGGAAAGCGCAGAGCGAGAGGAAGGCGCCCGGGCCCCTCCCCAATGACATCCTCGTGCCCCTCTCGCACGGCCTGGGAGGCGCAAGACGTTAAAAACATTACAAGTACAAGGGCAAGACTTTTCATGAGCGTCTCCCGCGCCGGCCTCGGCCAATATCCCGGCAAATTTCACTTGAACCGACTGGTTATATCGGTTAGAAAGGCACAGAGCTCCTCGCGGCGCAATGGCGGCCCTCCGGTAAACCACCGCGCGAGACCCCCGCCGTGGATGTCGTCGTGCGCTCAGTTGAACCCCCAATGGCGGGGTTTTCAAGATTTTTTCTTCGGAGAACGCGTTTAGGATGAAGGCGCGACTGTGGAAACCCTTGCTCTGCGCGATCGTGCCACTTATAACCGCAGGGCATCCATCCGCCTTCCCCGGCAAGGCGCCCCCGGACCCCTTCCATGATGTGTTTTACACTTATTATACCGAAAGCCGGCCCCAGGCCCGCCGTATGCTCTCCTCGCTGCTCGGAAATCATGTGCATCGAGGCCGCGCCCTTATAAACTCGGGAAAGATCGAGGAGATCGAAAAACGCCCGGAAAGGGCCGCTGCCCTGTACCGCGACGCCTTCAATCGGGGCGAACGCATGGCGCTCCCCTATCTGTACCGCTCTCTGCAAAAGTCCGATCCCGCGGCGGCCGGTAAATTGCTCGATTCGCTCTCCACTAAGGAGCCCGGGGGCTGGCTCGCCTATGAGCGATCGCTCGTTATGCTCCGACGCGGGGACCCGGCCGGCGCTCTTCGCCTTCTCGGCGCTGCCGTCAGCCTTGGATTCAACTCGCGCGATCTCCTGCTGCGCGAGCCCCTCTTCGACCCTCTGCGCACAACGCCTGAATACAGGGACATCATTATGAGGATTAAACCGCCGGCCCCGGGAAGGCTTACGAGAATGCTCGACGACATTCGCAGGGAACGGCTTAAGGGGACCCCCCTCCATATCGATCCGGCCTTCTCCATAATCGGGGAGCTCGAAAGAAAGGGGAGGTTGGCCGAGGCGGAACACGCCCTCACCCGCCTTCTCGCGGCCCCCCTCGCCTTCAACGAAAGGAGCCTGGCGCTTTATCGGATGGCCCGAATTCGCGCGCGGCGTGGGGACGCCTCGGGCGCGCGTGAGGCCCTGGCGCGGCATGATGAACTCTTTAAAAATACCAGGGACGAGGCGAGCGGCTACCGGGCCATTATCGCGCCCTTCATTTCCGACATAATCGCCAATGACGATGCGGGCCTACTTCCCTATGCAAAACCGTGAGAATATGGAATTGAGGACGTCGTCGGCCGTCACCTCACCCGTTACGGCCCCGAGCGTGTCGAGGAGGGTCTGAAGTTCGAAGGCGATTATCTCGCCCGGCCCTTTGTCCTTTATGATGCCATCGGTCCTTTCCATCACCGCGAGGGCCTCCTCCAGAAGCGCGGTCATACGGATGTCGGCCACAAAGAAATCCCTCTGATCCGCGAAATCCCCGGCCAGGGTCGAGACGATCGCCGCCTCAAGCTCCTTAAGGCCCCTGCCGGTTTTAGCGGAGAACGAAATCCCCTCTCCGCCAAGCTCCTCGCGCAGTCTTGCGAGCGCTTCATCGTCCACCAGGTCGGCCTTGTTCAGAAGGACAATCCTCCTCTTTCCGGCCGCCAGATCGAGGACCCTTCGATCCTCGCCGAGTATGCCGCTCGAAGCGTCAACGACCACCATAAGCAACGAAGAGGATGACATCCGGGCCAGGCTCAAGCCTATCCCGATCTCCTCGATCTCGCAGGAAGGGGTATCGATCCCTGCAGTGTCCATCAGGTTGATGAAAAGGCCCCCCATGCGGACGCTCTCGCTGATGGTGTCGCGCGTGGTCCCCGGTATGGATGAAACTATCGCGCGCTCGGCGTTCAGCATGAGGTTGAGGACGCTCGATTTTCCGACATTGGGCCTCCCGACTATCGGCAGGTCTATACCCCGGCTCACGCGCTCCCCGACGCGACACCGGCGCAGCACCGTCTCCACGAGCTCCCTTATCTCGGAGAGCCGGCAGGAGGCCTCCTCCTCGCCGACGAACTCGATTTCCTCCTCCGAGAAGTCGATACCGCACTCTATGTCGGCCTTCAACTCGACGAGGCCCTGTCTTATCCGGTCTATTGCAACGCGGAGCGAGCCGTGCATCTGCCGCACGGCGGCCTCGATCTCCCATTCCCCGCGGGCCGTTATAATGTGGTTGATCGCCTCGGCCTCGGTGAGGTCTATCTTGCCGTTAAGGAAGGCGCGGCTGCTGAACTCGCCGGGTTCGGCGATGCGAAGGCCGCGCGATAGGAGCAGGGCGAGAATCCTGTTAACCACGATCGGGTTTCCATGGCACGAGATCTCGGCCATGTCCTCCCCTGTAAAGCTCGATGGAGCCCTGTAACCCACCACGACGACGTCGTCCACGATGGAACCCTCATCGATTATGGAACCGTAAACCGCCCGCCGGTGTTCGAGCGCCTTGCCCCGGCTGAACAGAGACGCGACGGCCCTGAAGGTATCAGGGCCGCTCACACGTATCATCGCGATGGGCGAGTTCACCGGCGCGGTGGCCGGCGCACAGATGGTGTCGTCCGACATCGCCATCCCTTCATCTGTTGGGCGATATCTTCACCTTGCGATAGATGCCCAGCCCTTCGCTTTTTGTGGTGACGCGGGAATCGTTCTGCAATGTGAGATGGATAAGCCGCCGTTCGAATGGATTCATGGGCTCGAGCGTCCAGGGTTTCCCGGTCCTGGCCACCTTGATCGCTATCTCCTTCGAGAGTTTCCTCAGCGCTTTTTCGCGTTTGGCCCTGTAGGATTCGATGTCGAGAATGATCTTCTTCTCGCTCCTGGCCTTGTTGTTCACCATCAGGTTCACAAGGAACTGCAGCGATTCGAGCGTTTTGCCCTTTTTACCGATTATCAGGCCCGACTTGGGGCTCTCTATCTCAACATACACCTTGTTCTCGCCCTCTTTGATGTCCTTTACCGTTCCCTCAATTTCCATCTTCTTCAGGATTGTAAGAAGTATCTCTCTTGTAATGCCTCCGACATCGGCCGCCGAATCGTTATAATATACTCTAAGCCTCGCCGGCCGTGAAACGCCGAAACCGAAAATTCCGCTTTTACCCTGGTCGAGCACCTCATATTTGACTTTCGAGACGTCATCGACGCCAAGCTCGGCCATCATCTTCCTTGTCGCGTCCTCAACCGTTTTCCCCTCGATCTCCAGCACTTTCATATATGCCTCCTCACCGAAATGATAAAATCGCCCCTTGCGGCATGCGATCATTCCGCATTCTTGATTTTCCCCCTTCTGTTGATGTAGATCTGGTGCAGCATCTGCAGGGCGTTCTGCATTATCCAGTAGAGCACCAGCCCCGACGGCATGTTCCAGAAAATAACGATAAAAATAAGCGGCATGAACATAAGCATCTTCTGCTGCTGCCCGACCGCCTCCCCGGTCGTCATGCGCTGTTGGAGATATGTCGTTCCGGTCATTATGATAGGAAGGACATTGACGTTGAACCCGGATATCTTGAAAATCGTATCCGGAAGAGAAAGGTCCCTTATCCACAGAACGAACGGGGCCTGCCACAGGTCTATGGCGTTGATGAGAGCGCTGTACAGCGCGAAAAAGAACGGCATCTGCAACAGAAGCGGCAGGCAGCCGCTCGCGGGGTTGACCTTGTTCTTTTTATACAGGTCCATTATCTTTTTATTGAGAATCTCCGGCTTCTCCTTGTATTTCTCCCGCAACTCGGTAATCTGCGGATTTAACGCCTGGAGCTTTTTCATCGACTCCGTCGACTTTTGTGTAAGCGGCAGCAGGATGACCTTTGTGATGATGGAGAAAACCACCAGGGACCACCCGAAGTTACCGAAGAGGATATTGATCTTCAGAAGCGCCCACAGAAGAAAATCGCGGATGGGCTCTATCCATTTGCTCACATCGGCCGCGTCGATAACGCTCTCCGAAACGGCCCTAAGCTTCTCCTTGTTTTTCTCACCGGCATAAACCTTGAAGTTTCTGGAAAGCGTGTCCCCGGCCTTCAACTCATCGAGGGGAAGATACATGCCGGCCCTAAAGCCGGCGCCGGGTCTGTTGTCCGATATGACCCCCGTACCGGTAAAGTCCTCCGGTATCATGATGAGCAGAAAGTACCTGCTCATCATCCCCACCCACTGGATGACGCCGTTTTCCTTTTTTACGATTCCCGCCTTCGAGAAAAAGCCGCCGCCCTTCGAGCTCTTCTCGAAGCTGCCATTGACTGAGTATATCCCGTGGACCTGGTTGTAGGTGTTGTCGAAGTCCATGGCCGGCCCCAGGAAATCGGAGGCGGAGAAAATTACAGCCCCGCCGGGGAGGACCACGCTCCGGTTTCCGGCATTTTGTATCCTGAACGAAACCGTAAAGTAATCCGCATCTTTTAAAAAACGATAGGTCTTTTCAACGCGAACAGGAACGCCTTGTAGCGTGACTGCGGCGACAAAACGCACCTCGCCATCCGTCACCCCGCCCAGGCCCCACATCGCTTCGTCCAGCGCTCCGCCCTGCAGAAATTCGTTCTCACTGAGATGCAGCGGGAAATCGAAGACTCCCTTCGCCTCGAAACCGCTGTTTTCCACCACAAGCTCGGTGCCGCGCGCGTTGTATTTGAAGCTCTTTATCACCGCGCCGCGATTGCTCAACACGGCCGTGTACTTCCCTGTCGCTATCGAAACGGTCTCCTCCCGAAACGCCCCCTTCACCGATATGGCCGTCAGCGCCGCCGGGCGAGCGGCCTCGCGCGTCGGAGGTGTTTCGGCCGCCTGCTCAACGCGTTCAAGCTGTTCAGGCGCCTGTTCCTGGCTCTGCTCATGAGGCCTTACGAAAAAATACGACCACAGGAGCCAGACTCCCAGGGCAAGCACGACCGCGAGCAATGTTCTCTTTTCCATCATTCATCCTTTTAAGCTCAAGGGAACCTCAAAGAATTTAATTTTTAGGATCCCCATAAATTGTAACTGCTGGTAAAACCTGTACTTATGTCTCAAGCCCGCCTTCGGCGAGCGGAAAAACTTAATAATTAAAGGTTGCTTTAAAAATAACCGTCCACAAAATACCGGGATTGTTACATATCCAAACGGAAACGCGCCGCGACTCTCACGCTATGACATGGCGAAAGGATCTGTTCCTCAAGGGGGGAAAGGCGCCGGGAACGGCGGGATGCGACCGGGGCGGATATCCGGTGTTACGGCACCGGATCGTATCCGCCATCGCAAAACGGATTGCAGCGGATAAGCCGCCAAAGTGACAGCAGAAGGCCTTTAACCAGACCGTGCCGCTTAAGGGCTTCCATCGCGTAAACCGAGCATGTCGGAGTAAACCTGCATGCGGGCGGAAGATATGGCGAAACAAGCGTCTTGTAAAACCATATCGCCCACCTTAAAATCGTGGACGCAAGGGCGCCTGCTCTTTTCATCGCTTCAACACCCCCGACATTCTCAACAGGCTCTGTATCGAATCCCGAGCCTCCTGGTAGGCAATGGCGCCGAAGCGGCCAGTAGGCCTAAGCACGAGATAATAACCCCTCTCCATCGACGGCAGCATCTCCCTGCATATCGCCCGAACTCTTCTCTTCGCGGCATTCCGCTCGCAAGCACATCCGTATCTTCCCCCGATGGAGATTCCGATTTTTACCGTTTGAGCGTCGTTAAAGCGCCCGCCGCCTTCCGTCGATGAAGTCCCTTTCGATTTCAGTCTTAACACGATCAACTGTATTCCTTCGCTGTTGAATCGCTTCCCTTTTCCGAAAACCTCTTGAAAATTCCCTTTCCCTTTCAAGGAATAGATCTTCTTCACCCTTCGATGTCTCTATTTGGGCAGCCTCTTTTCATCGGACACGGTCAGTTTATGCCTGCCCTTCGCCCTTCTCCTTCTCAGCACGTCCCTGCCCTCGGGCGTACTCATGCGCGCGCGAAACCCGTGCGTTCTGTAGCGTTTGAGTCGGCTCGGCTGAAATGTCATTTTCATCGCTTATACCTCATTATTAGCTATCATATAGTTGCATTGGAAGCGGCATGCAATAAATCTTTTCTAACGGGAAGAACACAATATCCCCTGCCACGGGGCAGAGTTTCCGATACAAAGGCCGGTTAAAAAGCCTGTCCAGTCAAGAGGAAAACGATAAAATAAATTAAATAAATGTCAAACCCTTTTTGGCGAGCGCCCAAACCCTATTTTCTGGCATATATCTCGATCGTGTCGGAAAAGCGCACTAGCGGGGCTATTCCCCTGTACAGGAGCGCGAAAGGAGGGTATAGCGGTGACCCGCGCGGAACGATCCGTTCGGGATGCACCCCCGAAGCGCGCACCCTTACGGTCCGGAATCCCATTCGCTTAAGGACCCTCACGGCGGTCAGAGGCGAAAAATCGACCCTATGGTCGACGGGGTGCCTGGCTGCCCAGTCTCCCCGATCGAACACGAACTGCGGCCCGAATACCGAAGGGGCCGAAAACGCGAAAATGCCACCCGGATTCAGCAGGGCGTATATGCGCTGGATGGTCTCGCGCGGATTTTCGCAGTGCTCCAGAAAATACCATGCGGACACAATATCGAAGGTTTCATCGAACACGGCGTCCTCGAATGCCGAGTTCACCACGGCCAGGCCGGATTCCCGCCTGCACCACTCCGACGCGTAACGCGACAGCTCCACCCCGCATACCCTCCCCAGGCCCGCGTCTCTCGCGCTCTCCAGGAAGAAGCCGAGCGCCGAGCCCAGGTCCAGAAGGCTTAAGCTCCCGCGAGGCGCCCCTCCGCCGTACAGGGAAAAAATGCGAACAAGCCGCGCGTCCGCTAGGCGCCGAATGGCTTCTCTGTCTTCAGCGTAGGTTTTACCGTACTGGCCGCGGTAATCGTCGAGAAAATAGCTTTCGTCGTAGCTTAGGGGTCTATAGGCGGAGTTGAAAACTATACCGCAGCGACGGCAGCGGAAGAAAACGCCACCGCCCGCTCGTAGCGGCCGTACGCCCGAGGCCAGGCATAAGGGGCAGACCAGGCCGCCCTGGAAAGGGCCGTCAGGCCTGCTAAGCGTTTTTTTTCCTTTTTTTCGCCGGCTCAATTACGATGGGAACTCCCTTGATCTTCACATTCTCGAATGAAAGCAGCACAAGCTCAGCGTACTGCTCCGGGACCTCGAGAAACGAATATGTGGGATGTATGTCTATCTTTCCGATCTGTTTGCCGTCTACACCGGACCTCTTTACGACCTCGCGGATGAGGTCCCCCGGCGAGATCCCATGGTTTTTCCCTATGTTGATGAAAAGACGGGCACGTCCATCCTTGATGTCCTCGAATACCACCGTTCCGGCCGCCTGTTTACGGGTGAACCTTTCCGACGAGAGATCGAGCCTGGAGATATCGCCCAGGCTTTCCTTCAACAGCGCGGCGGCAATTCGCTTTGTCGCCCCGAAAAATGGAAGGCGCTTTTTAAGCAGTTTTAACAACGCTACATAGTCGGTCAGCTCGTCCGAGAGGGCACTTTCGAGGACCTTTTCCAGCTTCTTCTCCTGATTCATGGAATCCTCTCACATAAAAATCGCCATCCGCCGGGACAGGCCCGGCTCTTCCGGGTTTCTCGGTTATGGCATGGCTGCGGTCATATACTATGGGATGGTAGTCGAGCAACTTTCTCTGACAGTGTGTTAGAAGCGCCCGGCAGGCGGCCTCTCTCGCGAAAAAACCTTGGACAGTATCGGCGTATGGAATAAAATAGCAAGCAATTTTCGGCTCACTACGCCCCTCGAGTCCGGCAGCGATAGCCGACATTACGGACCGTTTCGATTACGCTGTTAAACTCGTCCCCCAACTTGCCCCTTAGCCGCCGTATATGAACGTCGACGGTCCTGGTGCCGCCGATATATTCAACCCCCCATATTTTCGCCAGAAGGTCCTTGCGGGAAAAAACGGTCCCCCTGTTCTGGGCGAGAAGTCGGAGAAGCTCGAACTCTTTATAGGTGCATTCGATCTTCTCATCGCTCAGATAGACCGAATATTCCGGAAGATCGATCCGTACATTCCCGATGACGATGACATTCCCATCCTCCGAAAGCTTTCTTTCCCGTAAAAGCCCGCGCACCCGGCTTCTAAGCTCGTTCTTCCTGAAGGGAAACAGGACAAACTCGTCATAGAACCACTCGTGATCGAGGTCCTCCAGGTGGCCCACCCTGAGTATCAGCAGCACCGGCACCCCCTGCAGCTTCTTTCTCAATCTGGAGAGATGGAACTGTATAAGATCGCTCGACTCGAACATGTCGGCGTCGATCCCCAGAAGCAGCAATCCATCGCCCCTTACGGCGTCCACCGATCGAAACACACGCACCTCGTGTTCGGCGTACTGTTCGGCAAAATCGTCGATCAGCTCGCCGCTCTCCGAAAGAAGCCCGACCGCGCGTTCCGAGCCATCATCCACGGCTTTCCGAAACCTCCTTGAATGTATTCGTATATCGCGCGGCAACATTTTCGGCGTAAAACTCCTTAATCCTCAGGCGGTTGTTTTTCGAACACCTCTCGTAGAGCTTTTTATCATCCATATATCTTTTTATGGAACGCGCGTATCCCTCTATGTTCCCGACCTCCACCAGAAGCGCATTTTCCTCGTTCTTTAAAAAATCAACCTGCCCGCCATAGTTGCTGCAGATGATGGGCAGCCCGCAGTGCATCGCCTCCATGAAGACTATCCCGAAACCCTCATGCAATGAGGTCGAGATGAACACGTCCGAAATTTCAACGTAATCGAACTTTTTCCGCTCCGTAACATAACCCACAAACACCACCCTGTCGCCCATGCCGAGCTCACCCGCGATCGATTCGAGGTATTCGCGCTCCGGCCCGTCACCGAGCACCAGAAGGCGTACACGAACCTCAGGCACCCCGGCCAGGGCGCGGATCATGTGGTCTATGGCCTTTCGCTTTATAAGCCTTCCAATCGTTATGAGAAGAAATTCTTCCTTGCCAAAGCCCATCTCCGAACGTTTGGCGCCCGAAAGCACAGGCGGATGAAAGGCGAGGGGTATGATGTCGACCTCTTTTCGCGGCCTGTAGTATTGGATTGCGTTGTCGCGCGTATTGCTCGATTGGGCCACTATGCGGTCCGCACGGTTCATGATGAAACGCACAACCTTCCTCCAGAAAAGGCTGCGGTGCGGAGACATCCTCTTGCTCGGATCGTAGATGTCGCCCCCATGGAGGGAAAGGACGTTCGGTATTCGAAAAATCATTCCGAGGGCGAACCCCAGCGGTCCCGACGGCACGGCAAAATGGGTATTTATTACGTCGTAACGGTTCTTGCGGCACAGGCGCAGCCCCTTTAAAAAACCGAAGGGGAGGTACGAGAGCATGGAAAGAAAGCTTGCCGCGTCCCTGGATTTGCGAAAGAATATGGGGACCCTGTAAACGTTGATCCCATTCACGCTCTCGTAATACGGGAGCCCCTTGAACCAGGAGGTAAGAACGTCGACCTGCGCTGTTTTCACCCACTCGAGCGCGAGGTCCAAAGTCGCCACCCCCCCGCCGCCGCCAAGAGGGGGGAATTCGTAATTGATGATGAGTATCTTCAAGGGGATTCTCTCCGTGGATTATATCCGGCACTGGCTCAATGGTTAGGGTCTTTGACATTAAGTAAAGCCATTTTTGGCCGCTCTATCTTACGCTTCATATATCTCCGCATAGCGTTCTTTATCGGAGCCGCGCGCCTGAGTTATTAATATTGACACCCGCCGGTCCCTGTTTTATCTTCAAAGCCGCGCGGGCATTGAACGCACCCAAAAGAAGCGTTTCCACATATTTGGAGGCATCATGAAAAATTATATCGCGGCTGGCGTCTCGCTCCTACTGGCGGGGGTATTTGCGTGCTCCACCATCGATGTCGCACTCACCAAAAAGATCGATGTCAGCAAGAAGCTCAAAAAGATAGTGGTTTTCCCCTTTGACGTAAAGGGTGCCGGCTGGGGTGACGAGTTTTCCGACGCCATAAGCCTCTGCTTTTTCAAAACTGGAAGGGTGGAAGTGGTGGAACGGGAAGCATTGGAGCGCATTCTCAAAGAGCAGAGATTGTCAATGACGGGCTTGATAGACGACCAAAGCGCCGTCAAGGTGGGGAAGCTCCTTGGCGCGGACGTAATACTCGTGGGGCGCGGCAGTTCGCTGCGGGCCTATCAGAAGGACAGGGAGGTCCCGAACCTCATCGATACATTTACCCTGAAGGCGCTAAGCGTAGAGACGGGCGACATCCTTTTTATCGTGCGCAAAGAGCCGGGAACGGCGTGGGCGGGGCGATATTACGCCAAATACTGCTGCAGCCTGTCCCTTATCTGGAACCGGAACGACATACTCATCGAAAGCTCCCGTTACGACGACATCTCGCGCCAGATTGTCGAGAAGGTGCTGCTGGCGATTGACGAGATTGAAAGAAAGAAGAACATCAAATGAGCTTTTGCCTTCCACGCGCGGCACTCGCCCTCGCCCTTGTGCTGGCCTCGACGGCCCTTTTTGCCGCCGACTTCGACGAACTCGACAAACCGCCCGAAGGCGCCCATAGGGGCCAGATGCTCCTTGGCGCCTTTTTTTCCATCGGATTGCCTTTCGGTAGCTGCATCGACGCGGAAAACGCGTTCGTCAAAGGTTCGCATCATACTTTAGACAAGGACGAGGGCAC
The DNA here is from genome assembly GCA_002069125.1 of Spirochaetes bacterium ADurb.BinA120. Classification (GTDB taxonomy): domain Bacteria; phylum Spirochaetota; class UBA4802; order UBA4802; family UBA5368; genus MVZN01. Next base: position 57,652 of record MVZN01000004.1, read on the forward strand.
GGCAAAGCTGTTCGAGGTATCCCACCTTTTCTTCGGGCTGGGCCTATCGTTCGAGTATATGCCATTCGACCATGTAGGGGCAAAAATCAGGTTCAAGCGCAACAGCGTGGTGCAAAAAACCAATTTCGGGCCCGATTACGAGAACCGACGGGAATACCTTTACAAGGACCTGTCGATTTATCTGGGGCCGTCATTCCACCTGACAACACGTAAGCGCTGGGACTTCACTCTGACACCGATGATCGGCTACGCCTCGGCCGTATACCACGCTGCCCCCGTCCCGACCCGGATACTCGTAAGCGACGACGAGCCCCCGGTGGGAATGAGCGGCGAAAACGAGCGGAGCTTTTCGTCCCTAAGCTACGGCGCGGAACTCAATTGTACGATTTATTTCTCGGGCGGGCTTTTCGTATCTTTCGGGTGCGATTGGACCAGACTCAACTGCGCGTTTGGAAAGCCCTTTGACATCACCAATCCGCAGGACTCCCCCACAAGCCGGGTCTATCTCAACGGAGGGACATCGGGCGTCATCGACGCCGCGGCATTCATACTGACAGCCGGCTACGCATTCTCAAACTAACTCCTCCGGCCTGACAAGTCCGGCGCGCGTAAGAATACGGAGCGCGTTGAGCGTAACCCATGGATCGCGCGCAAGCCTTCCCCCCCTGCCCGGCATGCCCCGAGACCTCCCCATTGCCGGAAAGCTTCCGTCGGCATTCTGCGCGGCGAGCATCGCGTTGAACGCTCCGTTCGCCCGCCAGTCGGCGAGGCGTCCCGAGCGCGCAATGGCAATAAGTCCGGAAATCGTATCGTACTGCAAAAAGACCGGGTACCCGTACCGCGAAAAGCCCGAGCGTCTTCCGCCCGCCACGCAGGCCGCGCCCGCGCCGCGGAAGGGACCCATAAACATCCGGTTTTCGAGAAAAAACTCGATCGCTCTCCCCGAGGCCTCGGCCGCGACGCCGCGCCGCTCTTCGTATTCCAATAACGCCATGAGGCACTCGAAGCTGGCGAATACGCAGCTTCCCACCATGCGGTCCTCCTCCCGCGACAGCCCCGAGCCGGCCCTTCTAAGGAGCAGCAATCGAAAGACATCGGCCGTGCCGGCGATGGGGCAGTGCAGCCATCCGCCGTCATGCCTCTGATGGGACGTTATCCATGCGATGCCCCGCCCGATCGAGTCGTCATCGAAGCCGGCCTCGATGAGCCTGCGGACCATGGCGCCGGTTACGCATGCCGCCTCCACGGCTGGAGTCCAGTTCATCACGAACCCCCCGGACCCGCCGCGGCACCGCCCGATTAAAAAACCGGCGGTCTCCCGTACGGCCAACTCTCTCCGGTCATATCCCCGCGCGACGGCCTCGGCGAACCTCCACATGGCGCCCCGCCCGACAAGATCGAAACCACGCCTGTCGCCAAGCACCCCATCCCGCGCAAGTGAGAAAAAATGTCTGTACTCGTGTGAAGCTCGGAGCCTTTCGTATTCATCGGCTACCGCGCTCTCGCCCAGAAGCGGCCGCAGGATGTCGCGTGCGCAGAGATGGCGAATCTCCATGCCGCAATCCTCCATAAGCCATTTGATGGGATTCCCATTCAGGTAAGCGCTCATCTTAGCACGTACCTTCCGATCAGCTTTTTCATCTCGTTGCCCGCGCCGTCCCTAAGCCAAAGCTCTACCCGGTGAACGCCCTTTGACCAGATCGGATTGTGCCGGAGTATCTCAATCCGTTGATAATCCGGGTCATAGTCCCATTTGGCCGCCTTCCCGTCGACCAATAGAACTACGGAAGACAGGTCGACCCCGCAGCCGACATCGGAAACATATATATAAAGGGGCCGTTCTGAGGTCAGTGCGGCGGGCGAGGAAAAACGCGCAATCGGAGGGGCGTCGTCGCGAATGAGAAAAAAGCCGCCGGTACGATAACCGGTATATTTGAACGAGCCGGTTTTCGCGTCAAAAACGCCTCCGGCGTAGGAAAAGCGGCCGGTGGCTGGGCTTATATAGTAGACGCCCACCTTTCTAGTGTCCTCCCCTGGATAGGAAATCGAGATGTTCATCGGGCGATCCACGCAGAGGTCTTCCGGAAACACCGTGTACACCGGGCTTTTTATGGACAAGCCCTTAACCACCAGCTTAAACGGCGGATCCTCCCTAAGCCAAACGCGCTCCGAATAGAACGCGGCCTTTTTATCGAAATAGACCTCGAAAGCCCCATCGGCGCTATTTATACGAAGCTCCTTCCCCTTTTTAAGATTGGCTTCGGGCCTCCGTACCGGGACGTTCAAGGGGGGACTAACGGCAAGATCGAACTCGAGCCTGGCGCTGTTGCCGGCGGCATCGCTCGCTATGATCTCAACGCGCGCATTTCGGGCGAGCCGCGTGGTGTCGATACGGCCGGCGTCTCCGGTCCGGGAATAGAGATAATGCGTATAGCGCGTTCCTCGCGTTTCCGAATAGTCGTAAAAGAGCCCCATGTGATGGGCCTCCTCCCGCCGCATCCGGTCAAATCGCGTCTCGAACACCGGCCTCCCGTCGAGCTTGAGCTCTATCCTGTATACCGCGAGCCTGCTCGTATATCCCGCGCGATCGGCGGCCGTAACGGAAAAACCGAGGACGCCCCCCGCAAAGGGAGCTCCGTCTTTGAGCGGCCTGTAAACGCCATCCGGTGTTTTTTTTACTGGGAAGAGCCTCCGCCCCGCCGCTTCACCCTCCACATGCGAGCGCTCCTCGAGCGCCGCTATGCCGAACTCGAAGATCTCCGGAGGAATATCGTCCTTAACATTAAGGCCATGAACAAGCGGATTTAGGTGAGCGCCCTTTTCGTCCCGAACTTCGAAATGAAAATGCTCCCTGCCGATTCCGCTGTCGCCCGAAAAGCCTATCAGCTCGCCCCGACACACAGGGATAGCTTCCTCGCCTAACTCCACCCTGAAATCCACTCTGTCCATAATCTTTTCGGCGAAGCTCGCTATCTCCGGGCGGCCGAGCACCCGATCCGCAAAGCGGTCCATGTGGCCGTAAAAGCTCTTCCGCCCGTCGGGGTGGGTAATGAAGATGGCGTAACCGATGCCCCATTTCTGATACATGACAGTGCTTATATACCCGTCATCAGCAGCAGATATGGCGAACCCCTTCCTTCCGCCGGTGCTCACATCGAGACCCAGATGAAAACGCGAACCTCGCGGTTCGCAGAATGTCCCGGTTATACGCTGTGGGCGGTCTATTGGCCAAATCAGTGTGCGCTCGGGGGCGGCCGACATCGCCAAAAAAGCGAACGGCGCGGCGAAAACGCATAAAGCCGCCGCTGTACGGCGGGCGATTGCCATGCGGGAGTGTTTGCGGGCAAAGGGCATAGCTGGCGTCGATCGGCAAAGCTATCGGGAAAAGCCGGCTTCCCCTCTCCTATCCGCCCGCAGAGAGGCGCGACAGGTTCCGCCTGACCGCCTCGTTTTCGGGGCCCAGGCGCTCGGCTTTTTTATAGTACTCCAGGGCCTCCTTCCGTTTCCCCATCCTTTCGAGGCTAAGGCCCATATTGTTTAAAAGCTCCGGAGAGGACGGGGCCGCGGCCAGCGCCGCCGCAAAGGCGGTGTTGGCCTGGGTGAACCTCCCGAGCCGCATGAGAGTCATTCCGAGCCCGTTATACGCGGCGAAGAACTCCGGGTCGATGGATATCGCCTTTTCGAAGAATTCCTTCGCCTTCCAGTAGCTTCCCACCCCGTAGGCTGATTTGGCGACCACGTGATAGGCTACAGGGTTCTTCGCTATCGCTAGTGCGCGCTGGGCGAAGGGCTCCGCCTCCCTGTATCTCCCCATGTCGGTCAGTAAAAGCCCGAGGTCAATCAGAGGATCTGGCAGGTCCTTCTGGATATCGGCACACCGCCGAAAATGCGCGATGGCGGCTTCGTGATTTCCCATCTTCCAGTGGTTGTGCGCGGCCAGAAACCTTAGCGCGTAGTTGGGCGAATTCTGCTGGAAATCCCTGTCCACGGATAGCTCCGCGGCGATCATATCGAGGGATTCCCGGAACTTATTCTCCTGAAACAGCTTTAGCGCCTCGTCGTAGGAGGCAAGGGCCCCGCTCGAAGAGAAGAGGAGAATGAGCGCGCAGTATAGCGTTTTTTTCATTGGCTTTCCAGCTCCATTCAGACAGCGGAGAGGGGCCAGCCCCCCTCCGCTATATGGTTACTTTTTCACGCCCTTTTTCTTGAGCGGCTTCTTCGAGGAAGAGACCGTCTTGGCCGGCTTTTTTACCTGTGTCTTCTTCGTCGTGATTTTTTTCGCTGCCGGTTTCGCCGCTCCGGCCCTTTTAGGTGCCGCTTTCTTCACCGCCCCTGAGGGTTTCGTCTTTCCAACCGCCTTCTTCACTGCGGCGGGCTTCGCCGGCGCGGTTTTCGCCCTCTTTACCGGCTTTGCGGGTTTCGCTCGTTTCACGGCCTTTATCGGCTTTTTACCGGCCGGCCGAACGGCTGCCTTTTTCACTTTTCCCCCGGCTCTCGCTTCGCGTACTGCCGCCTGCGCAGCGGCAAGCCGCGCAATAGGCACCCTGAAGGGGGAGCAGCTCACGTAATCCATGCCGACCCTGTGACAGAACTCGACCGACGACGGCTCTCCTCCGTGCTCGCCACAGATGCCGACCTTCAAATTGGGCCGCGTGCGCCTTCCCCTCTCTATGCCGATTGAGATCAGCTCGCCGATGCCATCCTGATCAAGTATCTGGAAGGGATCGGCCGGAAGTATATTCTTCGCGAGATAATCCGGCACAAAACCTCCAATGTCGTCTCTGGAGAACCCGAAGCCCATCTGGGTAAGGTCGTTGGTGCCGAAGGAGAAGAATTCCGCGGTCCTGGCTATCACTCCCGCCGCCAGCGCCGCCCTTGGAATCTCTATCATGGTGCCGAACATATAGTCTATGTCTTTCACGCCGTATTTGGCCCGGACCTCGGCGGCAACCGCGTCCACAATCGCCTTCTGGTGATCGAGCTCCGCCCTGGTGCTCACCACCGGGACCATTATCTCCGGCTCGACCTTTTTGCCCTCCCGCGCAAGCTCGACCGCCGCTTCGAGGATCGCGCGTACCTGCATCTCGGTGATCTCCGGATATGTAATGCCAAGGCGCACGCCCCTGTGCCCCATCATGGGGTTGGACTCGTGAAGAGCGTCCGCGCGCCTGGCAAGCTCCTCCATGGATATGCCGAGTCCCTGCGCCAGCCGCTCGCGCTCGTCTTCGTGGTTCGGAACGAATTCGTGCAGCGGCGGGTCCAGAAGCCTTATGGTGACGGGCAGCCCGTTCATTTCATCCAGCGTGGCCTTGAAATCCTTTTTGACGAAAGGATAAAGCTCGTCCAGCGCGGCCCTTCTCTCCCTTTCGTCCTTGGACATGATCATACGCCTCAGGAAAAAGAGGAGCTTTTCGGAGTCTTTGCCATAGAACATATGCTCGGTCCTGAAAAGGCCTATGCCCTCCGCCCCGAAGGCGCGCGCCTTGGCCGCGTCAGCCGGGGTATCGGCGTTCGTCCTTACCTTCAGCCGGCGCCGCGCGTCCACGAGCTTCATGAAGCCCATAAAGCGGGGGTTCTCTGTCGAATCCATCATTGCCAGCCTGCCCTCGTACACATAACCACGTGTGCCGTTCAGCGTCAGGTAGTCCCCCTCCTGGAAGGTATGGCCGTCAACGCGCAGGGTCTTAGAGTGCACATCGACATTCAGCGCCCCGCAACCCACGATGCAGCATTTGCCCCAGCCGCGGGCCACGAGCGCAGCATGCGAGGTCATCCCCCCCCTGGCCGTCAGAATGCCGATCGCCGCCCGCATCCCCTCCACGTCCTCTGGATTTGTCTCCTCGCGCACCAATATCACGCCCTTCCCCTGCCGCTCCCACTCGACGGCGTCCTTCGCGGTAAACACGATCTGCCCGGAGGCTCCGCCCGGCCCTGCGGGGAGCCCTCTGGCGATCACGGTCGATTGCTTCTCGGCTGCCGGGTCCACAATCGGGTGCAGAAGCTCGTCGAGCTGCGTCGGCGAAACGCGCATAATCGCCTCGTCGGAGTTGATTAGCTTTTCCTCCAGCATGTCCATCGCCATGTTCAGCGCCGCCGTTCCGGTGCGCTTTCCTACGCGGCATTGGAGCATCCACAGACGCCCTTCCTGTATGGTGAACTCTATGTCCTGCATGTCCCTGTAGTGTTTCTCGAGCTTCGCGCGATATCCGTCGAGCTCACGGTAAACCTCCGGCATCGCGGTCTGGAGCGAATGGAGGTGCCTGTTCTGCTCGCCCTTTGTCTCCTCGTTGAGAGGATTCGGAGTGCGAATGCCGGCCACCACGTCCTCGCCCTGGGCGTTGACCAGCCACTCGCCGTAGAAGTGGTTATCGCCGTTGGCGGGGTTACGCGAGAAGGCCACGCCCGTCGCGGAGCCCTCCCCCATATTACCGAACACCATGGCCTGTACGTTTACGGCGGTTCCCCAATCGTCCGGAATCCCCTCTATTCGCCTATACGCAATAGCGCGCTTGCCGTTCCACGATGCAAACACGGCCCCTATCGCGCCCCATATCTGCTCAAGGGCGTTGTCCGGGAAGTCCCTGCCCAATACCTCCCGCACCCGCGCGCGGAAGTTATCGCAGAGGGCCTTGAGGTCGGATTCGTCAATGTCCGCGTCAGTGGCGTATCCCTTGCGCTCCTTCAGTTCGTGCAGCATGCGGTCCAACTGGACCCTGATGCCCCTTCCCTCCCCGGGCTCGAGGCCCGCGGCCTTTTCCATCACCACGTCCGAGTACATCATGATGAGGCGTCGGTAGGCGTCGTAGACAAAGCGGGCGTTGCCGGTCTTTTTAATCATGCCCGGGATGGTCGCCGAGCAGAGCCCCACATTGAGCACCGTCTCCATCATTCCGGGCATGGAGGCACGGGCGCCCGAGCGGACCGAAAGCAGAAGCGGGTTCTCGGAATCGCCGAAACTGGCCCCCATTATCCGCTCCACCTTTTCCAGCGCGTCGAGCACCTCACGCTCCAGACCCGCCGGGTACTTGCCGTTATTCGCATAGTATTCATTGCATACTTCGGTGGTGATGGTGAAGCCCGCGGGAACCGGAATCCCTATCTGGCACATCTCGGCCAGATTGGCCCCCTTCCCTCCGAGGAGATTTTTCATGTCCGCTCTTCCGTCGGCCTTTTTTCCTCCGAAAAAATACACTCTCTTCGCCATTTTGACTCTCCTTTATCTTTGTGAATGATCGGAGACGCCGCACTGTACGGGAAGCGCGCCCTCTTCACCGCCGCATGGCGTTTCCGTTCGAGATTCCGATAAAGCCGGGGCGCAGCCGGCGCCCGACGGTTAATACAATACCCGAAAGATCAAATTGTAAAGATTAATTTTCCATGAGCCGCTTTACCTCCCGGACGAAGCAGGCGTCCGCGTCCTCGCAATCCGCGCAGTACTTATCATCAATATTGTAATCCACATCCCCGCATCCGGGAGAGGCGCCATCCTTCATGATCGCCAGGTATTTTATATATTGAATCTCGTCGTCGGAAAGGGCGGCCGGCCCGCCATTTTTCAGGCGGACCAAAATATCCCTCTGCCTGGCCCGCTCGGCCTGGACCTCCCGGCCGGGGCCGGGTTTCGGCGCGTTTTCAGCCGCCCGGTACTCCTTCCGCGCTGAGCGTATTTTTGCCCTGAAACTAATGCCCTTGCGTCTGGCCACGAGAAAATAGACGATGCCGAAAAACAGCCCCCCGAGATGCCCGATATGCGAGATGCTGCTGTTGCCTCCGAAGAGTTCGAGATAGAGCTCGAGGAGTCCATAGAGCATGACGAGGTACTTCGCCTTGATGGGAACGAAGAAGAAGAGCAGAATCTCGGCGTTAGGGTACAGCACGCCGAATGCGAGAAGAAGCCCAAATACGGCCCCCGACGCGCCGATGGTCGGGATGTTATACGCGACGCTCTGCGAGATGAGATTTATCACGAGGATGGAAAGCCCCGCACCGGCTCCGCAGAACAAATAGTAACCGAGAAATCTTTTGCTTCCCCACTCCTGCTCGATCGGCGTGCCGAAGATAAGCAGGGCGTACATGTTGAAAAAGATATGAAAAAATCCCGAAGTGCTGTGCAGGAACATGTACGAGACGATCTGCCAGACGAAGCCCCTCTCCACCACCAGGGCCGGAGTGAGCCCCAGATAATAGGTGAGAACCGACATGGAATAGGGGGACCGGTCCGCGGCCGTGAGGATCTGGAAAACGTAAGCGATCACGTTGGCGATTATGAGCTTCAGCACCCATCCGCGATAGGAGGGTGCGCTTTCTGGGGCTTTCATCGGCACATCCCGGCTTTTTGATCAACTGCGGTCATTATGTCCAAACAGGTACGCTAAACGCACGGGGGCATTCCGTAAAGTCATTTTTTGAACTGAGGGCATATTTCGGACGAGCCCGGCCGGAAATCCGCGCATACACGGGGGCGAACCTCGTAAATAGCGCACGAATGAACCCCGTCCCTCCACTCGAGAAACGGGCAATGGCGAAGCTCTCGCCCGTCGCGCGCGGATATCAGGTGATCGCCCATCCAGACCGCCCGCTCCCTGTCCATGATGTGAAGGATGTCCGTCCGCCCCGCGCGTTCCCACATCCTAAAGTCATCCTCGCTCGCGCAGGCTATCATATCGGCAAGGCAGCAGGTGCCGCACCTGACACACACGGGCTCCTCATCGCGCCCAACCTCATCGGCCATAGAATCATGGTATTCCCCCGATTTATTTCTGTCAAAGACGATTTCAACGCGTACTTTAGGCTTGAAAAAGCGCACAGCCTGTAAGATACAGCAATCATGTCCGCTATTCGAGGTAGAACAATGGCCCGACCCATTATCATCCGAGCATTTACGGCATTCATGACGATATCGCTGTTCACGGCACCCTCCGCCGCCCGGGGAAACGACGAGCTCTCGGCCGCAATCGATCCTATGGAGACCTCGATCCCCGCGGGGGGGAACGGTCTTCTGATAATCCAACTCGACATTCCCAAAGGCTCTTATATTTACGGGAACCCCAAAGGACCCGGAATCGGCAAAGCGACCTCCGTCAGAGTATCGCCGGAGCCCGGGCTCGTCTTTGGTTCGACACGATTTCTACCCCCGAGAAAGTACACCCCCGCGGGAGAAAAGGATTTCGTGTGGATATACGAGAAGAAAACGAGCATACTCATCCCGGTCGATATCGCCCCAGGGACAAAGCCCTCCATCCGGACCCCTAAAATCAGCATAGAGGCCCTTTTATGCTCACATGGCTCCTGCATACCGCAGACCGTGGAGCCAAGGGCCTCGATCCGGGTCCTTGGACCGGGCCAAACCGGAACGTCCATCCCGGCCGGACTGCTCGAGCGCCACTCCATACAGTCCCTCGAAGCGACCGATGGGAAGGCCTTTTCCAAATCGCCCGAAGAACCCTCGAGCGATTTACGCTTCAGGCCGCGCTATGTGTCATCGAGCGCCGTTTCCAATATTGTGCAGGCCGTCATCCTTGGAATTATAGCGGGATTCATACTCAACTTCATGCCCTGTGTGCTTCCTGTGGTAAGCCTGAAGCTAATGGGTTTCGTCCAACACGCGGGAGAGCGGAGGCGGACGCTCGTTCGCCACGGCCTCCTATTCTCGCTCGGCATATTGACGAGCTTCGCGGTGCTTGCCTCGCTCGGATCGACCCTGGGTTACAACTGGGGCGAGCTCTTTCAGAAAAAACAATTCTTAATCGCCATGATAGCCGTCATCTTCGCCATGGGCCTTTCGCTGCTCGGAGTGTTCACCATAGGGATGCCGTCCTTTGTATCGAGGGTCTCGCGGGATTCCGGAAACCCCTATATCGATTCCTACCTTAAAGGTGCACTTGCAACTCTCCTCGCCACGCCCTGCAGCGGGCCCTTCCTCGGCGGCACGCTCGCCTTCGCCTTCACTCAGCCGCCCCCGGTCATATTCGCAATCTTCATGAGCATTGGGCTCGGGATGGCCCTACCATATCTCGCCCTCTCCGCCGCACCGGGTCTCATACGCTTCGTGCCGCGCCCCGGAGACTGGTCAGTCGCGTTCGAACAGCTAATGGGCTTTTTGCTTCTCGGCACTGCCGTATATCTCATGGGAATCCTTTCCTCGGAAAACCTCATGCCTGCGCTCTGGTTTCTGCTCATCCTCGGCATCGGGCTCTGGCAGTACGGGCGCTACGGAAACATTACGAGGGGCCCTAAAAGCAGGATAATCTCAGGCTCGGTACTGGCGCTTCTCATCGCGCTTGGTTGCTTTTTCGCCTTCTCGACGAATGATGAAGTGGAAAAGCGCGCCGGAATAGCCTCGCAGGCAGCCTTTGACATGGATGCCATCGAAAGGAAGTCCGCTGCGGGCGGTATATCCATCGTCAAGTTCACCGCCGACTGGTGCCCGAACTGCGTTCTTGTGGAGAGGACCGCGTTGTACACATCGAGGGTGGTTTCGCTTATAAACGAAAACTCCATCACCCTCTACACGGCCGACATCACAAGGAAGAATCCAGAGGCGCAGAAACTTCTTCGAGAGCTCGGAAGCCGCTCTATTCCCTTTCTGGCGGTCTTCCCCCCGGGAGATCAATTTAACGAGCCGATTTGTTTGAGGGACATCTACAGCGAAAGCGATGTGCTCGAGGCGATCAGAATAGCGGTATCGCCATAAAACGCCTTCCGAAGCGCGAGCAGGATTATCGGCAGAAGTCGTTTATGCTCTCGACGAAGATAGGGGCGAGGTGAACGCAGGATTCCGATCCCGCGAAACCATCCGAGGCAGTGATCTTGCCCGGATCATCCTTAAAGAGGCGCACCCAGTCGGATAGAAGTCGTTTCGCCAGAGGCAGATACGACCAGTGCCACTTCTCTTCCCTGTAGCCGGCTTTTCTGCCGGCTGTGTAGGGCCGGCAGAACCCGTAAGAACCGGCATTGGCCACAAGCCATCGGTACAGGACCGCGCCACGGCCTGTTTCGTAATATGAATTATTGAGCTCCTGCAAATCAAAATCCGTACCCCAGTGATGGCGCGAGGTGCCGGGCATGGAGGAGTACTCCAGTATTATGGCTGCGCGCTTTGCGGGGTCCGCTACTGTCTTGTTCAACCGGACACCGCCGACCGGCGTCCTCCCGAACCACTTGTCCTCCCATATCGCCTTCTGATGCCCCCAGGTGCGGGTGGAGCTACGGACCACAAACTCCGCCCCTGGATGAGCCTTCCTGAAATCGCGAAACATCCGGGCCAGCGCCTCGGCGGCCTCCCTGCGTAGATACTGCCTTCCGCCCATAACAGGGATGCCGAGGGCCGATATCTCCACAAAGCACCCCTCCCGTTCGGGCTCGAACCGTCCGGTCAGATAGCTTGCCGCGTCCATGCCGCAATATAGGTCCGGCCCCGGCTCGGCCCTGCACAACAGGCACAGGGAGCTCAAAACGGCGCCGAGAACACAGGCGCTCAGGCCTGTACGTATGGGCTTAATCATTCGTCGTCTCATTCTGTCTTTCTATAACGTGAATATAATCGGCAATCGGCCTCGAAAGAAATTTGAGGCTTTCGTGTGTAATCCCGGTATCGCGTGCCATCATCCTCTGCCTCTCTCCAAGGCTCAGGTCTCCGCTTTCGGACAGGATGATGATGCGCGACGAAAGTCCGGGCAGGCGCCTCCCTGTCCGCGAAGGCACGCCTAGGCCGTACGAAAAATGCGCGGCACCGCCTATAACCACCGAGAGGGTGCTTTTACCTTCGGCCCTCTCTTTTTTGATTCTGGTCGCCAGAACATCAGCCATCTTTTCATCCCTGGATATCTGCGCCTCGTACATTTGCCTGAGGGCCTCACCGTGCGAGAATATGTGCACCGGAAGCATCATTTCAAGAAGGCGCTCGTGCTCCCTGTTCGAGAGGTCCATCTCCTCCGGAAGCTCCGAACGCTCCCGTTCATTAAGGGCCGAAAGCCCCACCCGCGCCACCCGGCGCACCACATCCGCGTCGGCGTTTAATGCGACCACCTCGCCTCCGGCCGCTTTGCAGGCCTCGAGGACAGGCCGGTAATCCGGGTAATTGCTCCACCTCTTCGCCCAATCCGTTTCGACCGCAAGCCGGTAGAAATCGAACTCGTCCCGATTATAGCGGTCAAGGGCAGGCTGATACCTCGCCTCCATCTGCTCTATCCCTAAAATGAGCGCTTTCCCCTTTGCCGCCAGGGCCTCCACCAGCCTGCGCTCGAGCTCATGATGGCGCTTAAGACCGTGCCTCTCACCTATGTAAACCACATCCGAAGACGCACAGTCCTCGACCATTGCGTCAAAGGAGACCGACTCACCTGTATAGACGTCCACCCAGAGCATGCACCTGCCGGCCTCTTTATCGGCCTCCTTCGCGTTCGCCGCAGGAGTTGCGCCGATGAGCGCACTAAGCAGTATTAAGGCTAATGTGATATTCAATGGCTTCATGTCTCTAAGGTTTTGGTCATGCACGGCCGTGGATGGCCCGCACTCAGACGCCGCGAAGCTCGCACCGGTCGGCAAAGGTCGAAACGTAGTCGCGGAAAGACTGGAGCGTCTTCAACGGATAGGGCTCCAGGTCGTGGAAGGACTCGTCGAGCGTGACATCAGGCACGAACTGCTGCAAAAAATAGCGTTTTACGCGGCCGAGCATCCTGCCGATGCTTCCAAAATCCTCGAGCGTAACATACTGCGGAATACAGGTTGTCCTGAGCTCGTAATCGAGGCCGGAGCTTTTAATGATGCCGACAGTCTCCAGAACGCGCGAAAAATCCACGTGCCTGCCTACGACAAAATCGTATTTTTGCGGAGAGGTCTTTATGTCTATGGCCACATAATCCACCAGGCCCCTTTCGACCAGGCGCGATACGGCCCCCGGGTTCAAGCCGTTGGTATCGAGCTTTACGGCCATCGACATCTCCTTGATGGAGGAAACGAAGGATTCGAGGTTATACGAGATGGTGGGCTCGCCTCCCGATATCGTGACCCCATCGATGAGGCCCCGCCTTTTTTTCAGGAAGCGAAGCGCCTCCTCGTTGGAATACGAGTGGAGGCAGGCGCTGTTACAGGCGAGCTCCGGGTTATGGCAGTAACCGCACCGGAGGTTGCACCCTCCGGTGAAGAAGACCGAGCATATCCTACCTGGAAAGTCTATCAGAGAGGTCTTGTGTATTCCCTTTATATTCATATATGCACGCTTCTTTCATGTCACGGAGGGAGAACTCTCTCCTCTCGCTGAACTCCTCACGCTTTCCCTTGTTCCATTGATTTACGGGCCTGAAATAACCGACTACACGGGAATACACCTCGACCGGGACCCTTTTTTCATTCTTCATCTTAAAGCTTCTCCTTTCACATGGCTATCTTTTTATCATAATCGGCATCTCTGGCCGTAATCTCAACGCCGAATCTCTCCAGCTCCTCTTCGGTATGCTCGTAGGGGCAGTATTTATGCTCGCCTGCGATATAGCCGTGCACAGGGCAGATGCTGAAGGTGGGGGTTATGGTAAAATATGGAAGGGAATAATTTTCGGCAATCCGCCGCACCAGGTGCTTTACCATCTGCGGGTCATCGATTTTTTCTCCTATGAAGCCGTGCACCACCGTCCCGCCGGTAAAGCGGGTCTGCAGCTCGTCCTGATGGTCCAGCGCGTCAAAGATGTCGTCGGTAAAATCCACAGGAAGATGCACGGAATTGGTGTAGTACGGCTCGTTCGTCCCGGCGGTTTTGATGTCGGAATAGGCCGCCCTGTCGTGCTTTGCGAACCTGTAGCTTACTCCCTCGGCAGGAGTCGCCTCGAGGTTGTAGAGGTTTCCGGTTTCCTCCTGGTAGCCGCGGATGCGTTCGCGCATAAAATCGAGCACGCGGACCGCAAAGTCCTTTCCCTCCGGAGTCGAGATGTCCCTGCCCAAAAGATTCAGGCAGGCCTCGTTCATCCCCACCAGTCCGATCGTTGAAAAATGGTTTATCCAGAAGCGCCCGTTGCGCTCGTAGATATCCGACAGGTAGACCCGCGTGTAGGGGTAGAGATTGCTCAGGGTGAAGTTTTCAAGGACCTTCCGCTTTATCTCGAGCGAATCCTTAGCCAGGTCCATGAGGTGGGCCAGCCTCTTAAAGAATTCATCCTCGGTCTCTGCAAGATAACCGAGCCTCGGCATGTTGATCGTCACGACGCCGATGCTTCCCGTAAGAGGATTGGCGCCGAAAAGTCCACCGCCGCGGCTTCGCAGTTCGCGGTTGTCCAGGCGCAGGCGGCAGCACATGGAACGGGCATCCTCCGGGTCCATGTCGGAATTGACGAAATTCGCGAAATACGGTATGCCGTATTTCGCCGTCATCTCCCACAGCCTGTCGTGGGCCGGGTTCTCCCAGTCGAAATCCGCCGTAATATTGTAGGTGGGGATGGGGAAGGTGAAGATGCGGTTTCGCGCGTCGCCCTCCAGCAGGCACTCGGCGAAAGCCACGTTGAAGATGTCCATCTCCTCCTGAAACTCCCTGTACTTGCGGTCCCTTATCTCACCGCCTATGACGACATATTCCTCGCCAATGGTCGAGGGCACCTTGAGGTCAAGGGTTACGTTCGTAAAAGGGGTCTGAAAACCGACGCGGGTCGGGATGTTCATGTTGAAGACGAATTCCTGCAGGCACTGCTTGACCTCGGACTTCGTAAGCCTGTCATAAAAAATAAACGGGGCGAGATAGGTATCGAAATTGGCGAAGGCCTGGGCTCCGGCCGACTCCCCCTGCAGGGTATAGAAGAAATTTACCACCTGTCCGAGGGCGCTTCGAAAATGCCTTGCCGGGCGGCTCTCCACCTTTCCCGGCACCCCGCCAAATCCGCGCAATAAAAGGTCGCGCAGGTCCCAGCCGACACAGTAGGCCGACAGAAGGCCAAGGTCGTGCAGATGGAAATCGCAGGAGACGTGCGACTCGCGTATCTCGGGAGGATACAGCCGCTCCAGCCAGTATTTGGCCGTTATCGCCGATGCTATGTGGTTGTTGAGCCCCTGAAGCGAGTAGCTCATGTTGCTGTTCTCGTTCACTCGCCAGTCCGAGCGGTCCAGATACTGCTCCACGAGCTGTATGCCCTCGTTAAGCAGGTCCTTGCCCTCGCGTATCTTTCGGTGCTGCTCGCGGTAGAGGATGTAGGCCTTCGCCACCCGGGCGTGCCCCCGCTCTATGAGCATTTTTTCGACGAGGTCCTGGACGTTTTCGACCGTGGGGGTCTGCCCCTCCTTGAAATGCAGGATGTCGAGGATCCCCGCCACGGAGTCGCACACCGACTGCGCGGTCTCCCTGTTACTCCCGCCGACCGCCCTTGCCGCCTTGAAAATCGCGTCGGTTATTTTCTCCGGATCGAAGGGAAGAATGCGCCCATCCCTTTTACGTATATACCGCGCCCGGGATGTGGAATCGCCCATAAGAAATAGCTCCAGATGATCTTTTTCGTCAGGTAATTTTATGCATATTAACGCGGTTAAAGACGGAGCCCGTACCCGTCAAGCATGGCGGGAGATCACCCTTCATGGAACGGCAAGATTTATTTTTTGGGCCACCGAACCGCAAGTTCGGAGAGTATCCGTGTTTGGGGTATCCGTCAAGGAAAATATTATGTCACACTAAAAAAAAGGGCGTCCATTCGCGAAAAAACAGGTTTGGCCCCCGATAATGCGAAGCCCGGCCGCGCCTGATCAAAATCCGGATGGCGACATAAATATGACTGCAGCGACGCGCCGTATTTGCCGAAATACGTGGCAGGCACGACCCAAAGACGCTTTTTATCCTTATTCCGGAGGCAGACATGAAGAACCGGGCCCTTCCAGCAATCACCATAATGCTTAGCCTTTTTTTTATTCTCCCGCTCGCCGGGGCTGAATACCGGGGCAACATAATTGACCAGATACGCCTTGCCGAAAACGAAATCCCCCAGGGATTCGTTTACGGCAACATCCCCCCGTTCGCGAAGCGCGTACTGAGAGAAAACCCCTGGAAATTCGACCGGGCCGCCATCAACCGGCTCACCCGCGAGATATACCCGGACGGCGACGCAGGGAAGGTTGCCGATATACACATGACCATTCTTACAAGGCCGGTAACGCCCTTCGGCGACGATATAGTCTGCTACATTATAGTGTACAGCAGTATGGCATCGGCGAGAAACGAGATAAAAAAAATAACCGATTTCGTCGGGTATAACTCGGACAGAGCGATCGTATCGATACGCGAGAACGTTGTGGTGTTCATGCACGCCGATAATATAAACGACTTTCCGCTGGTCAGGGATATCATGAAAAAACTTGGCGAGAGGCTGGACAACCTTTAGAGCGTCATTACTCTACGTCTTCTTTCAGGAGTATCTCCTCGAACTCGTCGGCCTTTGCCGCTATGTATGTAAGCGACTTGAGGAACCTCCTGGGATCGCAATCCTGTAACAGTATCGAGTTGCGCAAAACCAGAGTATCGTCTACGAGTGCGAGCGCCCCAAGCGGCAGGGCGGCGTTTGTGCGAAGCGCGTATTTGTACAACTCGCAAAAGTCGCCCTTAAGCTTCCCTATCGATGAATAATAATTGATGATCCGGTCGCCCACCTCGTCCCTCGTGAGGGTTACCAGCACCCTCTGCGATCGGCTGTTGTCGAATTTCAGCTCCGTGGAATAGGCGCCGGGCCCGTCTTTATTGAACTTCAGCTTGAACTCAGCCGCTATCGCCGCAATGAAACCGTCAAAGACTTCCATATAATTATCTCCAGGCCGATAAAAAATAACGCACGCGACATGGATCCACGCGGACCGTTCAAGTCCGCAACAACAGATGGGCCGAATCCCTTTCTATATTTCCCTGGGCAAGCAGCGCCCTCCTCGAGTCGCGCCCTATCGCCTCCGTCAGCGCCATTCGTATTCCGCCGGCATCGCCAACTTCGCCTACCGGCGAATAATCCCTCGCCATTTCGAGCCCCCTCCGCGTGAGCCGTTCGACCGCCCTCTCGTTCTCAGAAAAACCCAACTCGATCCTCCGCCTGAGATCATCGACGCGGGAAAGGTCCACGGCCCGGCCCTCTCCGGCCTCCCTGGCATGGGAAGAGATTTCACGCAGGGCCAGTCCGAGGCCCTCACCCCCAGCCTTCCAATCCTCCATGCCCGCAATCACCGCCGGAAGCGTCCCGGAGCCGAATTTAGCGGCATATTCACCCATTGCGGCCGATAGCTCCGCGCTCACCACGGCGATCTCTCTGTAATCGACGCGCCGGGCCGCCATCGCGTCGATCGCCATATTCCGAAGGCGCGAGGATATCTCGACCGCCCTCTGCAGCACATGCTGCGCCATCTGGGCAATGCTTAGCGCCTCGGACACCCTTCGCTCGTCGGTCCGGCGATCGGCCACCCATCGGGGCGGCAAGCCCTCCCGCGTCCCTGTATAACCGGCGGTTTCACTCGCCGGGGCGTTAGGGCGCGCCGCCGGACTCGAAACCGTGCGGCTTTCCACGGCAATCCTTGCGATATCGCTGTTTATCTTCACCGCCCTGTTCCCGTCCACTGGAGGCTTTAGCGTACACGAGCGGCATAGTCGTGTCAATTTAATAATCCCGGCGAGCCGCCATTATTCCCCGCATTAATCGGTTGCATCCTCGGGCCCCGCCGTTTATAAACGGGCCATGGAAAGAACCAAACGGGCTTGCTGCGCGCTTCTTCTCGTCCTTACCGTATCCGCGGCCGAGACGGCTTGTAAAAAAAAGGAACGAAACGAGGTGCCCCTCGAGCAGATCGAAATCGACGGGTCGACCGATTACCGTTACATCTTCAGGGATACGATCGACCGAGAAGCCGAGGAATCGTGCAAGGGAAAAAAGGACCCCTTCGCCGGCAGTAGATGATTGCCCTTTCAACCGCGCCGCATCCTCTGGCTCCGCCTCAGGGCGGCCTCTTCATTCCGTCGCCTCTGCCCCTCGGTTTCGAGCTTAAGCCCGGGAACTTTCATCGGTCTCCCCTCCGGGCCAAGGGACACAAAGGTAAGGTAGGCGGATGCGGTGTGGCGCACAGCACCTGTAATGAAGTTTTCAGCCTCCACCCGCACCCCAACCTCCATCGACGTCGTCCCGGCATAATTTACGCTGGCCTTCAACCTCAGAATATCTCCGATATAAACAGGGCTGTGAAAATCAAGCCGGTCAATGGACGCGGTTACCACGTTGCTGCCGGCATGTCGCGCGGCGACGATTCCGGCCGTGGTGTCTATGGCCTTCATTATGACTCCGCCATGTACGTTTCCGGCAAGATTTGCGTCCTGATGGGACATCTGTTGTACGATCTCTATCGCGCTTTCGCCCACTCCTTTCGAATCCATTTCCCCTCCGACGGGTCGCTTAAGTGACCGTCTTCGCTACGGTCCGCCCCCGCGGAAAGTATGCACGAACCATAAGGCGATGTCAAGGGGCCCCAGGCTTCCCATCCATCCCCGCCAAATATACTTGAAGACGCTCTCAGTATTTGCTATTTTTCCGGCATGGGGGTTCCCGTATGGCCCCTTATAACTTTTTTTTACCGGACTGTAACAGGAACAGGCCGAGAAAACCAAATTCCACATGCAATCTTGACAAGGAGCCCGAAATGACCGCCAGCAAAAGAAACATCATAACGCTGTCTTTAATTCTCATCGCTTCATTCTTTCTCTATCCTTTTTCATGTTCGCAAAGGGACGTTCCGGTATTCGGGGAGTCCAGCCAGTCCCCGATTAGATCGAGCGCCGAGGCGGCCAAGGCCGTCGAAATACAGAAAGCTTTCAGGGACATATATGATATTTACAAGGACCGGGTGGTGTTTATCGCAACCGAACAGACGGTAAAAATCCCCCAGAACCCGTTCTTCAACGATCCGTTCTTCCGGGAATTTTTTGGAGGGCCCCAGCAGGGCCCGCGAACGCAGCGGCGCACCGGCCTTGGCACGGGCTTCGTTCTTTCAGACGACGGCTACATCTGCACCAATCATCACGTCGTCTCGGGCGTGGATAAAGTCACCGTCAAGATCAACACGAAGGAATACCCGGCCAAAATAATCGGCTCCGATGAAAAAACCGACATCGCGCTGCTGAAAATCAACCCCGGCGAAAAGTTGAAACCCGTTTATCTTGGCAATTCGGATGATGTCCGCGTGGGAGATTGGGCCATTGCCATCGGCAACCCCTTCGGCCTCGATAAAACCTTTACGGTCGGGGTGATCAGCGCGACCGGACGCCGCGACGTCGACATGATGGGCGGCTCCCAGTCCCACATCCAGACCGACGCGTCCATCAACCCCGGCAATTCGGGCGGACCGCTCATCAACATAAACGGAGAGGTCATCGGTATTAACAGGATGATCTATTCGAACAGCGGAGGAAACCTCGGCATCGGCTTCGCCATTCCCATGAATACCGCCAAATCGGTCCTCGAACAGCTCAAGACCCACAAAAAGATAAAACGCGGCTACATAGGCGTTCAGATCGTTCCGCTCACCGAGGAGTACGCCGGCCAGATCGGACTAAAGTCGCCACAGGGAGCATTGATCGGCGGACTCGAGGACAACGGGCCCGCGGCGCGCGCGGGGGCCCAGGTCGGCGATGTCGTCGTGAAAATTAATGATGTCTCGATCAAGGACTACAATATGCTGGCCGATATCGTGGGGAAGGCCCCCGTCGGAAATACCCTCAAGACCACGGTCTGGCGGGAGGGCAAGGCGCTCAATCTCTTCATTACTGTCGGAGAGCGACCCTGACCACAACCCACAAGGAAATGGCGTAAATTATATTCTTGATTAATTCCGCCATCGGCTAAACCTTGTCGCCTGGCCCGCCGGGAGCAAACCGGCGGGCGGGGAGGGCCCCTTCCGTAATGAAGGACATCGGCAAAACCATACATAGGGTGGAAAAAGGCTTTCTGATCACGCTGGCGGTCATCTCGCTCGTGGGCGGGGTCGTTTTTGGCTATGTCACCGCCCAGATAAAGAACTTCTCCGGCATACAGAACCTAAAACAATTTCAGGTAAGCCTCCCCACCAAACTCTATGACGTAAATGGCGAGCTCATCGCCGAGCTCTTTCGGGAGAAAAGGGAGCTTGTCGCCTACGAGGATCTTCCACGTAACCTCATAAACGCCTTTGTCGCGGCCGAGGACCGCGAATTCTACAGCCATTTCGGAATCAATCCCCTGGCCATAGTGCGGGCCATGGCCAAAAACCTTCTGGCGGGCAGAGTCGTGCAGGGGGGGTCGACCATCACCCAGCAGCTTGCAAAGAGGCTCTTCACCAGCGGCGAGCGCACCCTTGCGCGAAAGGCCATGGAAGCCATACTTGCCCTTCAGATCGAAAAAAGGTTTTCCAAAGAGGAAATCCTCGAGATGTATTTCAACCAGATATACCTGGGCCATGGCTGTTACGGCGTCTCGTCCGCCGCCCACCTGTTCTTCGACAAGGATGTGCGCAGGCTCGACGTGGCCGAAAGCTCCGTTCTCGCGGCCCTGCCGTCGGCGCCCGGCCGCCACTCTCCGCTCATGAACACTCGGGAGGCCTACATCAAGAACCGTGACACGCTCAACCGCATGGTCGACGCGGGCTATCTGGCGAGGGAAAGGGCCGACAAAATCTACCAGGAATTCTGGCCCGTTTTCGTTGATTCCATTAAGACGGAATTTACCACAAAGAACGCCTTCTCCCGAAGCGAGGACCGAGCGCCCTATTTTACCGATTACGTCCGGCAGATTCTCATCTCCCGTTTCGGCAAGGAGGCCGTCTATACCGAGGGGATGTCGGTTTATACGACGCTCAATATCAAGCGCCAGGAGATCGCCGAAAAATACTTCCCGCCGGCGCTCGTAAAGCAGAATGCCGTATCCGAGCTCGCCAATAAATACTCCGACAGCGCGGTGGACCGCGGCCTTTTCGGCGCCTACGAAACCCTGCGCATGGTGTTCGGCCTTCCCGGCGTGTATGTCCGAAACGATTTCGAGACGACCGTAAAGAAGATGATGGTGGAAGATGTCATCGATTCGATCGATCTCATCTCGCTTTTAATGGACGTAGGTTCATCCTCACAGAGCATCGAAGCATTCCGCACCGCGACCTCGGCCATCTCATCGACCCTCAAGGTCGAGGGGGCCTTTCTCGCCATCGAGCCCAAGACCGGCTACATTACGAGCATGATAGGCGGGTCCGGGTTCAACGTCAACAACCAGTTCAACAGGGCGGTACAGGCGCGCCGTCAGCCGGGCTCGGCCTTCAAACCGTTCGTCTACGGCGCCGGCATGGAGAACAAGATCATAAGCCCCAATACCGTGCTGCCCGACGCCCCGCTCGTGGATATCGACGAAACCGGCGAAACCTGGGCGCCCGGTAATTACGAGGGCAGCTTCTCGGGAATGGTGAATCTCCGGCGCGCCCTCGCCGCCTCCATAAACGTGATCTCCGTCCGGATCTACGACATCGTTGGGGCCGACCGCATCATTGACTTCGCGTCGCGCATGGTAAAGGTCCCACAGTCCCGCTTCACCCCCAGCCCTTCGCTCGCGCTCGGCTCGTCCGAGCTCACCCCGCTGGAAATCGCCACCGGATACGCCATCTACGCCAACCGTGGACGCGACGTATTTCCCTTCGCAATTCGTTTCATCGTCGACCGCGACGGCAACGAGCTCGCCAACATCGAGGAGGAGGTGGGCAATGTCATAGCCGCCAGGGAGATGGACGGCGGCATCCAGGTGATTTCCGAACAAACGGCCTATATAATGACGGACATGATGCAGGGGGTCGTAAACGGGGGAACGCCCACCGATGCCATACGCAATACCGCCCAGTTCCATAAAAAGTGCGCCGGCAAAACCGGCACCACGTCGAACTGGACCGACGCCTGGTTCTGCGGCTTTACGCCGGACATCGCGGCTGTGGTATGGTTCGGATACGACAGACCCTTCATGTCGCTCGGCAAACATCAGGCCGGGGCCGGAATAGCGGCACCGGTATGGGGACACTACATGCGGGAGATCTATAACGGCATGAGCGATCCGGTATTTCCGCCTGCCCCTCCGGGCATCAATTACACCCCCTCCTACGGCGGGGAAGGTGATACCGGGACCATGAAATCCATTCTCGACGTATACATGGAGAAGGAGGGCCTAAAAGCCAAAGAATAATCGAGCGTATTATTTTTATTCTTGAAATCCTTTCCTCTGTGGTATACTCTAAGCCGTCATTAATTGTTCCAAAAGACCGGGGCTTTTCGGCCGCCGCTTGAGGCGGCTCGTTTAACGCTATTTGTACGTTTCTTTTAAATTTTCACCATCTATAAGGGGAGCCCACATGGCCCCTTTATAGGGAGAGTGCTATGTTCAAGGTCGGAGACAAGGTTGTCTACCCCATGCACGGGGTCGGAACTATCGACTCTATCGAGAAAAAGGTCATTCTTGGCAAAAGAAACCAGTTTTACATGGTAACGATCATCAACAGCGGCATGAAGGTGATGATCCCCGTTGACAAGGCCAAGGAAATTGGGCTCAGGGCCATCATTTCCAAACGCGAGGTCAACAAGGTCCTCGATCTGCTCAAAAAGAAGGAGGTCATCACCGAGGACGACTGGAAGCTGCGCTATCAGGGCAATTTCGACAAGGTTAAGAGCGGATCGATCTATGAGGTGGGAGAGGTCGCCCGCGACCTGTACCGCAGGGGAAGGGAAAAGGAATTATCCATCATGGAACGAAAGCTCTATGAAAACGCCTACCAGTTGGTCATTCACGAGATAGCGCTCGCCAAGAACATCGACACCGAAGAAGCCGGCAACCTGGTCTCCGAGGCACTCTCCGTATAAACACGCGCTCTCCCGGATGGCTTCCGGGATGTCAGCGCTGAATCTGTAAAAAGGCCGCATGGCCGGCGCCCGTACTATGGCGGCATGTGCCCGGCCGACGTCATTAATCCAAGGAGTAATCAGGTATGATAGCCATTTTCAGGATTCTTTTCATCGTTGCATCGGTCATCTTCACCACGCTGTATTATATCGACGTTTCGCTGACGGCAGTGGTCATCGGCGGGGTCGTTTCGGCAGTCGCCGCCCTGGCGATAATAATCGTCATCGAGTACGTGTCGCATACCTTCTCCACCCGTATCTTGCTCGCGGCGCTACTGGGCCTTTTCATAGGCCTCATCTTCAGCCATCTACTGGTCATCGCCTTCGTATCGATGCCGCTGCCTATATCACCGGAGTCCCTGTCGGTTATGAAGGGCCTAATCTACCACATCATCGGCTTTGCGACCATGCTCTTTTTTGTCATAAACAACGACAGCATCTCCCTGCTCGATTACATTATCCCCGAGAAGACCGAGGAGGGCAGGGAGAGCGGCATAGCCTACAAGATACTGGACACCAGCGTCATAATTGACGGCCGCATCGCCGACATCTGCGACACCGGTTTCATCGAAGGCATCCTGGTAATACCCAATTTCGTGCTTAACGAGCTCCAGATGATCGCGGACTCCGCGGATTCCATAAAGCGGAACCGCGGCAGGAGGGGCCTGGACATTCTCAACAAGATGCAAAAAGACCAGTCCATCATGGTGAAGATCTCGGACATGGACTTCCCCGAGATACACGAGGTCGACGCCAAGCTCGTAAAGATGGCCAAGGTGATGAAGGCCATGGTAATCACCAACGACTTCAACCTCAACAAGGTCGCCGAGTTCCACGGAGTGAAGGTCCTAAACATCAACCAGCTCTCCAATGCTCTCAAGCCGATCGTCCTGCCGGGAGAGGAGATGAAGGTCGCCCTCATAAAAGAGGGGAAGGATTCCAATCAGGCCATCGGTTATCTGGACGACGGCACCATGGTGGTCGTGGAAAACGGCCGGCGCCGTCTCGGACACGAGGTCGATGTCATCGTCACATCCGTGCTGCAGACAACGGCCGGGAGGATGATATTTGCCCGCATCAGGGAAGACTGAGATAAGGGTCCTCGCCCTTTTCGCAAGCCCTCGCAAAACGGGGGCTTCGTCGTCCATACACGAATCCTTTCTTCTCGCGCTCGGCCCCGCCTCCATCAGGCGGGCGTATCTTTACGAAATGGAAATCCGGCCCTGCACGGCATGCGGGCACTGTTCCGCCATTAGCGAATGCGTTTTCGATGACGATATGACCCCGTTGTACGCCGAGCTGGATGAAGCAGACCTGCTTTCCATCTCCATGCCCCTCTATTTTTCCGGTCCCCCGGGTCCGCTCAAGCTATTTATTGACCGGACACAGGTCCTGTGGGAAAGCGCGCGCAGGGCCAAAAAGCATCGGGAAGGGCCTGTAATCGGAAATCTTATATGTACCGGCGGCGCCCGTTACACCGACATGTTCCTCCCCTCGATCACCATCATTCGCCACTTTTTTAACTCCATCGGCTTCGATTACGAAAGAAGCGATTTCCTTCTCTACCCCGACATGGAGGGGCTGACCGGCGCCAATATCCCTAAAAAACACCTTATCCGCGCGGGCATCGCGGGGGAAGCCCTGGGGAAGCGGCTAAAAACCGCCTATCGCGGCGCTCAATAAACTTCATTCTCGAGCTCCACCGCGCCCTCCTCTTTTCTATCCGCCGGCTTTTACTGATAAATATCGTTGCCCTATATTTCGATAATGTATTGTGGGCGCGCGCCGAGGCAGCCGATACCCAGGCCACCGCTTGTATAAGTAGACCGAGCGCGTTTATTCGAACGGGTTATGCACTTTACGGATATGGCCCAGTGAAACGCGCCCGCTTCGTTCAAATCGAATAAAGGGAAACTTAAAAAATTAAAATTTTAAGATTCCCATAAATTGCAACTACTGGCAAGATCAGTAATTATGTTTCCCAACCGCATTCGGCTGGATGGAAAACTCAATAATTCGAGATTGCTTAAAGTTTATTGCAGGGAAAAGCGATGCAATTGATCGTCGAACTCCAGTTAAAAATCGGAAAGGGGAAGCTTTGCGTTTTCACCGATGAGCTCAACAGGCATGGATGCGCTCTAAGGCGCCTGCTTTTAGTCGAAACCGGGGATTCATACGAAAACTACGAGGCGGAGATAACCTATTCCGATCCGGAGGCTTACGAGGCCTTTCTCTCCGCAGCCGGAGCTTCCCGCGACTCCTACCAGATAACCGGGGAGCGAAGCGTTCTGGAGGACAGCATTGCCGGCGGGCTCATTAACGTCAGCGGGAAAATGCGAATCGAAAGTCAGGAGGATTATGAGACGCTTTTGCTCGGCTCTGCGGCCCTTATGCGCGAGCGTATCCGAAAGGGGAAAGGGGACGGATTTACCGGAATAAGCAGGACGATCGCTATGCTCGGTTGCGTTAAAAAAAGAGGGGACGCCTCTTCAGAGGCAATACGGCTATGCCATGCCGATCTGGAGCGTGACGCGATCATAACGAACCACTTCATTGGGCTTAACGCCCTGCCGATAATCATCACCTTCACCCAGACGGAGGATCTTGTCAAAACAATAAAGGGCATAGAGGCCGGGTTCGCCGCGATACGCATAGCCGAGATCGAGGATCTTGACGAAAGCGATATGTACGAGCAGATACTCTCGGAGATGTCACTTCCGGTGGTCTCGATGATGTACGATGAAACGCCGCTCCTTCTGCTTTCTGAGGTGCTCCACCTGCTCGAAAGGGACCACATCGAGCTCGCCGAGGCCACGGCTGGAATAATAGGCATAGAATGCGGATCGCTTCGAATGACGCGCATACTCCACGGCCTGGGCTGTCACAGGGTGCTTGGCTACGATCACAACGAGAAGCTCATGCTTACCTTCGAGAAGGCCGGAGGGCTCGCGACGACACCGGAGAACATCTTCAACAACTCCGATGTAATACTGCTGTTTAGAAACCATTTCACCATCGATGAATTCCACCGTATACGCGCCGGCCAGATCGTCATTTCCCTCATCGATTTCGACGAACTCGAAATGGGGATCATCGCCGAAAAGGGGGTCCGCGACTTCGTTCCCCGGCAGCGCATCGATACGGCCGTTGTGTTCCCCGGCCTCCTCGGTGGAATGTTGAAAACAGGCGTAGGGGAGATCGACGACGGCAGGATGGTCGAAATGGCCAGAAAAATCAACCGACAGCGGGCAAGGGACAAGAGGCCTCTCTCCCTGTTTAAAAACGCTCACGACCTTGTCGCGCGCTTCCTCCTGGATTGATCAGCGCTCCCTAACGATCATCCATCGGATGCCGTGGAATTCGAAGGGAGTTGCCTGGTATCTTCTTCCGTCTTGGGAAAACGACCCCGGCACGCCCGGTTCCATGCGCCCTCGTAGGGGATGATCTGAAAGTATGAGCTCCCGCCGAGGGGTCAATCGGTACCTTCCATTATAATCCAGGACCTCGGTTTTATCCTCCAGGTATCCATCCATCTTGTCTATCCCGGCCTGAAGAATGAAGATCCCATGGAAGGTATTTTCCACAACGATTTTCGAGCTTATGAATATTCCGTAGCGCCCCGAGCCGGGGGGAAATTCGGCCACATCCTCGACGTGGAGCTCCTTATCCTGGTTTGCGAAACAGCGCGCAAGCGGGCTGTCGGCCAGGCTTGTCCGTACATTCTTCCCGAATATATCGTCATTTTCGCGGCTGTACACCACCACCCCGTGCCTGTTGATCAGAATGAAATCGGAATACAGCCCTTCGGTAACCGCCAGAATCATCTCGGATATGTGCTCCCGCTCCAGGAGATAATACTTTTTCCCGCCGCCGTCCATTCGAAGGAAATGGGTGAGCATTTTTACGATATCGTGCCTTTCCACTACGCCCACGCCGCCGGCCGCGTCCCTTTCGCAAAGGGCGAAGAAGCGCATAAGCCCCCTCTCCATGGAATATTCCTCGCGGAGGGCGCCCGTCTCTTTTTTTACCGAACAGCAGAACGCCATCATCAGAACAACGCCGACGCACAGCCCGACAGCCTTTTTCATCCGCTCATTCACCTCTGGAAGCCCGCGTTCTTTAGTCTTTGGAACTGCCTTTCGGTCCGGTTTTCGCCGGATCCAAATTATCCATATTTTTAAGTAATGATCGACCGATAATGCCGCCCGGCTCAACAAGAATTCCCGGGCGCGTCTTGGAAGGCCGTCGGAATCGCCGTTAGAATAGAATCCGTTCGATTCCCTTTTTCTTGACCGTCTGGATGAACTTCTTCTCCCAGTCCCCGCCCAGAAAGCGCTCCGCCGCATACACGGCCAGCGAGCGGCCCTTTACCGACACCCCGTCGTTTATCTTGCAGAGCCCCTGAACGCAGCTTGGACAGGTCGTAAGCACGCTCACCCTTCTTCTTCTTGTCAGGCCCAGCAGGTTAAGCTTTTTACGCCCGCGCAGCGTGTTCGAGATATCCGGGGTAGAGAGCGCGAGAGTGCCGCCCTCGCCGCAGCAGTTCGGGATGTTCACCGGGCTTGTCCCGAGCAGTTTTTCGAAGGTCTTCTCGTAGCCAAGGTGCTTTAGAGGAGTGTGGCAGGGCTCATGATAGAGCACCGGTGGTCCGGGCGTCCGGGTGTCGCCGTAAAAGCCCTCCTCGGCGATGAATTCGTTTATGTCCATGATGGACGCGCCGTTGAATATGTTCTCGATCTCGTATTTTTCGAGCATCTCGTAGCAGGTGCCGCACGAAACGATGATGTGTTCGATATCCATATATCCGGTCGTGTCCGCAATCCTGTGGAAGAGAACGCGGTTTTCGTAACTTCGAATATCCGCCTGTTCGGTCATACCGTTGGCGAGCATCGGGTAGCCGCAGCAGATGAACTCCGGCGGGATGACGACGCGTATTCCGGCATTGTAGAGAAGGGCTATCACCGCAATGCTTATCTCCGGGAACATCCTCTCCGAACCGCAGCCGGGGAAATACACGACGCTTTTTTTAACCGGCATGTCGGGGTTCTCGAACGAATAGAAGCTGTTGGTCCCCTTTAGGCGGAGGCGCTCGCGAAGGGATTTATCTCCGGTACGCGGAAACCGCCCCGCCAGATAGCCGGAGATCATGGGTAAAATGCTGGCGGTAATTTTCGAAACCGGGCGGTTGAGATAATAACCCAGCCGTTGCGCCCCGTACCCCAGGCGGAAGATGAGCAGGCGCATGATCTTGTTGATGTAATAGCCGCGGCGGCGCAGGAAGAAAATGGTGAACTGTGTCGCCGCCTTGAACTGCGATTTCCTGCGCTGGACCATGAGCTCGCGAATGTCCAGCGTAATGTCCCCGAAATCGATCTTCACCGGGCATGGGGCCTGGCAGCGGTGGCACATGGTGCAGTGGTCCGAGATCTCCCTTAGCTTTTTGAAGTTTCTAAACGAGAGCGAGGTCGAGGTCTGGGCGTCATAGAGTACGGCTTCCATTATAAGACCGACGCCGAGGATCTTGTTGCGCGGATTATAGAACATGGTGCCGCCGGGATAGTGCGTGTTGCATACCGGCTTGCACTTGCCGCATCGGACGCAGGGGGCTATGGATGTGGACAGCTTCTCGAGGTCGGTGGCCTTGAGGATGAAGGCCTCCAGCTCCAGCAGATTGAACGACGGCGTGTAGATGCCGCTCTGGCGGAATTCCGCGCTTAGCTTCCCCGGGTTGAAGAGGTCCTCCGGATCGTTCTCCAGCTTGTACTGCCGGTATCCTTCCAGGACCTCGTTATCGATAAAGCGAAGCTTGGTGAGGCCGATCCCGTGCTCTCCCGAGATAACGCCGCCCATCCTCACGGTTTCGCGCATAATTATTCCGGCGGTTTCGTCGGCCTCGCGCATCATCATATAATCGTTGGAGTGAACGGGTATATTGACATGTACGTTGCCGTCGCCCGCGTGCATATGGGTGGCGATGATTATCTTCCGTTTGCGCTCGTTCTGGACCACCGTACTGAACCTGTCGAGGAGCTCTTCATATCCATGGAAGGTTATGGCGAAGTGGGTAATGACCTCGTCATCGAACTGTATCGTGATCGTGCCGTCCTGGATGAGCTTAAATACGGTTTCCTCCCCGCTTCCGCCCAACTCCCCGCCCGCCGGCCGGTCAAAATTTTCTATATAAGAGCGGTAGAGCTCCCTCAGCTTACGGATACCGTTTACATACGCATCGATCCGGGCGGAGCTGAAGTCCGCGCCCTGCTTCAATTTGGCCTCGGAGAGGAAGCGCTCCACCTCGTCTATTATGCGTATATCGTTTTCGATCTCCTTCTGGTAATTGAGCTTTTCGATGAAATCGGCGAACAGCGGCAGCTTCTCCAGCGGTATCACTACGTCCTCGTTCAACTTGAACGCGTTTGTATGGCGGGCTATGGCGCCCAGGTTTTTACGGTCCTGCCAGAAAAGCTCGCGCTCCCTTTCGTCGGCCGCGATGATTCCCTCGGTGTTGTATGGCTCCACCATATGGATGACCCGCTCGCACGCGCTTGCCAAAAGCTCCTCGTTGTTGCTCTCTATGTCCACAAGGAGCACCGCCTTGGGGATCGCCGGGCGTTTGGACTTGTTCCGGTAATTAATCGCAAGCACATATTTCTCGTCGAAATGCTCGAGCGCTGTCAGGAAGACTACGGCGTCCTTTTCGAAGGTGTTCATTATATCCACGATCGCCTTCGACGCGTTGATGAGATTGTTGCCGAAAAATTCCAGGCAGATGGTCTTGCAATGCGCAAACGGATGATAGAGCACGAAACGCGCGGTGGTGATGATACCGTCCCCTCCCTCCTTCTGCACGCCTGGCAGCCCTTTAAGCGCCTTGTTGGTAATGTCCTTGCCCAGCCCGGCCTTTCGAATCTCGGTGCCGAGGAGGGTGATTGTTTTAAGGGGCAGGCTTTTTCCGCCTTCCAGCCTGAATACGTCGAAAACCACCATGTCGCCAGGAAGGATCTTTCTGTGGGGATGATCGCGGCGCTTTACCTCCAGTACGCGGCTCTGGGCGTCCACGATCGTAAACGAGAATATATTGTCGATGGCGGTTCCCCACATCACGCACTTCTTGCCGCCGGCATTTTCGGCGATATTACCGCCGATTGTGGATGCCCATGCCGAAGTGGGGTCTGTCGCGAAGATGTAGCCGTTGCGCTCACAGAAGTCTATTACATCCTCCGTAACAGCGCCCGCCTCGACGCCTATTACCGGGACATCCCTTCCGTCGACCCGCTCCATCTCAATGGCGGATATACGATTGAGTTTTTCGGTGTTGATGACCATCGTATTGCGGCGCACGGGAACCGCGCCACCCGTAAGGCCGGTGCCGCCGCCGCGGGGGATAAGGCTCAAGCCCAGTTTTTTTGCGGCGCGGATTAGCGCCGGTATCTCCCCGACCGCGTCGGGATATACGACGACCGTCGGATACTCCACCCTCCAGTCGGTCGCGTCTGTCGCGTGGGACACCTTGTGAAAAGCGGAGAATTGGATATTGCCCCTGGCCGTACAGGATTTCAGGGCGTGAAAAATCCTTCTTCGAAGCCGCTTTTCGGCGGCAAAGCCGGCGAAGAATTCCCTGTCCAAAACCCTCGTTTTTTCGACAAGCTTCATCACCAGCGGATTGTCGTTGGAGGCTTTAATGATGGAATCGAGGCGTATATCGTGCAGGCGCCTCAGACGGCGCTGTTTCTTGGGGTCCTCCAGATAATCATTGTAAATGTACGGGTTTCGGTCTATTATAAACAGGTCTCCGAATATCTCGAAAAGCAGCTTGGCGCTCCTGCCGGTTACACGCTGCGAACGCAGCGTATCGATAAGCTCGGCGGTTTCCTCGTCGAAATACCTGAGTATGATCTCACGGTCCGAGAAGGAGGTGTAGTTGTAGGGAATTTCCCTGTATTTAAAATCTTTCTTCATTTATCGTCAGCCCGTTTTCCGCTTCGAGTATCATTTAGGGTCCGAATTTGACCCATGGATACAAAAATACAATAGCGCTTTATTGGTGATAAAAAGCGTATCGTCAAGATAATTAATGGACAGCCCTTCTTTTAACAGCGCCCTCCACCCTCCATGACGCTTTCTCAAGCTCCTCTTCCATGGAAGAGGTCATTATATCGTGAATATGGCCCTGTATCAATTTTCATTGCATGTGCGCCTTGGGATTCTGGTAACTGCCAGAACCTCCCGGCCAGATAATTATTTAAGTTGTTGCGTAACTGACAAAAATGTCATCGCGAGAAGGCCGCAGGCCGACGTGGCGATCTTAAAAGGCAACAGGTTACAGGCAAAAAACCTGATACTGTATGAGATTGCCACGCCCCGATACGGCCGGGGATCGCAATGACACTCAGTAAAGCAACAAGTCTATTGGCGGGAACCTCCATTAATTAAATTTTATAATTCCTATAAATTATAACTACTGGCAAAATCAGTACTTATGTCTCCCGCCGTCTTCGGCGGCCGGTAAAACTTGATAATTGGAGGTTACCTGTTGTTATAAGGCAACCTTTAATAATTAGGTTTTCCCGCCCGCCTTCGGCGGGCGGGAAAACCTAAGTCCTGAGTATGCCTGTAGTTATAATTTATGGTAACTCAAAAAATTTAATTTTTAGAGGTTCCCATAATTCAAAAAATAATCAAAATTTTATTGACAAGTAAAGCAGACTGAACTATGTTCATATTATGAATATAATTCATGAAATTATTATCGAGTCCCTGCCGACTGATACGGACTGATTAGGCCCTGTTATCAGGGCGGGACCCGCACGCTCGAAAATACCCAAACCGAGGAGGCAAGATATGCCACGAATGACACCATCCGAAGCGCTCGTCGAAACTCTGCTTGCAGAAGGAGTACGCGATATCTTCGGCATTGTCGGAAGCGCCTTCATGGACGCACTCGATCTCTTCCCCGCTGCCGGAATTCGTTTCATTCCTGTCGCCCACGAACAGGCGGCGGCACACGCCGCCGACGGCTATGCCCGCGTAACGGGCCGGCCTCAGGCCTGTATCGCCCAGAATGGCCCCGGGGCCGCCAACTTCGTTTCGGCGATAACCGCCGCTTACTGGGCCCATTCCCCGGTGGTCGCCATCACCCCAGAGACCGGAAGCATGGGAATAGGGACCGGCGGTTTCCAGGAGCTCGATCAGATGCCATGGTTCGAAAAATCCACCAAATACCAGGTGCGGGTTAACCGCCCCGAGCGAATGGCCGAACTAACCCGGCGCTGCTTTTATATGGCGAAGCTTTTAAACGGCCCGACGCAGCTCAACATCCCGCGCGATTATTTTTATGGCGAACTCGACTGCGAAATTTATAAATCCGGCGACGTATGCTACGGCCCCGGACCCGAAGAGCAGGTTAAACAGGCAGCCCAGATTCTGGCCGGGGCAAAGTTCCCGGTAATCCTCGCAGGAGGAGGCGTATCGCAGTCCAACGCCCATAACGAGGCAAAGGCCATCGCCGAATACCTAACGGCCCCCGTCGTGAACACCTATTTGCACAACGACAGCTTCCCGGCCGACCACGAGCTCGCAGTCGGGCCCATCGGCTACTGCGGCTCCAAGGCCGCCATGCGGCTAATAGCCAGGGCCGACGTCGTACTGGCCCTGGGGACCAGGCTCGGGCCATTCGGCACCCTGCCTCAGTACGACATCGACTACTGGCCCAAAAACGCCAAGATCATACAGGTCGACGTCGACGCGAGCCAGCTCGGCCTCTCCAAAAGGGTGGACCTCGGCATCATGGCGGACGCAAGGGAATTCGCCCAACAGCTCATCCTTCGCCTTCGCGCGATCGACTCCAAACGCGGAAGGGACGCAAAGCGCATAGAGGAGATCGAAAAGGAAAAAAGGGTGTGGAAGGACGAGCTCGATAAATGGTCATCCTCCACCAACAAGCTCATGCATCCGCGCCGCTTCATCAAGGAGCTCACCGACGCCATGCCAAGCGGCTCGATCGTGGCGACCGACATAGGCAACAACTCGTCGATCTGCAACAGCTACCTTCGATTCTCGGGGCCCCGCCAGCACATATCCGCGCTAAGCTGGGGCAACTGCGGCTTCGCCTACGGTGCGGCCATGGGGGCCAAGATGGGCTCGCCCTCAAGCCCCGTGTTCGCCCTTCAGGGGGACGGCGCATACGGCATAAGCGGAATCGCGGAGGTCATGACCGCGGTGCGCGAAAACATACCCGTCATCGCGGTCGTTTTCAACAACCACGAGTGGGGCGCCGAGAAGAAAAACCAGATCGACTTCTTCGACAGCAGGTTCGTAGGCTGCGACCTGCCCGACAACCCGGATTACGCACAGATCGCAAGGGATATGGGCGCCATCGGCTTCAGGGTCGAGGATTACAATCAGGTAAAGGACGTAGTAAACGAGGCGGTAAAGTCTCAAAAACCGGTCGTCATCAACGCGGTCATAGAGGGCGGCGCAAACGTACTCGCGGAGCCGTTTAGGCGTGACGCCTTCAAACCCGCGGTTCGATACCTGCCCAAGTACAAACACCTCAGCATGGTATAACGATCCTTTAATCATAGCAGCCCTGCGGAGGGCCATGTCCTCCGCAGGCGCCTCCTGCGCATGCCCCTCGGCCCAACGGCCGCAGGGGATTTTTTTCACCGTGCCGGCGGACGCCATTGCGCTTTGCTTGATAAAAAGATACCCTCCGGGATAGAGTTCACTCATAAGGCGCCACAGGGTTCAGCCCGCGGGAAAGTTCAGTATACCGGAGCCATTCAATGAAGATTCTCGTTGTCAATGCCGGCAGCAGTTCGTTAAAATTCCAGCTTTTCGACGCCCTCACGGAGGCCGTTCTCATTAAAGGCCACTACGACGGTATAGGAGTGCGCGGTAAAGAAGCCGCGTGCGTAAGAAAAATCGTCGCGGAGGAAAGGTCCGACCGTGGCCCCTGCGCGCTCTTGGACCATTCCGCCGCAATTGCGGACATGCTCAAGGTCATCTCGGAATGGGGGCTTGTTTCCGATCCGGACGAGATCTCGGCCGTAGGCCACCGCGTAGTCCATGGAGGCGAGACATACAGCGCCACGACACGCGTAGACTCCTCGGTCGAGGCGGAGCTCGACAGGCTTTCCTCACTGGCCCCTTTGCACAATCCGATCAACCTGGCATGCATACGCTCGCTCGCTTCCGAATTGCCGAAAACGCCCCAGTTCGCCGTTTTCGACACCGCGTTTCATCAGACTATGCCCGAAAAGGCCTTTCTGTACGCCCTGCCGTACTCCCTGTATAAAAAATTCGGCATTCGTAAATATGGCTTCCACGGGACAAGCCATAAGTATGTGGCTCTTAAAGCGGCCGAAATGATGGGGAGGAACATCGACGAGCTCGACATCGTAACCTGCCACCTGGGCAATGGACAGAGCGTCTGCGCCGTAAAAAACGGGCGCAGCGTGGATACCTCGATGGGCTTCACTCCGCTCGAGGGGCTCCCAATGGGTACGCGCAGCGGGTCCTTCGATCCGGAGATCGTGCTGTTTTTGCTTGATAATGGCTACACTCCGGAGACCGTCAAAGAGCTGCTCAACAGGCATTCCGGGCTGCTTGGCTTGAGCGGTATATCGAGCGACCATCGGGTGATAGAGGAGAGGGCTCTCGCCGGCGACCCCGACGCGCGCCGCGCCGCCGACGTCCTGGCCAACCGCATCACCGGCATCATCGGCGCCTATGCCGCCGAGATGGGCGGGCTCGACATCGTCGTCTTTACGGGAGGCATCGGAGAACACTCATCGATGCTTCGAAGCGACGTGACGTCCGGCCTGGGCTTTCTTGGCCTCCACCTTGACAAGGGAAGGAATGAGGCTGGCGGCCCCATCATCACCCGGCCCGAAAGCCGGGTATCCGCCATGGTAATCCCCACAAACGAGGAGCTTCAGATCATGCGAGAGGCCAGGGAGGCCCTGAAAATCTGAGTGCCGGCTATTTCGCGGCCGGTTTGTCTATGTCCAGTGTTTTCAACCACTCCATGGTATGCATAAAACCCTCTTGGAACGGGACTTTGGGCTTCCATCCGAGCTCCCGCTCCGCCTTCGCTATGGAAAACCTGAATCGCGATCCGAGATTCTTCACCACATAGGTGGTGAGAAGCGGCCTCTCCGTTTTCCCCAATGCCTTCCAGACAAGCTCCATCACAAAGGAGGCGGCATACGCCGCGAAGTAGGGGATGTGAAGCCTTGCCTGGGGGGAGCCCAGCGCATCCGCTATGCCCTTGCAGAAATCCTGCAGGGTCACATACTCCCCATCGTGGACCAGATAACCGTTGCCGACGGCCCGCCCGTCGACCGAGATGAGCATCAGCAGGTCCACCAGGTTCTCAATATACGCCGGCCAAACGATGACCTTCCTTCTCCAGAACACCAGATCCCTCTTGACGATGGCTTCCGCCAGAGGATATACGAAGGTCATGTCCCCGGGGCCGAACACCCAGCAGGGATATACCATTGTGACCGGAAGGCCGTGCTCGCGATGGAAACGCCAGGTTATCCTCTCCGCCTCGATCTTGGAATCCGGATAGGGCTCACCCCATTTCCGCAAGGGGTAGGTCTCATCCATAAGGTTCTTCTCGTCTATGCCGAAAACGTCGTTCGTGCTCATGTCCACGAAACGGCTCACATTGGCCGCCAAAGCGGCCCTGCACATGTTCTCGGTCCCCCTTATCGTCACCTCCCTGTAAAGCGCCCTGGGCGCCCAGTCGGTCACAACCGCCGCGCAATGGAAAACTATATCCATCCCGGCGCAGGCCCGCCGTACCGAATCATAATCCCGGACGTCCCCGCTCATGGTCTGCACGCCCTTCTTTTTCGAGAGCCTCTCGGCGCCAGGGTCCCCGGGCAGCACCATCGCGCGGACGCTGTTACCCCTTCGAAGATTCGCCTCTACAAGATGGCCCCCTATAAAGCCGCTCGCGCCGGTAATAAGTACCTTTTTCATGCGCTTACCCCCCTTCCGGACGCCGCGGCGATATGGCCATCGGCCCGGAGCACTTCGATAAAGCTATCCCTCTCTCGGAAAAAATCAACCATATTAACCCGCCATCCCCGATGACGAAGCCTCGCCAAGGCCTCCCGCGGGAAATCAATTTCGTTTGACTGCTTCAGGCTTTCGGCCAATATTAGAGAATTGCCGCTCGACCAAACATGCCGAGGTTCGAAATGAAGGCTGAAAGGACGATCGAAAGGCTCTTCAGGGGCGAGCACACGCTAATCGTAGCGCTCGGAGATTCCCTTACACAGGGATGGATGGTGAGAAAGGGTTACCTCGCATTTCTCGAAGAGATGCTCGGGTCGCTCTTCCCCTCGGCCAGTTTCAAAATATTGAACAGGGGCATTCCCGGCGACACGGCGGAGGGCGGGCTTATGCGCGTTCGCGAGGACGTCATAGACGAAGACCCCAACTGCGTCCTCGTCCAATTCGCTCTCAACGACGCCTTTATCGGCTATCCGGTCGAAAGATTCCGGCACAACCTCCAATCAATCGTCGACCGTATAGGCGAGAACACGGACGCCGAGATCATACTCCTCACCTCCGTCCATCTCGTCGAATCCCGCGACAGCGCCACCGCCGCCCCCTTCTACGACGCGATCGAAAAGCTCGGCGCGGCGAACGGGCTGCCCGTTGTACGCGTGCATGAATACTGGCGCAAAAAGATCTCGGAAGTGGCGGAATTCCGCGGCCTCGTTCAGCCCGACATGGTTCACCCCACGGTTGAAGGCTACCGTCTCATGGCCGAAGCTGTAATGGAAGTGTTCTGACAGGCCGAAAGGCGGATAAAGAAAGGGCGGCCGGCCGGCCGCCCTTTCTACGCATCCCCGAGGGGATTCGAACCCCTGTTGCCGGGATGAAAACCCGGTGTCCTAGACCCCTAGACGACGGGGACAGATGCTCTGGCACTATAAAAAATTGCGTACATCGGTCAACGATTTTTCGCAATTTTCTATGAGTCGCCGGAGAATCGAACTCCGGACCCACTGCTTAAAAGGCAGTTGCTCTACCGACTGAGCTAGCGACTCAAAAAACGCAGGGTTAAAGGTGTAAAAAGCCTATAATACTGTCAAACTAAAATTAGCTCGCAAGCCGTAAAAATCAACCAAAAACTTCATTGTTAGGGCATTCAGGCGGTTCTACTCGAGGATAAACGTATTTTCCCGGTCCGGCCCCACGGATACAATCGAGATGGGAATATCGAGCCCCTTCCTGATATAATCGATATAATCCCGCGCCCTCGACGGCAGGGAATCGTAGGAACGGCAGGCCTCGATGCCCTCATCCCATCCGTCCAGCTCCTCATAGACGGGCCTTATTTCCCCGCGCATAGACGATGGGAAATGTTCCAATCGCCTGCCGTTCATTTCATAGGCAACGGCTATCTTGATCTTCTTGAAACCGCTCAGCACGTCGAGCTTGGTTAGCGCCAGGCTCGTAAGCCCGTTTACACGCTTCGAGTAGCGCATGATCTCCATGTCAAACCACCCGCAGCGGCGGGGCCTGCCCGTAGTCGAGCCGAACTCGCCCCCCTTCTCCCGGAGGCGCGCGCCTTCTTCCCCTTCGTCCTCCGTGGGGAATGGTCCTTCTCCCACGCGCGTTACATATGCCTTCGTTATGCCGACAATCTTATCGATGTTGAAGGGCGAAAGTCCCGTCCCGGTCAGCGCGCCGCCGATCGTGGTGTTCGACGAGGTCACAAAAGGGTAGGTCCCATGGTCGATGTCCAGCGCCACGCCCTGGGCGCCTTCCAGAAGGATCTTCTTCCCCGCCTCAACCGCGCGGTGCAGGTAATATTGCGTGTTAACGATATTATTCTTGAAACGGTCCCGGAAGCTACGCACCAGGCCGAGGATTTCGGCGCTGCCGAATGGCTGACGCCCGTATACGAGCTCGAGCTGCCGGTTTTTTATTTCCAGTCCACAGCCAAGCCGCTCCGAAAGATAGGCGTCGTCCATGATGTCGCCCACGCGTATACCAAGGCGCAGGGCCTTGTCCGAATATGCCGGGCCTATGCCTCGCTTCGTTGTCCCGATGCGCTTCCCGCGGGACTCCTCCACAAGCTCGTCGAACAGCTTCTGGTAGGGAAGAATCAGATGCGCCGCGTCCGAAATATAAAGGCGTTTCCCGACCTCGATGCCCTGTTTCTCGATTGCGTCGATTTCCGTGATGAGCTGTTCCGGATCGAGCACCACGCCATTTCCTATCACGCACACCTTGTCCGGATGCAGAATGCCCGACGGAACGAGGTGAAAAACGTGTTTTACCCCGCCTGTAACGACCGTATGCCCGGCATTGGCGCCGCCCTGATAACGGACGATGATGTCCGCGCCGGAGGAGAAGTAATCGATCATCTTCGCCTTGCCTTCATCGCCCCACTGTGTGCCGATTATAACAACGCAGCTCATATCCGTTCCTCGATATTGGGGAATCCGCTCATGCCGCGAGCGAAACTACAATAAAGTACGATTATTGAATAACAAGCCTTTTTCACATTCAAATCCGGGTCAACCACAATTTACCCAAAAAGGGCCCCTTCCGGGGCCCCATTGGCGCAAAGGCGTTTTAAAACAATCAGCGCCGCTTTCCCTTGATCTCATAAAGTTTCCGGAACATGGCCTTTCCTTCGCCGTCGAAGATCAGGATGGTGGCGTTATTGAAGAACACGTAGTCGTTCCTGTAGGGACTAAGATGCTTGGCCCGTACTACCAGCCTATCTTTAAGGGTGTAGGGCTTTCCGGTCGCGGGGTCGACACCTGCTTTGGGGTTCTTCGGGAATTTTACGAGCACCATTTTCCCCCTGCCGTCGGGGTTCTCATACTCGTAGTTCTTGATATCGTCCGGATATGGAACGAAGTTGCGAATACGCTCCCGTTCCGGAATCGGCATCTCGAAACTCGATTTCGTTTTCTCGACCTTCTCGAAGGAGGCGATGGTGAAGATATACATCTCCAGCGGGTCGTTCCAGCGGCTCTTCAATATCAACTCGATCTCGAGCAGCTCGCCCTTTCCGCCGGGGTCGATGCGCCTATTGAAGTAGCAGTGCTCCACCACAAATTTCTCGCTGTATTGCGCCTGCGAGGGTATGGCTGTACTCAGGGCGGTTTTACCCTTCCCTTCGGGCGCGTCCTGCGCAAAGAGCGCCACCGGCAGGATTATAAACGCCGCGGCCAGAATTTTCTTTAGCATGGTCAACTCCGGAGAATAGTTTGATTCCCCTTTTTTATCGGAGCGGCCCGCTTTAAAATTTAGGGAATTACCCCTTAAAGCCCCATGAAGCGCGCGATAATCAGCTTCATTACCTCCGAAGTGCCGGCGTAGATGGTCTGGATGCGCGCGTCTAAATAAAACCTCGAGATGGGGTATTCTGTGCAGTACCCGTATCCTCCGAAGATCTGCAGGCACCGGTCGGCTACCCGCTTGGCCATCTCGGTCACCCAGAATTTGGCCATGCACGTCTCGTTCATCACCGATTTCCCGTCCATGTGGGCGCGTATAAGATCGTCAACGAAGCTTCTGCCTACGGCTATCTCCGCCGCAAGCTCCGCGAGTACGAACTGCGTGTTCTGGAATTTCGAAAGCGGCTTTCCGAACAGCTTGCGTTCCTTGGCGTACTCTACCGTCATTTCGAGGCAGCGTTCGGCTGCCGCCTGGGCTCCAACGGCGCAAATGAGGCGCTCGGGCTGCAGTTTCTGCATCAGGTAGATGAAGCCCATACCCTCCTGCCCCAGCAGGTTCTCCCCGGGAATCTCGCAGTCGTCGAAAAAAAGCTCCGCAGTATCCTGCGCCTTAAGGCCGATTTTTTTTATCGGTTCCCCCCTGGAGAATCCCCTGGCCTCCCTCTCCACTACGAAAAGGCTTATGGCCTGATTGGCCGGCGCGTCGGCGCCGCCCGTTCGCGCCGCGACAACCACGAGATCCGAGAGGATGCCGTTTGAAATGAACGTCTTTTGCCCGTTAAGCACCCATCGCCCATTTTTCTTCACCGCGGTCGTCTTTATCGCGGCCAGGTCCGAACCCGCCTCCGGTTCGGTCATGGCTACGGCGAGGATGATGTCCCCGCTAACGCATCCGGGAAGCCAGCGCGCCTTCTGCTCGGCCGTACCGTAGCTATCGATGTAAGGGGCGACGATATCGTTGTGCAGTGGAACGAAAAGGCTCCCCACGCCGGCGCGGGACAGCTCCTCGGTGATGATGACCGAATAAAGATAGTCCGCACCGGAACCGGCGTACTCCTCGGACGCCCATGGGCAGAGGTAGCCGTTCTCTCCGAACTTTTTCCATATCTCACGAGGAATAATTCCCTCCTGCTCCCAATCCGCGTAGCGTTCAATTATTTCCGCGGCTATGAACTTCCTTAATGATTCACGAAAAATTACATGCTCCTCACTTATCGGCAATGTCCGCTCCATCGTCAACCCTCCATTTAGGGATAGGCCATCCTTATACCGGATGCCGCCTTCTTAAGCCTTGCCCAATAAAAATCCCTATTCCCCGCCGCGGCACGGGCTGGTTTTATCGCCCGCCCAGGGCCCTTCTGCGCGGGCCCTTACGGCATGATTAGACGCCAGTCTAACTTCTCGACGCCAGGCGCCCGGAAATGGCTTTCTATGGATACAAGGCTCATTTTTTTAAAAATACATTGTCAGACGATATGACAAGACAGGTCAAGCAGAAATGAGGTATTCCGACTTGTTGGGTAATTTATTTTGAGCGGAGAAATAACGACATTGTCAATAATATGTTTATCGATCGGATAGAATCGCCGCTCCGGTAAAAATGGAGTTTGCCCGCCCCCGAAGGGAAAAGCGGCGATTACGCGTTCATGCCAAAAGCTCGAGCAACCTGCCGTGCAGCCCGCTACTCGCCGCGAGCACCTCGGGCACCTCTATGTCATAAGGCGATCCGTCGAACCTGGTGACCCTGGCGCCCGCCTCCTCCGCTATGAGACATCCCGCCGCGATGTCCCACGGGCTGACCTTCATCTCCCAGTAGGCGTCGAAACGCCCGGCGGCTACATAGCACAGGTCGAGCGCCGCGGAACCAAAACGCCTGACGCACTGTACGCGGGGGAGAATACGGCCCAATTGCGCCAGGTTGTTTTCATATGACAGGTTCTTGTCGTAGGGAAAGCCCGTGGCGATAAGCGAGCGGGAAAGGTCTTCCGTTGCGGAGACGCGGATGCCCTCCCCGTTAAGGAAGGCCCCTCCATGTGCGAGCGCGCTGAAAAGCTCCCGCCTGCACGGATCGTATACGACGCCAGCCACAGGCCTTCGCTCCCGTTGCGAATAAACGCCTATTGAAACCGAGAAATGCTCTACGCCGTGCGCAAAGTTCGTTGTGCCATCCAAGGGGTCGAGATACCACAGGTAGTCACCGGCGCCTTTCACGCGGCTGCCCTCCTCGGCTATGACTCCGTGATCGGGGAAACGCCCGCGGATTCGGGCGAACAGGAAATCCTCGGATTCGCGGTCGGTGCTGGTTACAGGGTTCGAAACGCCTTTATATGTAACGACCAGGCCGGAAGAGCGGAATCCTTTCAATAGGATTGCCCCGGCATCGAGCGCGATCTCCCCGGCAAAATCCAGAATTTCGCGCCGCTCTTCCATCAATAGACCGCGCCGCCGCCAAGGAGCAGGAAAAACTCGTTGCGGTCTCCCTTTCCTCCGGTAAGCTCGAAACCCAGCTTTTGGTATACGAAGAAATTCCCGTTTATCTTCTCTTCCGCCCTTACGGAGAAAACATGCCCGTTGGTGAAGTATCCCGGAAACGCGTCCCCCTTGAACCAGGTACGCGAATCCGCCCCGAAGCAGCCCTGTCCGTTGGCGAAACGATATGGCTCGTCGTTGGCAAAATCCCTCAGATAAAACCTCTCCGTAAGATCGACCGTCAGGGTAAGGAATCTCTTTTTTGTCGCTTCGTCATATCTTCCGAGGATAAGTCCGAGGCTAAGTTCGTAGACGCCGTAGTAATTCGACACCCGATTCCCATGGTCGAAAAAGTAGTAGTCCGCTGCCGATATCCTCGAATAATAGCCAAGATTTTTATCCACGTCGTAGCGATAACTGAATTCGAAAAAGCCGACGTCGAGCGTGCGCCCCTTGGAATGCGATGTATCCATGGGTAGAAATCGCGGGTATGCCGTGATTTTGGTTGTCGATTTTTCGTCCCGGAAGCCCAGGACTCCCCCGACCTTTAGATCGTGAAGCGAGAGGGATCTTCCGAAATTGAAATCGTCTTTGTAATGACTGCCTAGAACACCCACCCCAAGATACCACTTCTCTAAATGATAGAGCGCCTGAAAACGCTCCGTGAACGCCACAACTCCGGGCATGAGCGCGCCGAGGTGCGGAGTACCCGCAAGGAGGTCGAATTCCCATGAAGGCGTCGGCATGACGCTCACATAGAGCATGTTGGGAAGCGACACGGGTATGCCGCTCGTGGTCACGTATTTGAGGTTTCCACTGTCGAAGAAATAAGCTCCTCGAAGGGTAAAATCCCATGTGGCGTACAGGATACGCGCAGGCTCCTTTTCCTCCGGTTTCTTTTCCTCTTTCTTTTCCTCCGCGAGCCGACGCTCCTCTTCCTCCTTTTTCCTGCGCTCCTCCTCCCGCTGCTTGGCCAGCATCTCCTCTTGCTGTTTTAAGAGCCTCATGCGATAGGCCTCGGGCAGCCACTTGATTACCTCGGAGTTGTTGGGATCCGCCTTTATGACGTGTTCACCGGCCTCCACGGCCCTGTCGAAATCGCCCGTTTTATAATAAAGGTAACCGGCCCGTTCGTACGAAGGAAGCTGGTTCGGATTGCGACGGATGGCCTCCTCGTAATTTTTCAGCGCACCCGGGAAGTCGCCCTTAAGCTCCCGCACCCAGCCTCTGTTGTGATGGGTTTTCGCCGACGCCGCGTCCTGTATCTCGATGGCCCGGTCGAACTGCCCGGCGGCCTCATCGTATTTTTTCCGGTCGCTTAGCTCCACACCCCTTCGGGTAAGCTCCGCGGGATCATCAGCGAGAATCGCCGTGGCGCAGACCGAGGCGGTAAAAAGAATCGCAGCCGTCATCCGTATGATGGTCATTTCGAGAGTATCCCTATATAGAGTTCGCCGCGTGGAAACGGCGCGCCTTGCCTCACTTAAACATCAACTGCCAATAAATGAAAGCACTTTTTGCATTCCGACGCATTAGCGCTCCCGGGGTTAAAAGATTTTAAAATCCGTCTTCAGGTCCGCCGATGTAATGACCTGCGAATTGCGATATTCCTCACGGTAATCCCTGGAATAGAGATAAAACCAGCGGTGTTTGAGAGAGAAGGCCAGGAATCTGTTAACCGAAACCGAAAGGGAGTTGTCAATCTGGCTGCGTATATGACGTCTGCCGGTATCGCTTCCCTGAAGCGAAATGAATGAATCGAACGTCAGTCCGTAACTGAAATACCGAAGGAAGGGAATACGCGCCAGGATGACGGCTTCCATGCCGTATGCAGGGATCTGCACAGGATCGTGAACGCGTTTCTCGAATCCGAGCCCCAATTTGGCCGAGACGATCTCTCCGGTAAAATTGGCGCCCGCGGTTTCGCGGATAAGAACCGGCCTGTGCTCGTTTACCACCCTGACCACCGTATCGCACTGCGATTTATGATACGGCTTTATATGCTCAGCCAGGTTCAGGTTATACACGAATGTGCCCCGCAGCAGGTTGTTCTGGTAGTAATATTCGTCGTCATCCCGCGTGTGGAGGACGGTATAAAGCATGTAAGGTGTGAGGATGAACTGATGAAGCCTGTTATATACGGTTATATCGACGCGGTTTTCGAGGCCCCACCGGCGGTAGGTCTCACCCGGCTGGCCCGGAGGCTCGTCCATATCGTCACCCCTTTTCACCAGCGCCTGATCGTAAAAATTCGAAAGATGAAAATCCACTGTCGCCCTGAACCTGTCGTCCAGACCGCGGCAATCGTCGGCGAGGAAGGCGCAATCTCCCTTCAGATCGTCCATCAGAATGTCCGTAATATTCTTCCAGGTGTTGGTGTACGACAACTCGTGCGCAATTATCTGCTCCACCCGCTCGAACAGGGCCTGGGGCGCAACCGCGCGATACATTCGCGAATCTACTATCGGATAGCCCTGGACGCTCTTCCCGTCCGAGCCC
Organism: Spirochaetes bacterium ADurb.BinA120; assembly: GCA_002069125.1. Classification (GTDB taxonomy): domain Bacteria; phylum Spirochaetota; class UBA4802; order UBA4802; family UBA5368; genus MVZN01. Next base: position 101,728 of record MVZN01000004.1, read on the forward strand.
GAGACGAGGAATGGGCCATCGGATTGGCACACCTTCTTCAGTTCGGCCCCATTCAGGTTGAAGGTGAACAGATAAAAATCCTGGCCCACCATGTTCAGAACGTCCGAGGCCCGTACGCCGTTACCAATCGAAACGGGCGTAATGGTTCCGTGTTCGACCAGGCCGATCTCGGCGTTAAAGCGGTCCCTGGCCAGGCAGGCAAGGCCTCGGTCGCCCGTAAGGACCGGCTCCGGACCGATGTCGACGATCACCCGGTCTTCCTCGTCCCTAAATTTACGCTTCCAGAGCGTCAGGCGGTTCGAAAACTCACGATACGCCGGATCGTCCGTCTTGATCGGCGCGGGCAGCCTGCCGGCGAAGGAGCGCACCTCCATACCGGCGCCAACCGAAAGCTCGAGGAGGTAATAGCGTCTTTTTTCATTGAGAATGACGATGGAACGGCCGTCCGCAAGGTCCACCCGCCCGGCCTTTCCCGCAAAAAGCTCGCCGGTATAATCGCCCCCGCAGATCGCTATCGATATCCATGGGCGCCCGGTCATTAGCGCCATGGTCTCCCCGACGGCAAGCCCGCTTAGCGCGATTACATGCCGCACACCCGCCGTCTCGAGCTCGGCGCGTATGCCTTCAAGGTCCGCCGCGCCCTTGGTCATCTCGGCTCCATATAGGTTCTTTTCGGCGATATCGAAGCGAATCTTACCGGAGGGGATTCCGACGACCGCCACGGCATTCCCTCCCCTGCTATGAATTATATAAGGGGTAAAAAGCCTATCCCCCTTTAGGGCTATACCCGTGGCGAGAAGACGCGTTTTTCTGCCCTTTTGCAGAAATTCAAGATTGTCGATGCCGATCCGCAGGTCGCGCGACGATATCAGGCTTGCGTCACATCCGAAATAGTCGAAGTAGTCCATTACGGCCGAACCGAAGCTGTACTTGGAAAGCGCTCCCGGGTAAAAGGCGTTTCCCAGGTCGAGGAAGAGGTCCGCCTTTCCCGACCGTCGCTCGGCCAGTATGTTCTGGGCTAAAATCAGGAGCGGATCGTTTTCATCCTGCCCCTTTTCCTCGAGCGAAAACCGACCCTCCAGGTTATGGGTCAGAAGAACGCTCAAATCGGCCGATAGGGCGATAGAAGCCGTTATTTTGAGCGCCGCCGCCACAATTACCGCCAAGGATACGGGCCTTAGTCTCATAGTTCGCCTTTATTGACCTGACGGTTTACCCGCTGCCTGATTCATGAGCGCGTCGATCCGCTCCCGGAGCCGCTGTGTCTCCGTTTCCCGGTCCTTTAGCTTACGCTCCCCGTCCTCGATCGTCTTCGCCAAATTCTCGCAGCGACGCTCCATCGAGGCGAGTTCAACTTTAAGGGACGCCGCCTCCGACTCCCTTTCCGCCGCCGTCTTTTTTATGGATTCGAGCTCCCTCGACAGGGCCAACTCGCGCCGGGCATTCTCGTTTCGAACCTCCTCACGCTCCTTAGTATACGATTCCTGCAGCCGCCTTAGCTCGTCATTGAGCCGCACGATCTCCGCCCCGAGCCTCGACTCCGTCGACCTGTTCAGCTCCGACAGTTCCCGTATCTTTTCGGAGCTCTCCCTCGACAACACGTCGTTTTTCAGTTGAAGGTCCCGGTACTGGCCGTCCCTTAGCGCGATGTCCTTTTTATATCTGTCATCCAGCGACGCAATATCGGCCTCGAGCTTTTCTATCCTTGCCAAGAGCTGTTTCCGCTCGCTTTTTAGCTGGAGGTTTTCATCTTTTAGGACTGCGTTCTCGCGCTCCGCCAGCATTAGCCGTTTCTTTACAAGGCTGTTCTCCGCCCGTAGCTGTTCCACAACGGGCGCGCCCTTTGTCGCAGGCCTGGAGACGCAGGCCGAGGCGCATATCCCGGCGCATAGCGCGAGGGCCAGCGCCCGCTTCCAATTACGACCAATGCCATGCGTATTCATCATGAACCCCAACGGGCGTATTCAGACCAGCGCCCGCTTCAGATTGATCAGAAAATCCTGCACATTCGTCACGATGCCGCGCACCTCAAGGCTGCCCCGGTTGGCGAGCTTGTCCAGGGCGAATTCGGAGATGTCCACGATATAGAAGTACACCGGTCTTACAGACCCTTGAAGAATCTGATACGAGGGCAGCATGTTCCCCGTCGCTATCGCATGGAGCTGGGTCGCCAGGGCTATCACGGTCGTAGCGTCGCGGACCGCGTCCCGCATCGCGTCCTGGGCCATATAGGCGTCGGCTATCACCTTGGGGAGCGGGCCGTCGTCCCTGATCGATCCCGCGAGAACCAGGGGAACGCCCTTTCGCAAGCAGGCGTGCACTATCCCGTCCTTTATGAGCCCAAGGTCGAACATGCGTTCGATCGAACCGTGCCTGCGGACGGTGTTGATCGCGTCGAGGTGATGGTAATGCCCCAGACGGCGGTATTCCTTGGTATAGATGTCCTGCCCCAGCCCAGTGCCGAACAGGGCCGCCTCGATATCGTGCGTAGCAAGCGCGTTGCCCGCCAGTACGGCGTGCGCATATCCGGATTCGATGATTTCCGACATCGCCGAGCGCGAGTCGTAATCGAAGGCAAGCGCGGGCCCCAGGACCCAGACTATCCTGCCCTTGTCCCGTTCGTGGCGTAGAAGCTC
>MVZN01000005.1 GCA_002069125.1 Spirochaetes bacterium ADurb.BinA120
ACAGCTTGTTCGAAAACTATTTGCCGGGGATTTCCCGGGTTACCGCGGCTGCAACACGGAATATCACAATCTGGCGCACACCATGGACGCGTTGCTCGCTTCGGCGCGCATCGTCGACGGGTTCAACATCCAGAATCCCCCTCTTCCGGCGAATCTCGTTTCGAACCTTTTGTGCGCAGCGCTTTTACACGATATCGGTTATATACAGGAATCCTGGGATACAGAGGGGACCGGCGCCAAATACACCGACACCCATGTGGAGCGCGGCGTGCTCTTCCTGGAAAGGAACCGCGACGCCTTCGGTTTCGATGATGAGTCCATACGCGTCATCTCCAACATCATCCGGACCACCGAGTCCGGTATAGACCTGGACACCATTCCGTTCGCGTCAGAGACCGAGCAGTACGCGGGGTGCATACTGGGCGCCGCGGACATTCTGGGACAGATGTCGGACCGCGCATATCTCGAGAAGCTGCTTTTCCTTTATTACGAATTCAGGGAGGCGGGAATCGCCGGGTTTAATACGGAATTCGACCTTCTAAGAAAGACGGCGGAATTTTACCAGGTCACGAAGAAACGCCTGTCCGAGTCCTATCAGAACATCCACATCTATTCCCAGCACCACTTCAAGCACCGCCATGGAATCGACGCGAACCTGTACCTGGAGGCCATAGAGCGGCAAATCGCCTATCTCGAAAAGATAATAGAAGACGACACCTCCAACTTCCGCCACAAGCTTAAACGGGGTGCGTGGGTGCACGACTACCACGCGGGTGGCGACTCGCCGACTGGGATGCGCCAGGGGCTGCGGTAAACGACGAATCCGGCCGAGGCATCCCTTTAACCGCAGCGCGAGAAGCCGCACATCCGACAGACGGAGCAACCCGACTCGAACTCCAGCGGTCCGTGGCAGTCAGGGCACACGCCCACCATCACAGCGTCCGAACCCTTGCCGTTGGTTTCGGCCGAGTTCTTCGCCGCCTCGCCCTGCTGGCCCTCGCGCGTATCCACTCCAAGGTGCCGCTCCAGGGCCTTGGCTATGGCGTCGGCGCACGAATAGATGCGGCCCCCCTTCTCCCAGGCCTGGTTCGGGCAGCGCACCCCCTTAAGCTGCTTTATGATCTGGGCCGGCTCGATTCCGCAGCGAAGCGAAAGCGATATGAGGCGGCTTACCGCCTCCGTCTGGCTCGCGGCGCATCCCCCGCTTTTGCCCATGGTGGCGAACACCTCAAAGAGCCCCTCGTCGTCCTGATTGATCGTTACGTACAGCGCACCGCATCCGGTAGACATCTTGCGCGTGGAACCGTATGTAACCTCGCCGCGGGAGCGCGGCACCAGGCGGCCCGCCGCCTCGGCCCGGACCACGGGGCCCTCGCGCTTCACCTCGAGCACCTGATTCTCCCGCGAGCCGTCGCGATATACGGTAACCCCCTTGCATCCCATCGCGTAGGCCATCCGGTAGACCTTGTCTATATCGTCCACGGTGGCCTCGTTCGGAAAATTGACCGTTTTCGAGACCGCGTTATCGACAAAACGCTGGAAGGCCGCCTGGATGCGCACGTGGGCCTCCGGCCTTATGTCGTGGGCCGTTACGAAGAGCCTCCGCACGTCCTCGGGCGCCTCCTCCATGTGCGCCACCGAGCCTTGGGAAGCGACGCGTTTCATAAGCTCCTCGGAATAAAATCCCCGCTCGCGGGCGGCCTTTTCAAACAGCGGGTTTATCTCCACGAGCGCGCTGTCGTCCATCACGTTTCGCACGAATGCGAGGGCGAAGATGGGCTCTATTCCGCTCGTGGTGTCGGCGATGATGCTGATGGTCCCGGTAGGCGCAATTGTAGTGGTCGTGGCATTGCGCAGCGGGGCTTCGTTTCGTTCGGCGAAATCCGAAAGATGAAAATTCGGAAAAGCGCCCCTTTCCGCGGCAAGGGCGCGCGAGGCCTTTTTGGACTCCTCCTGGATGGCCGACATTACGCCCTCGGCGATATCTATCGCCTCGTCGGAATCGTACGGAACCCCCAGCCTGATGAGCATATCGGCGAATCCCATTATGCCCAGGCCTATCTTCCGGTTGGCGAGCGTCATCTCCCGTATCTCCGGAAGCGGATATCTGTTGAGGTCGATAACGTTGTCGAGGAAGTGTACCGCGTCTCGCGTGAGGGCCGCGAGCTTGGTGTAGTCAATCGACGGCCGGTCCCCGTCGCTGGAGACGCATCGGGCCAGATTGATCGATCCCAGGTTGCACGATTCGTATGGAAGCAGGGGCTGTTCGCCGCAGGGATTAGTGCTCTCTATCATCCCCGCCTTTTTAAGGGGATTGGCGGCGTTGATGCGATCGATGAAAACGATGCCCGGCTCGCCGTTTTGCCAAGCCTTTCGTACGATTAGCTCGAAGACCGGCCTCGCACCAAGCCTCGCCACGACCCCGCCGTTGCGTGGATTGACGAGCTCGAACTCCCCGTCGGTATCGAGCGCTCTCATAAAGTCATCGGTCAGGGCGACCGAGCAGTTGAAGTTGGTAAGCTTTCCTCCGTCCTCCTTGGCCGAAATGAACTCGAGTATGTCCGGATGGTCGACGGCGAGGATGGCCATGTTTGCGCCGCGCCTGGTACCTCCCTGTTTAACGGTTTCGGTTGCTGCGTTGAAGATGTTCATAAACGAGACGGGCCCGCTCGAAACCCCGGCGGTCGAGCGCACCATGTCGTTCTTGGGCCTAAGGCGCGAGAACGAAAAGCCTGTGCCTCCGCCGCTTTTGTGGATTAGCGCCATGTTCTTGATGGCGTCGAAGATGCCCTCCATGGAATCGCCGACCGGCAGGACGAAACAGGCGGCAAGCTGGCCCAGCGGCCTGCCGGCGTTCATGAGCGTGGGGCTGTTCGGGATGAACTCAAGCGAGGCCATCATCTCGTAGAACCTTGTGGCTGTGGCGCTCACCTCCGCTGCGGACGCGCCGTAGCCGAAATCTGCGCCGGCGACGAACCTCGCTATGCGCCCGAACATGCCGGCGGCCGTTTCGGCCGGCCGCCCCTCTTCGTCCCTGGCGAGGTAACGCTTCTCGAGCACCACCGCCGCGTTATCCGAAAGGTCGGGGAGGAGCTTGGAGGATATGGCTATATCGTTCCAATCGGAGTCTGTTCTGTTCGTCGCGACGGACACTGGCGACCTCCAAAGAAAAAATAGTATATGTCCGAAGGGGATTCGACACTAATTATGGCGGCCGGAGAACCCCCGAGAACGAAACCGCCGCGTATCATTCGGGCCCAAGCCGGCCCCTCCACGCCCTTAGTCGTTAGATGTGCGCAAGGGCGTGGATTGTCTCGCCGTCGGGCTTTGCCTGTGCGCAATAAACCCCCGCCGCCGCGCTGTCAAATATAATACACCGCGTCCTCAATGGCAACGCGTAAAACGGACCACATGAAGAAAACCGGGCCACCCTCTGGGCATAGGGACATAGCCGACCGAGTCAGTACCGCCGTAAGACGCCGAACATAGTGATCCTCCCGCCCTCGGGCTCATCCCTAATCCCCAGAAAGGGGGCAGGCGCTTCGTCCCAGCCGCCCGTCTCGCGATTATAGGTTTCGTATCCGCTTCGCATGAAGAAGGCCGAGGCTATGTCCGCAAGCTTAAGCGCTCCGAGCGCCCCCAATAAAAGGCCACCCCTGGCCTTTCCATCGAAATAATATGCGCTGGCGGCGCCGAGCGACATCTCGGACAGAAAAAAGCCCCAGCCCGCAATCCTCTGCGCCTTGTAAAACTGGCCTCCTCCGGGGACGACGGCGGAGCAGAGCGCCGCGAAGGCGTTACGGTCCTCGAAAAAGGGCGGCAGCGTCCCGGAGCGCGAAAACTGCACGGCGAGCTGGTCGAGGTAGGCCGCGCTCACCGTAAGGGGGGATGAGGCCCACAGAAAGATCTGCAGCCTCTGCATCTCGGGGGATTTGTCGGCATCGCGCTTCCATGGGAAAAAATGCGCCGAAAACCCCGTGGCAAGCGGCACCATCGAAAACTGGAGGGCGAGGACCGACCCGGAAAGGGCAAGCCCTTGGGCGTCCGCCTTCGGGTCTTTGAATCCAAGATATCCGGTCGCCAGAAATGCGCCGTACACCGGCAGGCAGGCGTTGCCCCCGGGATTGACGATGCAGGCGCCTTCCAGATACCTCTTTCGCGGGTCGGAGTCCCGTATAAGCGCGGCGCCTGCGCCATATCGCGCCATCGTATTGTCGGAAATGCGCTTCTCATACAGGCGGGCAAGCGAGCGCACGTCCTGGTGGATAGGGATGGTGATCTTCGACCCGGCCGCGGGCAAGCCGGCCGTTGCCCGCGCCACCGACTCATATCGGCCACAGGATAGCACCTCGAGCTCGCCATGTCCCCGGAGCGGCCACCTGCCTTTGTCTAATCCATGCCATTGGCCCGCGCCCAGTATGAAGCACCCGTCTTCGAGCGGGGCAAGGACGGACGCCCGAACGGGCAAATCCCGATGCAGCATAACGGCGGCCAGCGCGAGCTTTTGCGGGATATTACCCATTATGCGGCTTTCAAACTCCGCCGTCCGCTTAAGACCCGCAAGCTCCTCCCGACGCGGCTCCGACCGCATCGTGGCGCGGTAGGCCTCCCCCATGCGCCGCAGCCCTATCACCAGATAGAGGTCCGCGTCGAGGCGGCGCGCCGCGGCCTCGTACGCATCGCCCGCCCGCTCCGCCCGCGCCCCCCCGAGGGCCCATCGCAGACGGTGCTCCTCCACCGGGACGAAGCGCCCGGAGCGGTCGAACGCCTCCCTGAGCACGGCCGCCGTCTCCGCCCCCAGCACTTCGAGCGCCGAATCCTCGGAGGGAAGCACGAATATCGCGACCCCTCCGGAGGGGGGATTCACCCGGATCTCGGCCGCATCGAGCGACGCCGCGGCCGCAAGCGTAACAAGCACCGCCATCGCGGCGCGCGTTACGGGGTTTCGCGAAAGGCGCGTATCGAGCGTCTTCATCATCTAAAACCTGTAACTCATTCTAAGGGCCGGGGTAAAGCCAGCTTCATCGGGCAATAGCTCAGGCGCGACCGAAAAGCGCTCCTCGCTCACCCGTCCGGCCGAGATGGAATGCCCCAGGAGGAGGACATGCGCCACCTCGACAATCTTGAGCGCGCCGAGGGCGCCCAGATACAGGCGCAGGCGGCCCCTGTCGCCCCGTGAACGGCGGTATGAATCCGCCGCCTCGTCGTAGCGCCAGGAGTATGAATACTCGCGAAGCGCCGAGTAAACGAGCGCGTTGTTGAGATGAAAATACAGGTAGCCCCAGAGGCGATATCCCTTGTAGAAATGCCCTCCGCCCCCGGAGATGGCCGAGAGAAAGACCGCTGTCGGCTCGCCCCCCACCACCGGTTGTGCGCCCCGGTAAAGCGCCGCGTCTCCCAGATAGCGGTGAGCGAAGGCGTCCACAAAGAGGGGGGCGCCCCCGGCGCAGAGCATGTACAGGGCGAAGTTATAACGCGCGGACGTATCGCGCGGGACATCGCGCTTTTCGCGCCGGATTACGGCAGGCCTGCGTAAAAGCCCGTCAGCCTCGAGATAGAGCCAGGGAGCGGCGTTTGCGGCCCACAGGGAGAGCCCCTCGAAATCCCCGTAGCGATAATGGCCCAGCGGGGCCATAAGCGGCATCGACGCGCTCGCGGGAACGCAAAAGAGCGCGGCGAGAACCGCGTCCGAATACCCCGGGTCCGCAAAGACCATCTCCTCCTTGCGGGACCGGTGCAGTCGCGCGGCCCGCGCCGCTCCGTCGCCGAGGTCCGCAAGCACGTAATCGCCGGCCCTGGGCTTGGCCGGGGCCAGGGCCTTCACCCTGCCGTCGGAATCGATCCTCACCTTTCCAACGGCCTCGTCCGCCCGTATCGAATACTCCGACGATTCCGGGGTCTTCGGCCTGAACAGCTCGTATTCACCGGCCTTTCCTTTGAAGCGTACCGCAAGCCCGCCCCCGCCGTCGTCCGAGAGGAGAACCGGCACCCTGAACTCAGAAAGGACCCCCGCCACGGCGCGGATCGCGTGCTCTTCAGAGATAAGGCCAAGCTCCCTCGGCCCCAGGGCCTCCGCCCCCCGGGGCAGCCCGGCACTGTAACGATACAGCATCTTCCCGAAATAAGGAGCGTCGACTCCGTACGCCCGCACCTCGAAGCCCAGCCCGCCCGCATGCTCCTCGAGCCTTAAGCCCAATAAGAGCGAGACCCCCGCCGAGCGGGCGAAGCCGAGCCGGCAGGACTCGGTATCGCACCCGAAGCGCGCGAGCTGGTCCGCAAGCAGCGCACGGTCTATCTGGTCGAACGCTCCGGACGAGCGCAGGGCCCCCTCCAGCGAACCGGCAAACGCCTCCGCCAGTTGGTATTCGCGGGGAGATTTCGCCTGGAAAGCCGCCACCGCGACGATGGGCTTTTCGGCAAAGGCCGGGCCGGCCGAGGCGAGGGACAAAAGAGCCGCGAATACAGCGGAAAACCGCATCCATTGGGCTTTGCTTTTCGATTTCAACAAGGAAGGCATGACCGCACGAATACTACCCGCGCTCGGCTCAAGCGCAAGCACTTTACCGCGAGTGGATCGTCCGGGGGGAGTGAATTAATATTAATGGAGTGTTTAAAAAACGCGAAGCGGTGTGATTCCCTTGATATTAATCCTGCTGGAATTTGTGTCTACGACACTTCTTATTTCCATGATAGTATGCCGCATGGACAATTTTTATAAGCCTGAAGCACGGCATTACGCCTTTTCGCCAAGGGCCTCCAGGTCCGCGAGGTCCTTGTGGCGTCTCAGGGCCCTCTTGTTGGCTATCAGTTCCTCTTTGCCGAGATAGCGGACGTGAACGTCGCCGTACGTACCGGCGACGGCGTGTGTAGAGGCGTCTTCCCAGGAGACGCCGGTAATGGATGTTATAATGTCGATTCTGACCGGCGGGAATCCAAGCTGGGTCACCTTGCCGGGACGTGAGAAATCTTCCAACGAGAAATTCATGAATCCGAAGCCGAAATCATCCATGGCTTTCAGGATTTTTTCGGCGTTTGTTTTGTCGGGCTTAACAAGGATATCGAGGTCGCCCGTATACCTTGGGACGCCGTGGAAGGCGAGAGCATATCCGCCGACGATTACGAATTCCACGCTACGGGCGTTCAATAATTCGAGCAGTTCTTTGAAGTCTTTCTGCGTTTCCATGGAATCGTCTGCGCAGGATTTCTACGGCTTCAATACGCTCTTCCGGTGTGCGGCTAAGCCACCAGGCCAGATCGTCGGAAGGCGTAGTGTCATCGATGTTCCTTTTATGGGCTACTTTTTCCATTGCCGATTGTTCGATATGACGCATCCCTTTTGATAGATAGTATCATACTTGAAATGCGATGTCAATGATTATGATAATTGAATTCACATAACCTACGCGCCGAACGCCGAAATTTGGCTTTACGTTTCGGGCCATCATCCGTATTCTGGGCTCAATGGGGCCCGCATAAAACGCGGCGCAGCCTAAACAAGTGAAGATAACTCGAGGCGGCCTTTGGATTCAATCGTCACCATGCGGCGTTTTACCTCCCCGGGGGATTTTCTGTCCCGCCTTATTGCCGTGTTCAGGGGGCCCTCGCTCATTTCGACACTGGCCGGAATCGACGGCCTTTTCCGCGAAAAGATACTGCTCACCGTAACGCTCGCCAACAACTGTCACACCTGAATGAACATCCACTCCGCCGTGGGCCGGAGGCTGGGGCTGAGCGAGGAGCGTATCGAGGAGCTCCTTCTGCTGGAACGCGAAAAGTTCGAATACCGGGAATGGCTTGCGCTTAGGTACGCGCAGGACCGCGCCTTCCTCGGGGGCGCCGAACCCGAGGGCCGGCACATCGAGGAGTATCGCCGGAACTACTCGAAGGAGGAACGGGCGCGTATCTCCAAGCTCGTAACGGCCATGCTGTTCGCAAACTACTGGAACAACACCTTCCGGCGAAAGGCGTGGAGGAAGGACAGGGAGGGGGCCGCCCTTTCCTGCCGCCTAAAAGACGAGCCGGATACGGACGGCGGATTCTCGTAAGCACACCTCCGGCCTCTACTCGCTTCGCCGGAGGGCCCATCGGCGAAACATTATTTCGAATATAATTCTTTAATCGAAACTATGTTTTCTGTTTGCCAATTTATCGCCGCGCCATAGAATGGCCTCAACAATTGAAGGCCCCATGCGGCCGGGGAGGAAGGCATGACTGAAGACCACGAAAAACAATTCAACGAAATGCTCGCCCGGGACCGTCATCTCGCCGCCATGGTGTATGACCGAATAAAGGCATACGGCGACGACACTGCCCTGCGCTACAAGCGCGACGGCTCCTGGCACGACATAACATGGAACGGGCTCGGCCGGCTTACGCGCTCCATATCGGGCGCGCTTCTCGGCATGGGGCTTAAGCCCGGCGAATCGGTCGGCATATTCTCGGGCAACAGGCCCGAATGGCACGTGGCGGACCTCGCCACGCTGGCCCTGCGCGGAGTTACGGTACCGGTCTACGCGACCAACAGCGCGGCCGAGCTCGAATATATCGTGCGCGACGCCGGGATCTCGGTGCTCTTCGTGGGAAACCGAGATCAGTACGAAAAGGCCCTTTTGTGCATCAAGGACGGCTCGCCTTTAAAGCGCCTGATAGTCTTCGACCGTGATGTCAACGCCGACCGCAACCGCGGCGCGGTGAATTACGACGAGCTCGTAAAACAGGGCCCCTCCAACGACGCGGAGCTCGACGCGCGCCTCTCCTCGGCATCGTACGACGACCTCGCCACCATCATATACACCTCCGGCACCACGGGAGACCCCAAGGGCGTCATGCTTACACACAAGAATTTCTTCGCCATGATTTACGCCACGGGACGCTACTACCGGCGCCCCTCCAGGGGCGACCACTCGCTCTGCTTTTTGCCGCTATCCCACGTTTTCGAACGGGCCTGGAGCTATGGCGTATTTCAGTACGGCATGATTAACAGCTACTGCCCCGAACCCGGGCTCATCCAGGAATATTTCGCCGAGGCGCGCCCCATGTACATGACGAGCGTCCCGCGCCTCTGGGAGAAGATACACGCCACCATCCTCGAACGGCTGCAGACGGCTTCCGAAAACAAGAAAAAGCTCTTTAATTGGGCCGTCGAAACAGGCAAGCGCTACCGTTCTCTCCGCGACGCCAAATCCCCCGTGCCCATCGGCCTTTCCCTGCGGCATTTTTTTGCCGACCGCCTGGTGCTCGGCAAGCTCAGGGCGGTGGTTGGCGGGCGCCCGGTCTCGTACAACGTCGGAGGGGCGGCCTTCTCGGCCCAGATAAACGAATTTTTCAACGGAGTGGGCATAACCCTTTCGCAGGGCTACGGCCTTACGGAGGCCTTTCCAATTTCCGTATCGAGTCCCGAGATAGGAATTAAATACGGCGCCTGCGGAAGGATAGTCCCCCTTATGCAGGTGCGCATATCGGACGAGGGCGAAATCCAGGTAAAGGGCCCGGCGGTTATGGGCGGCTACTACAACAAGCCCGAGGCCACGGCGGACGTTTTCACCCCGGACGGCTGGTTTAGGACAGGGGACATAGGGCATGTCGATTCCGACGGCTATGTCCGCATTACCGAGCGCCTTAAGGACCTCATCATCACCTCGGGAGGCAAAAACATAGCCCCGCAGCAGATAGAGACCCTGGTAGGCGAGGACCTGTACATCGAGCAGATAGCCGTTATAGGCGACGGACGCAACTACATCTGCGCGCTGGTCGTCCCATCGTTCGAAGCGCTCGCGCCTCATGCTAGATCCGAGGGCATCCCCTTTGAAAGGCCCGAAGAGCTTATCGGCAGGCCCGAGATAATCGATTTCTACCGGAAAAGGATCGACGAGCGAACCAAGGACCTGGGGCAGGTCGAGAAGATTAAAAGGTTTACCCTCATGGCAACGCCATTCTCCCAGGAAAACGGAGAGATCACTCCAACCATGAAAATAAAAAGAAAGGTGATTGAAAAGAAGTACGGCGATATAATAGACGCCATGTACCGCGGCGGGGCCTGATCGGCGCCGGCCGGCCGGATCGGAAGATGAAGAAGAGGACAAGGAAAAACGAGGGCCCGGTGCAACACCCCGAGGCCGAGATCTCGGACAGGCTTAAGGAGAGGCTTTATCCGGTGGTGCTCGAACTCTTCTCGAAAAACGATTTCTACCGGGTGAATCTCCGCGAGATCTCCCGCGAGTCGGGCCTTTCCACCAGCACCATATACCGCTATTTCAGCTCCAAAGAGGAGCTACTCTTCACCATACTGAACGAAAAGCTTTCGGAGATACGCGAGCTCGTGCGCGTGCACATCCAGGGCCTGGAGAACACCAGGGAGATCCTCCGCAAGATCCTCTGGGTGACCATGGACTTCTACGACCGCAACCCCGGAGTCGCCATAACCTCCTTTATAACCGTTCCCATGCGCACCTGGATGCGCGAGGAGTCCTTCATCCGCAAGGAAGAGCGGCGCGTGTTGGCTGACATAGTGAAGGCGGCCCGCAGGCGCGCGGACATCGACCTCTCGCTCGAGGTGCGCGAGATCTTCGACATCTACTATATGATCTGCTACCGCGCCATTTACACCTGGTACTATCACGGAATGCGCTGGAGGCTCGTCGACACCATACCCGGCTACTTCGACCGAGTCTGGCGCATGCTCGCTCCGCCCGACGGACAGCGCAAGTCCCGCCGGGCCGGGGGCCGGCGCGGCTGAGCGCTATTTTATCTCGATCCTGTACGGATACAGGAAGAGCCAGGACTCGCCGCCATGGTAGAGCCCCTGAAGCGCGCCCCTGATGGGCTCGAGCGCGGCGAGCGCTTCATCCGCCGAGGCGGAGCCGAGTATCTCGACGATGGAGCTTTTTCGCTCCGGAAGATGCATCACGCGGAATGAGCCGTCGATACCGGCCGCGCTTTTGGCGTATTCTATCGCCGCCGCAAGGCCGCCGATCGAATCGACCAGAGCGCGCTCCTTCGCGCGGCCTCCGGAGAAAACCCGCCCCTCGGCAATCGAGGGCATCTCTTCGAGCGGGATGGATCGTCCCCTGACAACCTTCTCGACAAACCCGCGATAGGTGAAGTCCACCGCCTTTCGCAAAAGCTCGCGCTCACGCGGCGAGAGCTTTCTGGATTCGTCGAAGATGTCGGCGAACTCGCTCATCTTTATGATGTCCTTGTTTATTCCCAGCCTTGCGTAAAGCCCTCCCAGGTCGAGCTTTCCCATCACCACGCCGATCGAGCCTGTGATGGTGCCCTCGCCGCCGAAGATTTTGTCCCCGGTACACGCTATGTAATAGCCGCCCGATGCCGCGATGTTCCCGAACGAAAAGACCACGGGCTTCCCGTATTTCTCCTTCATCTCCAGGAGCGCGCGCCACATGAAGTCCGAGGCCGTCGCCGAGCCCCCGCCGGAGTTGACGCGGATGACCACCGCCCGCACCGAAGAGGACGAGAAGGCCCGCTCGAGCGCCTCCCGAAACGCCCTGTCGCCGATTGCGTTCGGCCCGAGCAGGCCCGAACGGCGCTCCTCGCCCCTTACGATGGAACCGGAAACGTGCACCACGGCGATCACCGGGGCCGGACCCCATTCCTCGATCCGGCGCCTGCGCGCTATGTACTCCTCCAGCTTGACGGCCCTGTCGGCACCGCCTGTAAGCCTCTTCTCCAGCTCGTCGGGGTAGGCGATCGTATCTATGAACCGGGCCGCCCTGGCCTCCTCCGGCTCCAGGAAACCGCGCTCGAATAGCGCGTCGATCTCGGAGCGCGTAAGCCGCCTGTCCCTGCCTATATCGTCAAGAAACTGCCTGTTTAGATCGGACAAAAGCTGGGTCAGGTTCTCGCGGTGGGCCTCCGACATGCCCTCGCGCGTAAAGGGCTCGCTGAACGACTTGTATTTCCCCTTCGAGATCGACTCGAATCGGACACCCACTTTATCCATCAGGCCCTTGAAAAAATAGACCTCGGCGACGAGACCGGTTATGGCGAACGGGCTGTTGGGCGCCATGCACACCTCGTCGGCCGCCGCGGCGAGATAATACTCCCTGTTGCCGACGGAGGCGAGCGCCGCGCAGACCTTTTTGCCGGAGGCCCTAAAGCGCTTAACGGCGGCGCGCGCCTCCTGTACCTGGGCGAAACCCAGGGGCATGGCGTCTATAACGAGCAGTACGGCGGAAACCGAAGGGTCGGCCGCGGCCTCGTCGAGCGCCGCAATCATGTCGTGAAACGAAGGAGGCCGCTCTCCGAGCATCCGCTCCTCCTCGATCTCGTTCATGCGCTCGGCGAAGCGTATAACAAGCACCCCGCTTGCCGGGGTGAGCGCGCCGCGATACCTGGCGCGGGTAAACCCTACTCCATAGGCCGAGGTGCGCGGCGAGCCGTGCGTGCCCGCGATATTGAAATAATCGAGTACGAGCGTGGAGCCCGCGGCTCCGCCGAAACCCAACGGAGCCAGGGCGCCGGCCGATATGTCACCGGAGGGCCTGGCCCCGGCGAATACCCGGATATCGTACGGGAGCCGAAGCTCCGCCGAGAAGAAGAGCCCGTCGCGATCGAATCGCCGGCCGTACCGCCGCTCGGCATCGCATGAAAGCGACAAGACGTCGCCGAACGGGCGTACGGATACCGAACACACCTCGTGCGCGGGGACTTTTCTTCCGTCCGCCCTGGGCTCGTTCAGGTCGCGGGCCACGTAGCCCAGCGAGACGAATCGAGCGGGACGAAGCAGCGCCCCGGCCGTAAACGAGCGGTACCTTCCATGACCGTCGCCTGCGCCCACCGCGAAGGAATAGGACGCGCCGATTCCGAAAACGTTTCCGAATAAAAAGCCCTTGGTGATGCCGGCGATATCCATATGGGGCCCGTAGAAGTCCCCTGTGGCGGGGTCGTACGGCCGGTCCACGCGCAGGTAGGACAGGGCCAGTCCGGCCATCGAAACGGAGGCCAGATGATCGGAGCCTCCACCGCCCTCGTGGCGCAGAAGCCTGTAGGCAATAAACGGCGCAGCGCTGTCGTCGGCAAAGGCCGGATTGATAAAATGGGCGCCTGTAAGGTTCGCGTTCGCCGCGTGTCCGCCCATTCGCGCGGGGGCGAGCGGATCCAAAGCTGGAGAGGCGTGCACCTGATGCGCGCACGACAGCACGGCCGCAAGCGCGGCGAGCCTAAAGAACCCTGATGCCGATGACCGTAATATCGTCATGTATCGCACCGCCGAAGCCTTCCGCCTTTTCCATAATCATTCGTATCTTCTCATCCATGCCCGCCTCCCTGGCGCGCGACACCACCTCGAGAAGCGTGTTCTCGCAGAACTGCTCGCCGGTCCGCTCGTCGTACAGCTCCACGAGTCCGTCCGTGTATAGGACAAGCTCGTCCCCACGGGCCAGCGCGAAGCGCGATGATGAATATACCGCCTCCGGATCGGCCCCCAGGATCTTCGATCTACCCTCGAGGGTGGAAAGCTCCCTTTTCCCGGCCCTTATGAGCACGGGCGCGCAGTGCCCCGCGTTTATGTACACCAGCTCGCGCGTCGCCTTGTCGTACACCCCCACAAAAAGCGTTATGAGATCCACCCCGTTGTAGCGCCTCGTGAGAAAATGGTTTACCTCCTCAACCGCCCGCTCTATGGTTTTCTTCTCCATCAGCATGGCGTTGATTATGCTGCTGGTCATCGAGAGGATCATGGAAGCGGAAAGGCCGTGGCCCGATACGTCGGCTATGACCAGCGCTGTGCGGTTTCGGTCGATGGTGATGAAGTCGTAGTAATCTCCGGTCACCTTGATATAGGGCCGGTTGTAATAATGGATGGACAGGCCCCGCTTCTCCGGCGCGCGCTCGGGGAAAAGCCGCTCTTGTATGGCGGAGGCGATGTCAAGCTCGCGCTCGAAGCTCCGCCGCGTGATATAATCGCTGAAGAGCCTGTCGTTCTCGATGAGCTGATGGAGCTGGAGCGAAACCGTCTGAAGATAGCCGACCTCCTCCCCGCCGAAGAACACTCCACCGGTCTTGTCCCCCGCAAGAAGCGCCCCCCTGACCTCACGTTCGCGTATAAGAGGCACCGCTATGAGGGCGTCCCGTTCGGCCATGAAACGGTGCACCCCGTCCTCGACCGCGTCGTTACGGATGAGCGTGTAACGCAGTATGGTCTCCGGGCTCTCCGTAAAGAACCGGAAGAGCGCGGACTCCCCCGCAAGCCGCTCCGCGAAGCGGGCCAATTCCGGCGGGAAACCGTCACGGCGGTCCTCGAACAGTATGAGGCGGGGCTGGGGAATGCCGGCCACCGACGAGACCTCCGAAAAGATCCGCTCCAGTTTGGCGGAAAGCTCCGTCGGCGAGGAGACCAATTCCGCGATCGTCTGGAGCGATTCGGCGTACCGGTCCCTCCCGCCGCCCAGGGCGGAGCGGAGCCGGTCATTCGCCATGAATCCGACATTCAGAAGAATTATCATGCCAAACGCGAATGCGGCCGAATGCATGAGCATCTTCGCGGAAAAGGCCGAGACGGTCATGAGATAATAGAGACCCGCGGCCCCGGCGATCGCGATTACGGCGTTGAGGGCGGTCATGGCGGCCCCCCTGGCCGCGCGAGGCGCCACGTTGAAGAAGTTGCTCTCCAGAAGTCTGTTGCCCACGAAGAGAGGCACGATTAGCATCAGCGCGGGGGAAAGCGCGCGCGGAACGTCCATGCGCGCGCATAATCGCAGCGCGAAGAGGAGCGCCGGCAGGAGAAAACCGAGGGCCATGCACGCCGTGATGGCCGCGTTCCGGCGGACAAGGTAGCCGTTTCGGGCCGTAAGGGTTGACACGGCGAGGCTTCCCGTAGCGAAGAACGAGCAGAGCACCAGATACGCCCCAAGCGCCCGCAGCACATAGGCGCCCTCGGGCCCGGAGGGTAGCGCAATCGAGGCGCACAATATGGCGGCGCCCGGAAGGAGCATTATCGCCGCCGCGGCCGAGCTGGTCTTCCTGTTGGTGAGATTGAATCCAATGACCACTCCCGTGTAGCCAAGCAGAATTCCGCTCAAAACGAACAGGGGAATATACTCGCCGCGCGAATGAAGGTCGACGAGGGAAAAGCAATGAAGCGACAGGGCCAGGCCGAACCACATGAAAAGCCGCACCAGCCTTCTGAACGGATGGATTATCCTGATAATGAACGCCCAGGCAAACTGTATATCGGCGCATGCTATCAAGAAAATTAGGAACCAGCGGCTGTCCTCGCCGGAGTACGGCCCCGAAAGCGCCGGAAGTACGGGCGCCGCCTGAAACGCGCCGGTAATTCCGAGCACCTCCATCAGAAAGAACGCATTGAGAAGCGCGGCCCCCGTGAGCAGCGCCATGTTTGTAAGGCGCCTCCTCATCGGCCTTCCTCCATCCGCACCATAACGAGCAGCCTGTCGCTCCCGCCCGCCCCGGCCCTCTCCGACAGGGAGCGCACCAGGGTGGAACGCAGTTTCAACAGAGGGAGTTCGCGGTTAAGCTCCATAATCCCGGCGAAGTGTGCGGGGTCCCCCGATAGGGCCCGGTGATAGTCGTCGCAGCAGAGGAACATTATGTCACCCGGCTGCATTACAAGCGATTGCGTGACGGAACGGCCCTGGCGGCGGTGCGGGAGCAGGCCCCTGCCGGGGCGGTATAGGAGGGGCGCCGGATATCCGAAACTGGAAAACACGAACTCCCCGCTCCTCCGCAGCGAGCCGTGTAGTATTACGAGGTCCTGGGCGTGGAGGCGCTTCGCCCTTATGATCCGCTTGAGGCGGGCCAGCACCCCTGCCGGCGAGAGGCCCAGGCGCGTGAAGCTTTGAAGCACCGACTGCACGCCGGGCATGAGTATGGACGTACCGGCGATATTGTCCCTGATCCTGTAGGCCGATACGCGTATTTCATCCTCGACGGAGTCGTTTTCGAAAAGATCGTAGAATTCCCGGATCATGAGCGAGGCCGTTTCGTGGTGCACCCGGATCTCGAACCTTCCCATCACCCCTCCCGCGGACGGGAGGAATTTTTTCTGCACTTTGGCGGCCAGCTCGTATTCCTTCTCCAGCTCCTTTTTCCTGACGATCTCGCCGAAAAAGAAGCTGTTAACCGACAAAATGGCGATCTTCGAGGCGAATATCTTTAAAAGCCTTATCTCTCCCGGAGAGAGCCTTCTCCGCCGCCAGCCTGTAACGATGATCCCCAGGAACATCCGATGGTAATAAATCGGGACAGCGACCTCGCCTCCAAGCCGGTCGAGCTCGGCTATAATGGAGTTTTCGAAATGAATCGACGGGTTCAGCTTGCTCCTGACGATTACGTCCTCGGACCCGCCGATCACCCTGAAGAGTATGTTGTCCTTCGCTATCCGCGCGTTTCTGATGATCTTGCGCCTCCGGTTCTTCTGGTAGAAGATGTTGAACTCGTCCCGGTCGTGGTAGTAGAAGATGAGCATGCCAGTCTCGACGCTGATCAGATCGAGTATCTGATCGAAGGTCGCGCGGAGCACCTCGTCGAACGATCCGATGCTTAATATGGAGTCGACCGTCTGGACGTACAGGTCGTTGTAGCGGATGGGGCTAATAAACGAGTCGATTATGGTGTGCAGATGGTTGGCCACCGGCAGGAGCGAGAAGATCACGACGAAGAAGAACACCGCCGAAAATGGTCCGCCCGGGCCGAGCGCCGACAGGGTGGACGCCAGCGCGATCAAGAGCGCGACGAAAAGCAGGTTTACCCCGTAGGTAAGGGCGATGTTCTTGGTCCTGTTCTTCATTCCCCGAGGAGCGCGTCGATATCGCGCACAACGATCTCGACGATGTCACGCACCGCCAGCCTTCCGTCCAGCACCAGGAAGCCCCGGTCCGCCATGGACAGGTATGCCTGGCGCACTGCCGAAAGGAACCTTTCATTCTCGAAGGCGTCCCTTCCGCCCTCCGCGCCGTCGCGGCCGCGCACCCTGCGAAGGGCCTCCGCCGCGTCCAGGTCCACCAGGTAGACGCGGTCCGGCTCCGGGAAGCCCTTTCTCAGGTTCTCCCGGATGACATGGCCCGCATCGAGCCCCAGCGCCCCCTGGTAGGCCGCGTTCGAGTGGTAATAGCGGTCCATCAGCACGATCTTGCCGGCCTCCAGCGCGGGCCGGACGTTCGACGCCACATCATCCTCCCTGTCGCGCATGAAAAGAAGAAGCTGCTCTCCGGGCTCCGGCATGGAACCGGAGCGTATCATCTCCCTTATCCTTTTACCCCACGGACCGTCCGAGGGCTCTCTTAGCCCTATGGCCGGCAGTCCGGCTTCCAGGTAGTGGCGTTGGACCTCGCCGCAGATCGTGGTCTTCCCCGACCCGTCTATCCCCTCGAAAACCACAAAAAGCGGACGGGCTTCGCTCATAGGATGTATTCGTCCTTTTTGTTCGATCCGCGCTCGAACTGCTCCTTGAACCGTTCGAAGCCCGGACGATCGAGAAGCCCGAAGGTAAACTGCTTGCCCTGCTCCACAGCCGGCTGATCGTAGGGATTGATGCCGTAAAGGTATCCGGCATAGGCTGTCTGCATCTCCAGTAAAATTACAAGCTCGCCTATTATCCCCGCGTCGAGGCGCGGCAGGATGATGGAGGCGTTCGGGCGCGAGGCCTCCTTAAGCACAAGCTCGGTCGCCGCCTCCTCGAAGCGGTTAAGCCCGCGCAGGCTTTTGCGCGATATATAATCCACCTCGCTCACGCCCGGATAGAAATCGGGAATCTCCACGTCGCAGCCGAAATCGCCCAGCTTGAGAAAGCTTATGACCTTGTCGTTGGGGCCCTCCAGGTAGAGCTGAAGCTGGGAATGCTGGTCTATCGTTCCGAGGGCCGGGACCGGCGTAAGACCCGAAATGACCGGGCGGCCCTCTATATCGCGGTTCTTGCCGAGGGATTCGGCCCAAAGCTGGCGGTACCAGTCGGCTATCAGAAAGAGCTTCCTGGTGTAAGGCATGAGCACGTTTATGCGCTTCCCTTTGGAACGGTCGAACAGGTAGTGGAAGGAGGCCCCCAAAAGGGGCGCGTTCCGGTGAAGGTCCATTCCATAGTAGCGTTCGATCGCCGTGCGCGCCCCGGCGAGCATGGAGCCTATATCGATCCCCATGAACGCGGCCGGGAGCAGGCCCACCGCCGAGAGAACGGAAAAGCGCCCGCCCACGTTTTGCGGGACCGGGAATGTAGCAAAGCCCTCTTCGATAGCGATTTTTCTCAGCACGCCCTTCTCGGGATCGGTTATAGCCACCACATGCTCGCGGTAATTTTTGCCGACCTTTTTCTTGAGCATCGAAAGGAGTATGGCGAAATTGGCGTTGGTCTCGGTCGTGCCGCCGGACTTGGAGATTACGAGAAAAAGCGTCTCCCGAACGTCAATGACGTCCGCCGCGGCGATGATCTCGAACGGGTCGACGTTGTCGAAAAAATAAACCTTCATCCTCTTCCTGCGCCTTCTCTCGTCCAGCTCGTTTAGATAGAGGTGCGAAAGCGCGTTTCGAAGCGCCTGGGCGCCGAGGGCCGAGCCGCCGATCCCTATTACCGCGATAGCGGAAAATGCGCCGGCCGCCGACTTTCTGAATTTTTCGATGGAGCGCGCCACCGCATCGTCATAGGGTATCTCGAGAAAGCCAAGCTTCCCTTCCGCCTTCTCGCGCGCCATCCTGTTCAGGGCCTCGGCGGCCAGACCGCGAACGCCCTCCAGGTCCGACCGGGAAATGCCGTGCTCGGGGCCTATGGAGTCTTCCATAAAATTATTATAGTCGAATCGTATCATTTCCTTTCCCTCCTCGAATTGCCGTCCAGGTTTGGCTCGATATGCTCCAGAAACAGCACCGTCGCGCCTGTCACGCCAAGGTTTAGGGCCAGGAATCCGAGAAGCGGCACAAAACTCAGCATCCAGAAGGCGAGGCCCACTCCCATGGTCATATAACGATAACGCCAGAGCAGGGCGAGCTTTTCCTTGAACGCGCGCCTGCGCCTCTCGAGCGCGAAATCGAAGAAACCGAAACCGAAAAAAAACAGCGCGGAGCCGAGACTCAGCGCCGAGTAGGCTATTCCACCGGCCACCGGGACCAGGTTGAGCAACAGTATCGACGCGTTGAACACTGTGAGAATGGCCAGGAGCTTAAAGGTGTTCGCCGCGATCCTGTAAACGTCGCCCACCACCAGCCGGAGAGTCAGCGGCTCGTCGGGCCCGCGTCCCCGGAGGAGCTCCTCCACCCTGGCCGAAAGCGGGTCATTGAAAGGGGCGGTCACGATGCTCCCCGCGATCGAGTAAAAAAGCGCCAGGATGACCGTAAAGGCCGCAAGTAGAAAGGGCGTGGCCAGCCATCTTAGCAAGGACAGATACCAGGCGTCGCCCTGTGGGATGAGCGATGCGAGCGCCGGATAAAGCCACGTCCACGATATCCAGGCAAGCGACGACAGCAGAACGAGGTTCATGATGAACGGGATGATGAAATAGCGTTTGAGCCCCTTCCGGTCGAGGACAAGGCGAATGGCGCAAAAGGGCGCCATGAATCCGGCGCCGAAAAGCGCAATACCAGGTTTTTTAATGGTAGTATTCATATTCGGGTTTTATCCTGCCGCCCATCCGAAGAGTGGAACGGAATGATAAGCCCTGTTTTGCCGGATGTCAAACAAATTACGCTTGAATGAGGAATGGAACGCGGTTCCTTTTTGGCCTCTCGATACCGCCCTCGGAGGATTCCCAAATGAAAGGCCCGGCTCAATCCGGAAATGGACGGCCTTCCCTGCGGTCCACTGAAGGCGATTCGGCGCGCCGCAGGCGGTCCATAATGGCCCTTCCAAGCCCCTCCTGTGGCACTTTCTCGGCATAGATAAGCCCAAGCCCCAAGGAATCGAGCCTGTGCATACAGGAGAAAAGGCGCGCCGCGGCCTCACGAAGGTCCCCGGCAGGCGATAGCGTTTCTACGGCCGCGAAAGGCGCTTCGCCTGAAAACCCGCGAAACGAGAGGAGCCCCTCATTCCCCGTGAGGGGTCCTGCATCGGCGGCGCTCTTCACGATGCGTACAGGCGTGCTCGGCGAATAATGGGATGCCGTCTGCCCGGGGGCATTGGGCCTTGCGCGCGGACCGCTTGCGTCCGCCACCCGGCCTATGACCGCTTCAATCTCCTCGAGCGCAAGCCCTCCGGGCCTCAGGAGAAACGCGCCATCATCGTCGATTCTTAGGATCGTGGACTCCAGCCCAACCGCGCATTCGCCGCCGTCGAGGATGAGGTCGACCGCGTCTCCAAGCTGGGACGCGACGTGGTCGGCGCGCGTGGGGCTGATATAGCCAAAGGGATTTGCGCTTGGCGCGGCTATGGGCCGTCCGCTTCGGGCTATGAGCTCTATGGCCACCGGGTGGGCGGGCATTCGGACCGCCACCGTGGGAAGCCCCGCCGTCACGATGTCGGGGACGAGCTCGCTTTTGTCGAATACGAGCGTGAGGGGGCCCGGCCAGAACCTGTCCATAAGCGCACGCGCCGGCGGCGGAATGCTTTTTACCAGGCCTTCGAGCCCGCCTCTGTCGGCCAAATGTACTATTAGCGGATCAAAGGAAGGGCGGTTTTTTGCCTCGAAGACGCGCGCACAGGCGGCCGAGTTCAGTGCATCCGCACCGAGCCCGTAGACCGTTTCAGTCGGGAAGGCGACAATCCCCCCGGAGCGAATGATTAGTGCCGCTCGTTCTATTGAAGCCGCGTCCGCCTTTAATAGGGGCGCCATAGGGTCTCCCCCGCTATACGTATAATAATGGACAAAAATATCCCCCTTTGCGATATACACCAGAGGGATACAGAGCGTGAAAACAATCAAATCAAATCGTACGCCAATGAACAAAAATAAGGCAAGGATACTCTTTCTCTCGTACGTCTATCCGCCCAAAACGATAGGCGGAATACAGACCTATATGCGCGACCTGACTACGCACGTCGCGGCCCAAAACCCCGATACATATACGCTAATAAATCCCGGCGGTTACGCCTTTTTAGCCCTGTTCATCCCCTATTCCATTTTTAAGGCAATGAGGCTCATCCGCCGCCATGGCATCACGCACCTTCATGTTGCAAGCGGCCCCCACTGCTTTCAGGCCCTGCTCCTAAAAAAACTCACCGGGGTAAAGGCCACCATCACCATTCACGGCCTCGACATAATGATAGAAACCCTGTGGCTCGACAGGCTCATTGCCGCCACGACCCGAAGGCTCGACCGGGTCTTCTGCGTAAGCAATGCCACAAAGCGCGAGTGCGTGCGTCGGGGCGTGCCGGAGGCAAAATGCGCCGTTATATTCAACGGCGTCGACCCGGACATCTTTCCTCTACACAGACCGCGCACCGAGCTTCGCAAGGAGCTTTCGGGCCGGCTCGACATACCGCTCGCCAGGCGAAAGCTTCTTCTTTCCAACGGCAGGCTGGTGAAGCGCAAGGGGGTGGAGTGGTTCATCCGCTCCGTTTTGCCCCTGCTTGGAAAGGACGCCCTCTTTCTGGTTTCGGGCGACGGGCCGGAGCGCGATGCCGTCGCCAGGGCCGCCGCCGAAAGCGGTCATTCCGAAAAGCTTCTGCTCCTCGGCAGGACCAGCGACGAGTTGCTGCGGCTCCTGTATAACACGGCCGATTACTTCATCATGCCCAACATAGCCGAGCCCGGAGATATGGAGGGCTTCGGCCTGGTAATCCTCGAGGCGGCCTCCTGTGGAACGGGCGTAATCGCCTCGGACATTGAGGGCATAAGCGACGCCGTGGTCCACGGCATTACAGGCTGGCTCGTTCCGGAGCGGAACGCTGATGCCTTTGCCCGGCACATAGCAAAAAGGCCGCTTCCGCCCGAAAAGGTCGCCGGAGAGGTCCGAAAACGCTACGACTGGCGCGTCATCGCCTCGCAATATATAGAGGGGATGCTCGATGCGTAGTGTAACACACATGGTGCTTCTGCTGATTCATAGGCCACACCATAAGGCCGGCCTTGTTAGGAACTTCCATGGAAGAGAAATATCAAATAGAGCAATAAGATGAAAAAGACTGTTTATATCCTGTTTCCACTTTTCTGTGCCATATTACTATACTCCAATAAGGCGTCCGCTTCGGGCGATTTCGGCCTGGGCTTTGTGCTCGGCAGTCCGTCCGGATTTACCGCCAAATATTTTCTAAATCGAGAAAATGCCATCGCAGGAGGGATTGGAGACGCGGCGGGCCACGGCCTCTATCTCTATGCCGACTACCTAATTCACTTTCGAGGAATACTGCCGGCCCGCGAAGTCTCGTTCTTTTTGGGTGGCGGCGGCGCATTCCATAACTACCACCGCGACCGTTCGGCAAAAACCTGGGGCGGCGATAAAAACGAAAAGCAACTCGAGGGCCGCATGCCCTTCGGCATAAATTATGTCTTCGAGCCAATTCCGATAGAGGTGTTCCTGGAGATAGTCCCCGCTCTCGAGATCATCCCCGATGTCGATTTTCACCTGCGTGCAGGAATCGGCGCGCGCTACTATTTCTGAGGATGCGAGAGAAGTGCGGCTCTTGCTTGTCCGTCACGGCGAAACGGCCTGGAACCGCGAAAAGCGCGTGCAGGGCTCGAGCGACATACCCCTTTCCGATAACGGAATTCGCCAGGCCGAGCTTCTGGCCTCGAGCCTGGCGGACGAGAAGATCGATATCGTAGTGACAAGCCCCCTCCGCCGCGCGGTACAAACCGCGTCCATCATAAATGAAAGGCTCAAGGCGCCCCTCGTGGCCGATGAAGACCTGAAAGAGCTCGACCAGGGAGACTTCGAAGGGATGGGCTTTATGGAGTTAATGAACATCCACAGCGATTTTTTAAAGAGCTGGGCCGCCGACCCGGCCTCGGTAAGCATGCCCGGCGGCGAATCGCTTCCGGCCCTTCAGGAACGCGCCTGGCGCGCCGTTATGCGAATCGAGGCCTCTTATAAAAACGCGCTCGTAGTATCCCATTATTTTGCCATAACGGCGATACTGTGCAGGGCGGTCGGCATGCCTCTCTCCGATTTCCGCAAGATACGGCTGGAGAACACATCGAAGACGATCATAGAGGCCGAGGGCGACGGCTATGTAGCGCTCGTTATCAACGATACGGCGCATCTAAAAATAGCGCATTAGACTCTTTCCGGCCCGGCACACTGAGCTTGTGAGGTTACATATGATCGACACGGCATCCCTCGTCACCTTTATTCTGTACCTCATCATGTTGATGGCCATAGGCGTATATTTCTATAGGACCACCGCCAGCCTCGAGGACTATCTTCTGGGCGGCAGGGGCCTCGGCCGCTGGGTCACCGCCTTCTCGGCACAGGCAAGCGACATGAGCGGCTGGCTCATGATGGGTCTTCCGGGAGCCGTCTATCTCGGCGGTATGCCGGCCGCATGGATCGCTATCGGACTTTTTATTGGAACGGCGCTTAACTGGAGGATGGTCGCGGCCCGATTGAGGGTATACACCCAGATGACCGGCTCGCTTACCCTGGCCTCTTTCTTCGAGGAGCGTTTCGGCGACCCGTCCGGTCTGCTTCGCAACATCACGGCCATTATAACCCTCATCTTCTTCACCATCTACGCCTCCTCGGGTCTCGTCGCGTCCGGGAAGCTTTTCGAATCGATGTTTCATATCGACTACTCGACTGCCGTCGTCCTTGGCGGCGCCATCATCATCACCTATACCTTTCTCGGCGGGTTCCTGGCTGTGTGCTATACGGACCTCCTTCAGGGCGCCCTGATGGTGATCGCCATCGTAGTGGTGCCAATCGTCGGGTGTTATGCCGCGGGCGGCCCTGCCGCCATAACATCGGCAATGACGTCCCGTGGAACCCCTGCCGGGCTCCTGCCGGAGGGCGGGCCGGGCATGCTCGCCATCATCTCGGCGGCGGCCTGGGGATTGGGCTATTTCGGGCAGCCACACATTCTTGTCCGCTTTATGGGCATCCGCTCCGGAGCCGAGGTGCCGGGGGCCATGGCAATCGCGCTGGTCTGGGTAGCCGTGTCGCTCGCCGGGGCCATCACCGTCGGGCTTATAGGCATACCGCTTTTCGAGGGGCTTACGGGCGGTGAAGAAGAGAAGGTGTTCCTGCTAATGATCGATTCCGCTCTTGCCCCATGGGCCAGGGGAGTCATGCTCGCGGCGGTGCTCTCCGCCATAATGTCCACGATCGATTCGCAGCTTCTGGTATCCTCGTCCACCCTTACCGAGGATTTCTACAAGAAGGCGATTCGGCCCGATGCAACCGAGCGCGAGATGATATTCGTCGGTCGCGCATCCGTAATCGCCATCTCCGCCATAGCGCTCCTCCTGGCGCTAAAGCCCGGCAGCACCATACTGGGACTCGTGGCATACGCATGGGCCGGCTTCGGGGCTGCCTTTGGGCCTGTGGTGCTCGCCGCGCTCTTCTCGCGGGGCACCGGCTGGAGAGCGGCGCTGGCAGGAATGGTAAGCGGAACCATAGTGCTCGTGATATGGAGAAGCCTGGGCCTGGGAGAGATCATCTACGAGATCGTCCCGGGCTTCGCGGCAAATTTGTTGACGATGATGATCGTGAACAGGTTCAATCCGGGCGCAGCCGAGCCGGTCGGGCGCTTGTTCGACGAGGTGGAAAAAACTGTAAGCTCGTTATAATCTTGTTATCCCTGAGGGGCGTAAGATATCCACGGTAACTCCAAAACCCACAACCGCCTTTCCTCGTGACCCTTCGTGGATCTTCCCAAAAAAACTCACTTCTCACCTTAAGCTCAACGAATTAATCCACGAAGTTACACGAAGACACACGAAGTTTGTCTCAACACATATTTATACTTTTTGAAAAATCATAAAACCAAATCTGAAAAACACTAACCGCCTTTCTTCGTGGCCCTTCGTGGATCTACCGAAAAAGCTCACTCTCCCCTCTTCTCCTTCCCCTGTATATATCCCCAGCGCTCCAGAAGCCTGTTTACGTCCCGTGACAGATATTTTTCCTTTTGCACCCCTCTAAGGCCTCCCTCGAGCTGATCGTGCCAGTAACGTACGCCCGGCCCGGCCATTGCCTTAAGTTCCGGAGCCGGCTCACCACGCGCCAAACCCACATCCCCTTTGATCCTATAGGCCCCTCCGTTATGCGCGAAAGCAGGCAGAAGATATCGGCCCGCAAGCAAACGCCCGCCGCCATGCACAGAGAGCGAGAGATTCGCCTCCGCCGGAATCGTCTGGAATCGGATGCGCCCGCCGGGGGGAAGCGAAAAATCGAGCGCCTTTCTTCCTGCTTTTCGAACCAGAGCGGAACCGGCCGATGACGGTAGAGCCTCCACATCATAGAAGAAACCCTCCTCGACCCAAAGCCGGCCACTCATCTGTTTTCCCCCTGCCTCTATAAACCGGTCCGGCTGTTTAAACCTCTCTTTATAAAGAAGTTTCTTCATTCGCCGAACATCGTCCGGCCGCTCATATAAAACATTTCTTTGCTCGTTTGGATCAGCCTTCAAATCATATAGCTCGGCATACTCCTTAACCACATCGCCTCCCCAGTGAAACGGGCGGATTCCAAATCCGTAAAAGCGCTCAGCGTATTTAAACCCACCGGCGCGCACGGAGTACATCATCCTCCCCTCGCTGTACACCGGCCGCTCGCCCCGCTCCTTCCCGTCCAGAATGGGCAGGATGGAGCTCCCCTTAAAGGCCGACTCCCCGTCCAGCCCAATCAAGTCGAGGATGGTGGGCGCTATATCCATGTTTCGAACCTGCGTGTCCACCCTTGCCCCCCTGTATCTCGACCCGGCCCGGGGCTTTATTATTAACGGCACGCGGAGCTCCTCGTCGTACTGAGTCTGCCCGTGCGAGAAGCGCGCCCGCACATCCGTGTAGGGGCTTGTCTCCTTATCGGGGCTGAAAATCTCACCGTGGTCAGCCGTAAGCACTATTATGGTGTTCTCGTAAAGTTTCAGACGCTTAAGCGCGTTTACAAGCCTTCCCAAATAATCGTCGGTATAGGCGACCTCGCCCAAATACGCCCTGAACCAGGGATGCATGGATGGAAATTTTTTTCTTAACGGCCCGAGGTACTCGGGCGGGGGGATGTACGCGTTATGCGGAGCATTGTAGTTTACAAATAGAAAAAATCGGCGCGAGGCGTTTCTCTCCAGCCACTCCACCGCCTCTGCCGTGATGTCCACCGTGTCCTCCACCGGCGACTGATACTCGGAGACCTCGTCGAAATTAAGATCCACCCCTATGCCTGTGTATTCGATGATAAAGGCGTTGTTTCCAATTGAGCGGGTAATGTATCCCTTATCCTTTAAAATGCTCGTTATGAGACGAGTGCCGCTTTTCCGGTAAAAGCACTCCTTCTCCTCGTCGCTTACCGGCGGGTAGAAGATGTTTACCCCGGTATGCGACGCCAACACGCCCGAAAGCATACAGATGGTCGAGGGCCTGGTCCAGTTGGAGACCACGAAATGCTTAGAGCAGGCTATTCCATCACGGGCCAGGGAGTCCATGGCCGGAGTGATTCCGTAGCGCTTCTCGATCGAGTCCACCGCATCGGCCCTCAGCGAATCCACGGAGATGAAGACCACGTTCGGCAAAGAGGAACCGGAGCCGCGCTTAAAGATTCTCGGGTTGGCGACAAATACATGGCTCAAGCGCGCCGATCGGCCTAAAAGTTTCATTTCTACCGAGGCGCCGTCGAGTTTCACTCCCTTCAGAGATATCGAATATTCCCTCCAGCCGCGCCCCGGGATCCCTCTCTTATCGGTTTTAAACACCTCCCGGCGCCTGTCTCCTCGGATTATCGATATGCTGAAAACACATTGCCGCTCAATCCCTCCAAGGCCGCCCAGCGAAAAGCCAAGCGTTTCCCCGCGCGTCTTCGCCTCCAGAGGTACAGTTATTCGGCAGGGCGATGAATCCGTGGCCCCTAAATAAATCGAGCGGCGAGCGTTCTGGAACATCTTGCTTTTATCTATATCGAAGCCCGCCTTAACAAGACGCGGCGAGTCGGGTCCGTATGGATTGCGGTACAGTTTTTCGTAGCGTAAAAGATCCGTGTACTTGGCGGCAAAGCCGTCGTCCTCCACAAGTGCGGCCCCGAAGAGGTCGATGAGATCGACGGCAAGCTCCTCCCTGTCCGACCGGCCACAGGCAAAGCAGCCTGCGCCAAGAAGCGCGCACAACGTCAGAACAGCGAGATATCTCCGCGGCATGGAAGCTTTTAAGGAGCGCGTCTTCAAGCGATGTCCCTCCGGTACCGGCTAAAATCGGCAGTCATTGTACATCTGCTCTTTTTTACGGATACAAAAAAATTTCAGATCCAAAGAGAGAGGCCAATTCGCCGAAAATCGATGAATTCCGATACGGCCAGGACGCAGGGCCTCGCCCCAATTCGGAGGGCCTTAAAAAAGTATTGCATTTGATTTCCACTCGTCCGACTATGTGGCCCATGGGGCCATTTGCTTAAGGCGCCCCGCCGGAAGAAGGAGACCACTCGATGAGCACCATGGACGAAAAACAGATACTGCGTGTAGCCAGGCTTGCGCGGCTCGACCTTAGCGAACAGGAGATGTCCGAATACGCCCGTCAGCTTAACGACATCCTGGCCTATGTGCGTAAAATCGAAGAAATGGAGACCGCAAACGTCCGGCCCACGGACCATATAGTCGACCTGCACAATGTGTTCAGGGAAGACCGCGTTCAAAGCTCCCCGGGCGCCGAAGCCCTCAGGGCAATAGCGCCCCGCTTCGAAGACGGACACGTGGTGGTTCCGATAATAATCGAGGGGCAGGAATGACGCGCCTTTTCATCGGGCTTCCCATTGACGACGCTCTCCGCGCGACGCTCCGCCCGATTTACGAGTTCCTGTCCGGCAACGCGCACCTGCTCAAGGCGGTCCCCCCGGAGAATTACCATATCACGGTAAAATTTCTCGGCGAATGCGATGGAAACGTGGCCAACGCCATAGAGAGCACCTTTTTCGAGATTCCGGTCCCGGAGTCGGAGATTTCATATACGCTGTCGGGGATGGGGGCGTTTCCGGACATCAGAAAACCCGCGGTAATATGGGCCGGCCTCAATGCCGACAGCGACGTTATGGCCCGATTATATAAAAATGTGGAGCGGTTCACGGCCAACTTTCGGTTCAAGGAAGAGAAGCGCGCCTTCGTCCCTCATCTCACCCTCGCCCGGCTTAAAAGCGGCAGGAGGATAACCGGCGATCTATTAAAATACATGGAGAAAAACAGGGACACCGTATATGGCGAATCGGCATTCACCGGCCTTACGCTTTACTCCTCCAGGCTGACGCCCGACGGGGCCGTACACACGGCGCTCAAGACGATTTCTTTCTGAACGCCGGCCTCTCATGGGTAGTGAACCTATACTTATAATCCCTTGGGGGTGATGATGGCCGAATGCGGTCGATGCGGGCGCTGTTGTCAGGACGTGCGACTGGCCGAGTCGCCCGATATGCTCGAGAGGGCCTACCTCTACTGGAAAAAATCCCCTTCCATCGAGCCCTCGTTCTCGGAGATATATCTTATATACCCCATGCTTCGCTTTGTCCGGGAGGAACCCGGAGAAGACCTGCCGTATCACTACACGTGCGTGCATTACCGCCTGGACGATGCCGGACTTCCTTCGTGCGGCATCCATCCCATACGCCCCAGGATGTGCCGCGATTTTCCTTATTACGAGGATGCGAAGCATCTCGACCGCGAGGGCCCTGTCAGCCCCTACGAGGGCTGCGCCTACAATCAGCCCGACGCGGAACCGGAATCATCTTGACTTTGGTACAAGACGGCGGTACCCTCGTTCGAGAAAAAAGCGGCGGGACACGACGGTCCGTAAAACGCGCCCTGTAAAAGGAGATTGAGCGATGCTCTTTGGAAAACGCCCAAAGGCCGCCGTAACGATCAAGCTTTTTTCCGGCATCAACCGGGACATCGGCCTTACAGACTACGATCCCTCCCGCGGGATCCAACTTGAGGTCCGCGAGGGCACACGCCTTAAAAAAGCCCTAAAGGGTCTGGGCATGAAGAAGCTCATGCAAAACGCCTATTTTCGAAACGGCGAGCGTGCCGGCCTCTGGACACGGCTACGGGACGGCGACGAGATCTCCTGCATCAAGCCCTCCGCGGGCGGCTGATTCGTCCGCCGCCCGCGCTACCCTCCCCCGGCTCAAGCGGCAGATACTCCATGTCAATATTTCCCATCGAGCGGAAGATGTTCGTCCTGGCGTCCGGATTCATGCGCTCCAACTCGTCGATCACCCTCCTCACCCCGGCCCGCCTGGACTTTTCGCTCCATGGGCACTCCATGCCCGCAGTCGGAAACCCGATCAAGCGCGCGTAATCCCGAACCTCGCGCTTGGCCAGAAGACCCAGCGGGCGGATGATGTCGAACTCGCCGCCGAACATGGAGAGCCTCAGCGGCATCGTGGTGAGCCTTGCGTTAAAGGTCATGTTCAAAATGAGGGTTTCGAGGATATCGTCCAGATGATGCCCGAAGGCGAGGCGCGAAAAGCCCCCCTCCCGCATGAGGCCGAAGAGGGCCTTCCTCCTGTGCCAGGAGCAATAAAAACATCTGGAGTCGGGATTCGAAAAATCGATTCCCCCCGAGACCGCGCGCACCACAAACTCCACACCCCTTTCCCGGCAGAACTCCTCCATGACCCCGGCATCCGCGTACCCCTCCAGCCCCTCGACAAGGATGTGGGCCGCTGTAACGGAATAGGATATAGGGATCCGCGCGCGCCGCTCCGTAACGGCGTCGAGAAGGGCCAGGGAATCCAGGCCGCCTGAAAGTGCGACAAGGACACGATCCCCATTCCCTATCATGGCGTAACGGTTGATGGCCTTTCCGACCATCCTCCGCAGGGCCTTTATGCGATATTCCGATTTCATATTATTTCAGCGGAATCTCGTAAAATAATTGTGCCATCGCACAACCTAATGTAGAATAAGCACTTGAAAAATACAGGCCTATTTTTACTATTATACAGCTATTTTGTCCCCGGCGCGCAAAACACAATTTTTCGAAGCCTTTAGGGCGCGCTCATGGCAAGCACCGAGTCCGGCGGCGGACCCGCCCGTGGATTCGAGCAGCCGGACAGGGATAGGGAACGGGTGTATGGCACGAGCACTGATAGTAGACGACTCCAAGTTCATGCGCAGGATTATACGCGAAACCCTCGAGGAGGGCGGCCATATAATCCTTGCCGAGGCCGACAACGGCATCGACGGCATAGAACAATATAAAAAGCTCAAACCCGATTTTGTCACCATGGACATAACGATGACCGGCAAGGACGGCATCCAGGCGGTATCCGACATACAGGCGATGGATCCAGGCGCTAAAATCATCATCATATCCGCCATGAGCGAAAACACCCTCAAGCTTAACGACAAGGAGCTCCGCGCGACCGCGTTTCTCACAAAGCCGTTTGAAAAGTTCGAACTCCTGGAAACCATCAAAAAAATTCTATGAGCCCGCGGAACTTCATAAGGCTGTACACCATCGCCTCGCCCGCTCAATCGGCGTTTTTATTGAATGCTGGAAGGGTATATTTCTTCGTCTCCAATACCGACAAATACGCGCTCAAGGGAAACAACCTGATCATAGGCGCATCCGAGCTTATCCTCAACAACCTGCTCGACATGAAGCTCGGCCGACTCGAGACGGCACTCTGCGACCCCGATTCCAGGGTAAAAAAAATCCCAGGGGAGACCTTTCTGTCTTCGCTCGATACCCACTCCGTAGCGCTAAATGTCTCCATGGTCATCGCCCAGCAGGTCGTTTTGACCAACCAGATCATCAATACGAACATCGAGTGCGTACAGGGGGACGAAAAGAGGATAAAAGAGACCTCAATCGAATACTACCGAATCGTCGCCCGGCTTCGTGAGGAATATGACAAACGCCGCCTTCCCTGGCTGAAGGCCCTCACCGAAAAGTTCGAGACCACCCTGATCTGCAAGCGGGGGGAGGCCTTAGGCCGGACAGCCGCCCCGACAAAGATAACCACGCCGCTTGCGGACACGGAAAC
Source organism: Spirochaetes bacterium ADurb.BinA120 (assembly GCA_002069125.1). Lineage (GTDB taxonomy): Bacteria > Spirochaetota > UBA4802 > UBA4802 > UBA5368 > MVZN01. The sequence goes on from MVZN01000005.1 coordinate 31,018, forward strand.
CACGCTCGAGTTGCCCAAGGACGCCATAATATGCGAGGAGGGCAGCATTGGCGACGAGATGTATATCCTTCAGGCCGGCACCGTGGACGTGCTGATCAACGACACGCGTGTAACCTCGATCTCCGACCGGGGTTACGTCTTCGGGGAGATAGCGCTGCTCCTTGGCGAAAAGCGTTCGGCCACGCTCAAGGCGAAAAGCGACGTGCTGCTCACGAGGCTTCGAAAAAGCGACCTTAAAAACATGGCGGAATCCAGAAACAGCGTCCTGCGCGCCCTCCTTACCTCCCTGGCCCAGAAGCATTATCACAACATCGAGAAGATCAAGGCCATAGGCGCAATGCTTATCGAGAAGGACCTCTCCGCCGGCCCGGGCGAGAAGAGCAGGCAGGCGCAGGAGGTTCAGCGCGCGCAAAACGACCTCCTTTCGCTTAAAAAGGAGGTCTCGCAAGTGTACACGGCGGGAAAGGCGGAGTTCCTGGCGGAACTTGTGGACGGCTTTTAGTCCTCCACGTCCGAAGACACCAGCTCCCCCTTCTTCAGCGATTTCAACCACGAGAGTTCGGCCTTCAAGTGGTTTTCCAGATACGTGAATACGTGGATGTGGGATTTATCCTCGGGTAGCTTCGTTTCCTCTTCGACCTTCTCCTTTATCGCCGCAAGCTTTTCCTTGACCGCCTCCATCCTGTCCTCTATGAAGGCCTCTTTTTGCTCGGGCTGGAGCGAGTTGTAGAACATCAGCACTATGTCGATGTCGAAATGGATCATCGTATGGTCAAAATACTGTTTAAGCATCTTCTTATAGTATTTTCTTCCAGCCGGCATGATCTGGTAGATGTAGCGCTCGGGATTCCCGCCCTCCTTTTCGGTGCCCACCCGCTTTACCCAGCCGTTGTCCACCGCTTTTTTGATGGCGTAATAGATTGACCCGAACTTTATATCGACATAGTCCTCGAGCCGCTCGACAATCTTCTTTTTGATTTCGTAGCCGTACAGGTTGTCCTCCATCAGAAGACCCAAAATCGTTATTTCTATTTTCATATCAACCTCTCAGATATTAAAGATACTAAAATTTAAGCCATTGATTTATTATATACATGAACAGGGCGATTCCGGCAATGATTTATTCCATGATATTACAATAAAATTTGAGTATTATATACTATTTTTTATAATAAAATGCAATGGGGTTTACTATCTTAAATACCTTTAAAAAAGAGCCGGCCGGCGCTTTTCAGGGGGAGATGCTTCGCAGGGCGGCCTTTACCAGCGGTTCTATCCCCATGGATGGATCTTTTTTTAAGAGTTCATCCACGGCCCTTGCGGCCCTTCCCTCGTCAAAACCGAGCGCAGCAAGGGCCTCTATCGCCTCTCCTCGGGCCGACTGCCGACCCCCCCCGTCCGGAGAAAGGCCCTCCAGGTGCTTGAGCCGCCTGGACAGCTCGAAAACGAGCTTCTCGCCCTTGCTGCGCCCCACACCCGGCACCTTTAAAAGAGGCGTAATGTCTTCCTCCCGAACTGCCCGCAGGAGTTCCTCGATCGTTATTCCGGAGAGGATCGAAAGCGCCATCGACGGGCCTATGCCGGGGACTCCGAGAAGCACCCTGAAAAGGTCGCGCTCGCGCTGAGTAAAAAAGCCGAAAAGTCGAAACTGGTCCTCCCTGTGATAGGTATGGACAAACAGGACGGCTTCACGATGGCCGACAAGCGGTTCGTAGGTCGAAAGGGGAATGCTCAGACGGTAGCCGACTCCACCCACGTCCACGATGGCCTCCGTCGGCCTTAGTTCATCTATCGTTCCCCTGATTCTCGCTATCATCGAGGCCCCATTCCCCCGATGGCGGCAGCCGCGGCTGATGACGAAGCCAGATAGTGACAGGTGGCGACCGCAAGGGCGTCGGCGGCATCGTCGGGAGAGGGCGGTTTCTTCATCCCGTAGAGCTTCCCGGTCATAATCTGCATCTGGCGTTTGGTGGACTTACCGCACCCGGTAAGCGAGCGCTTTACCTGAAGCGGGGTGTACTCGGCGCATGGAAGGCCTTTCTTGGCGGCGCAGAGCAGCACCACTCCGATGCATTTGCCCACATCCATGGCGGTCGTGGCGTTTTTCGAAAAATACAGGCGCTCCATCGCGAGCACGGCGGGGGCGAATCGGTCGAGGATGGCCTCAATCTCCCTGTATATAGCCAGCAGCCTTTCCTGGAAGTCGCCGCCCGGCCCCGTAACGATCGCCCCGCATCCGGCCAGCTTGAACCCGTCGTCGATGACGGCCCAGCCGAGCTTTCCGAAACCGGGGTCGATCCCGAGAATCCTCACCTTCCCTCGCCTATTCTCGTCATTATGGCGTCGGGGATCTCATAATTGGAATAAACGTTCTGAACGTCGTCCTGGTCTTCGAGCTGCTCGATCAGCCTGAGACACTGCTCGGCCTTTTTTTCGTCGAGCGGGATGGTGTTCTGCGGGATGAAGGTGATCTCATGGAGCACCAGCCTGTATTGTTTCGCCTGCATAAGGTCGTTCACCTGCGCAAAGCCCTCGGGCGGGGTAATGATTACGATATTGCCGTCTTCGGTCCTCACGTCGTCCACCTCGAGGTCGAGAACGAGCTCCATAATCTCGTCCTCGCCCGCCTGGCCGCCCTCAATGATAACCATGCCCTTGCGGTCGAACATGTATGAAACGCAACCCGTCTCTCCGAGGTTTCCTCCATTACGCGAGAACAGGGCCCGTATCTCGGGAGTGGTCCGCTTCTTGTTGTCCGTAAGGCAGTGTACCATTATAGCGACTCCGCCGGGGCCGTACCCCTCGTAGGCGATCTCCTCGTAGACCACGCCCTCCAGCGTGCCGGTCCCCTTCTTTATCGCGCGCTCTATATTGTCGGCGGGCATGTTGTTTTCCCTGGCCTTCATGACTGCCGTGCGAAGGCGCGGATTCGCGTTGATGTCCTCGCCGCCCATTCTCGCCGCGACGGTAATCTCCCGAATTATCTTGGTAAAAAGCGCCCCCCTTTTGGAGTCGGTCGAGGCCTTCTTCCTTTTAATTGTGGCCCATTTGGAGTGTCCTGACATACGCTACCTCGGTCTTTTTTCAACCCTGTGGTTCTGATAGAGTTTCTCAATAACCCCTGCTAATTTTCAACTGTATTTTTACCATGCGGTCGCGCGCCCCGGACGGATCGTAGTCGAAAGCGATGCACTCCCTGTAATACCGCATTGCCTCCTGTGGTTTCCCCAGCCGCTCGTAACATTCCGCCATGTTCCAGCGGACCCTTCCGGCGTTAAGCTTGGAATACGAATAAAGCCCCTCCTTTCGCTCTGTCCGGAGCCTGCTCTCCTCCTCCATTAGAAACTCGTATCGATTATATGTATCGAAGTCCGGTTTTTTAAAAAGCGAGGATTTGACGCCGCGTATGTCGGAGGCGAGCTTCTCGATCTCGCGGTCCTTTTCCTCAAGCCGCTTTTTAATCCTGTCCTGATAAACGATCGTTCGGCCGTACAGGTCCGCGGCCTTCTCGAACTCCAGGTCCTTCATGGCCATATCGGCCGAGTATTCGTAGGCCTTCGATCTTCTGAAAATATCGCCCTCCGGCAGAAGCTCCAGCGCGCGCGACAGGCTGGCCCGCGCCAGGCCCCAGTCACCGGTGCGCTTGAAGGCGAGGTGTCCAAGCGCGAAATGGATGTGGCCGTCATCCGGTTTTGCCGCCAGGTATTCCCGGTAGAACCGAGCCGTTTCAAGATAGTTGCCTATATCCTCGTTCAGGTTCGCGATCAATAGATAAAGCCCCGGCTCCTCCAGGCCTTCGCCCTTCCAGCGGACATAGCGCTCCAGGTGAAAGATGGCCTTTTTTCTGTCGGCGGTGCGGTAAAGGGCAATCCCCAGCCTGCGCGAGTGCTCCCTATTCTCCGGGTTGAGCGCGTAGGCCGCCTCCAGGGCCCGGGCATATGCTCCGGCGTCCCCCCGACCACGGAAAACGTCGGCGATCTCCGAGAGAATGACATCGTCCTTCCCAGGTTCCGGCTCCTTGAACCTCAGGCACTGACCGTAATGATTGAGCGAGTCGTCGAGACGCCCGAGGCGAAAGAGGCATCGCGCGGCGCCGAGATGGAGATTGTGGAGCTCGATGTTGTTTTCTATGAAAAAGCCCTCCGCGGTCCTGTTTCGGTACAGATCGTTGATGTTGATCCGCTCCTCGAGCCTTTTAGCCGTGATAAAATCAGCGGGTATGCGCCTGTTATCGACTCTTTCATCGTATATAGCGAGCAGCCGTTTGCGTATGACCTCGTAGGCGCCCGCATAGTCGCCCCGCGAATAGAGCCCCGCGTAATCCGGCGGGGCCGCGCGCGTTACGGCAAGCGGCGCGATGAATAAAAATACCGCTGAAACCGCCGAAACGACCGCCATGCTTCCCGCAAAGGCCTTCGTTCTAATTTTTCCGTCCATGACCGTACATCCGCTCCAATGCGTATATCTCTGTTATCGGCCCCGCCATCCGTTGGCTTGACAGCGGTGCGGCCGACTCGAAACCCGCATTTGTTGTATTACCCCGGAGCCCCTGTGAGAATAAAAAAATTTTTCCCCCGGGGAAAAAAACATTCAAATTTCATTGACAAACACAGGGGGGTACGGTTAATTGCTTTCATTACCGAGAGCAACAATTCTCCGGTGGCTATAGAGAAGAGGAAACACCTGTTCCCATTCCGAACACAGAAGTTAAGCTCTTCATCGCCGATGGTACTGCATGGGTAACCGTGTGGGAGAGTAGGGAGTTGCCGGGGTTGCAATCATATGATATCGCGAGGACACCTTAGGGTGTCCTCCATTATTTCCAGCCGCCGCTGCCGTTCCCGCTGAATTAAACATAACCCAAAGAGCATGAACCCTTATGGGCGCCATCAAACGGGAAGTGCCTTATGGAAACCTGTAATAATCAGGTTTTCCCGCCCGCCGAAGGCGGGCCGGGAAAAACTAAGTCCTGAGCATGTCGGTAGTTACGATTCATTGGAACTTCAAAAATTTAATTTTTAAAGGTTCCCTTATTTTAAAAGGGCTTATGGGAGTGAAGCTTTTTCTTTGTGTTAAAATAACCTCCAGGCATGTTGCTTGCAGGTTTATCATCCTCCCGCAAGCGGGGCAAGCCCCAGTGGGGATGCTTGTTTCAAGTCAGCCCCCTTGAAATTTACGCCTAATACGGCGGAAGGCGGGTGATTATTTCACCCGCCTTCTATTTGATATCATATACGTCTGAAACTGAACCGCTTCTTACTTCGTCGCGCCGCCCTCTACGCTCGAGCGCAGGCCCTTGCGTTCGATCTGGTACACGATTTCGCAGTTATCGTCTTTATCATACGTGGACCGAACGATCGTTCCGCCCTTCACTACGCCGCTGAACTCCTTGGCCACCGCGATTCCGGTGGAGGCATAGTCAGCCGCGCCCGCGGCGCCCTCGAGACGCGCACCAACAAATTTCTCGATGATCCTCTTCTCGGCCATAATAAGGGCCGCTTCCTTGGCGGTTCCCTGGCGCTGGATCTTGTTGGTAAGGCCGGGTTTCGGAACTCCGACGGCGGTTACCCTGAAGATGTCCGGGGTCACCCATCCCTCGGTGATGAATGTATCGCCCTTAACCTGTCCACCCATCGACTGACCGCCGCATGCGGTAAAAGCGATACCGACAGCCAGAATCAGGGCCAACGTTACAACCTTTTTCATAGAAAATCCTCCTTGGAATTTTAAGGGGTCTCCCCCAATTTGATTTTTATTATTCTTGTGCGGGTCAACGAACTTGCCGCAACTCAAACGCGGCGTTCATTGCCCCTAATATTAATAGCGTTACAGGCCAAAGTCAATAGAAAAACCAACATTTTCGTTCGGCCTGATTTTTTTTAAAAATAAACAATAATAATTATTTGTTCTAAAGTGTTCTAAAAGCGGTCGCCCGCGGCCCATAGGCCATTCAATCGTCCCCCAGCTCGCTGAGCAGCGCCATCTCCAGAAGCACACACAGTATGGCCAGGTTAAGGAGCAGCCAGATGAATCCAAGCTCCTTGGTCGTCGCCCACACATACATGAGCGCGGCCCCGTTGCCGGAGCCAAAACCTATCAGCATAAGCCCCGCGTACCGGACGATAAAATTTGCGACATCGTCGCGGTAGTACTCGCTGGCCTCTACTCGTGCGCTGGCAAACCGTTCGCGTACGATCGGCAGCACCAGATAGAGTATCACGAAAAGCGCGCACGAGTTGAAGAATAGGTTATTGGCCATAAAGGGAAACGCGACGCCCAATAGCGCCGCCGCCAGGAACACGAGGAGAAAACGTCCCGGGGAGTACCTGTCGGCGAGCTTCCCAAGGGAGCCGGTTATAAATGGAAGAACGCTCGTGATCTCCTCCCGGGTATAGACGTCCTTGCTCGATATGAGTGTCACGTAATAGCCGACCGAAAGAAGAAAGAGCACGAAAACGACAAAGACCATTAGAAGGTACAGCATTCCGCATCCCTCCGAGCGCGAGATGTCCAACCGGCGGATATTATGCCACCCGGGCCCCGCTCGTAGCAAGAATATTTTATCGCTTTATTATCACCTTCCTTCCGCGCATCGAAAGGCGCCCCTCGCAGAAAAGCCGCACAGACTCCGGGAGGATGACATGCTCCTCGCGGAGTATCCGGGCGGAGAGGCTTTCGACGCTGTCCTCCGGAAGGACCGGCACCGCGGCCTGGATGATGATGGGACCCGTATCCACGCCCTCATCGATGAAATGGGTGGTGCATCCGCTCATCTTCACGCCGTACTCCAGCGCCTGTTTCTGGGCGTTTACACCCGGAAAGGCCGGGAGCAGCGCCGGATGCACATTCACGATCGCGTTTTTAAACTCCCTGATGATGTAGGGCGTGAGGATCCTCATATATCCGGCCGCCACCACAAGGTCGGTCCCGTGCTTCCTGAGGAGCCCCACTATGGCCTCCTCGTGTGATCTTCGGTCCGCAAAGGGCTTCGGATCGACGAAATAGGATTTAATCCCGAATTCATCCGCTATCGCGAAAGCGCCCGCCCCTTTTTTGTCACAAATCAAAATTCCGGGGTTCGCCCGAATATGGCCGTCGCGAATCCTCTCCATCACCGCCCTGAAGTTGGATCCCCTGCCCGATGCCAGAAACGATACCACCTTTTTCTTCATTCGATAACCAGCTCCCTTTAAATCGCTCCGCGCGCCCGCAGGCTTCACGGTCATATCATAAGCCCCCTTATCGCGCCGTCCTCGGCCGGCACGCCCGCCGGGACCTCCCCCTGGCGGACCCCCCTCCTGAAAAGCGTCAGCGGATCGCCCGATCCCGACGGCCTGCCGTAGCGGGCCGCCACCGACGCGATAAAACGGATATCATCGTCCCCGAGCCCGCCGCACGCGAATACCACCGGCCCCTTGAACAGCGGGACCAACAGGGCGTCCGCGCCGGAGCCGTACTTCTCCAACTCGGCGTTCTCCGTCTCGTTTCGGCCCACAATGAGCTTTAGGTCCTCCCGGACTCGAAGGTGCCTTCCAAGCGAAAGAAGATAGACGTCGGTCATGTCGAAATCGGGAACTCGCTCCAGGAGGTCGCGCACCCTGCGGGCTATCTGCACATCGGTAAACAGACAGCCCCCCGCGGGAGAGGCGTACTCGACGATACCCATCCTGCGCGCGAGGTCCATCTGCGCAAAGCGGCCGCGCCCGCTGATGCCCATCAGGCGTTCGCGGTCCACCAACCCCTCGCGTTCGGGAATGGTGGGAGGTAGAAGCCTCGCCGAGAGAGGCCTTAGGAGCCGCCCCTTAAGGCCCGACTGGGTCTCGATGTGTCTCATCATGTGCTTCGTCTGGGACATCGGGCGCTGGCCGACAACCTCGCCCGTAGCCACGAAGTCGGCCCCCTCCGACTCCATGAGCTCCCCGGCCTTTCGTATAAAATAGATCTTGCAATCGATGCATGGATTGCTCCGTTTTCCATATCCGTGCGGTGGGTTCCTTACCATCTCCATGTATTCCCTTCCCAGGCGGAAGAAGCGGAGGGGGATGCCGTTGTCACGCGCGTAAGCGGCCTGGGGGCTCTCCTCTGGACGGTAATCGGGGGCGGCGAACGGAAGGACGAACATGATCCCCTCAACTTCCACGCCCTGCTCCATTAGCAGCCTTCCGGCCAGAAGGCTGTCGAGCCCCCCCGAATACAGGAGGATGCCCCGGGGCGCCATCGTCAGACCTCTTCGTGTTCTATAAGCTGCACGAGCACCGCCTCCCCGGCGCGAACGACGCCCACATCCTCCGGAATGATGATGAGGCAATTCGCGTCGCTCATGGACCTCAGGATACCGGAACCCTGGGGGCCCGTAGACGACACCGCAAACAGGCCGTTCTTCAGGCTGAAAACGCCCCGGATAAAATGCGTGCGTCCGGTCTTCTTTCTAATCTCCTCGGTCAGGGTCGCGCGCACAAGCGGCTTGTCGATGCGAAGCGCTCCCGTCATGCGAAGGAGCGCCGGTCGGACGAACTGAAGAAAGGACACCATTGTCGAAACCGGGTTCCCGGGAAGGCCGAAGAAGAGCGTTTTGCCGCGCCTTCCGAAAACGCACGGCTTGCCGGGCTTCATGCGTATCGTATCTATCATTATCCCGACTCCGAGCCCGGCCAGGGCATCCGATACGAAATCGTACCGGCCCATGGAGACGCCCCCGGTGGTCACCACCACGTCGGACTCCATTGCCTCCTCCAGAATAGCCGTCGTCGCCTCCCTATTATCGGGAGCAATTCCCATATAGCGGGGTATCCCCCCGTATTTGACAATCTCCGAGTACAGCGTATACGCGTTGCTGTTTCGGATCTGGCCGTTTTTAAGCTCCGCGCCAAGGTCTACGATCTCGTCTCCGGTGGACAGTATTGCCACCTCGGGCCTTCGGGATACCGGCACGAAGGTGCTGTTTAGAGAGGCAAGAAGGCCCATCTCGGCCGAGCCGAGGCGCACGCCCTTTGACAGGGCGATATCGCCTTTCCGCAAATCCTCTCCCGCACGCCTTATGTTCTCGCCGGGAGGGAAGCCGCGAAAAATCAGTACATGGCCATCGCCCTCGGCCGTATCCTCGAACTGCGCCACGGAATCGGCTCCATGCGGCACGGGAGCCCCCGTCATTATGCGCACCGCGCGCCCGGGCGCGACATCGGGAAGCGTCACGGCATGTCCGGCCTTTATCTCTCCGCACACCGCAAGCCGTACGGGCCTTTCCCTCGACGCGCCCTCCGTGTCCGAGGCCACAATCGCGTATCCGTCCATCGCCGAATTGTCCACTGCGGGTATATTGACGCCGGAAATGATATCTCGGGAAAGCACCCTGCCCGGCGCGTCGAAGAGCGGGACCATCTCCGAGGAAAGGGAAGGGGTGTGCGAGAGAATGATCTCTTTCGCTTCCTCGACCGAAACCATTGAGGTTTTGCCTGCCATCATGTTTTCCATTCCCTTGTCAGCGGGCTTCGAGCCGCGACCCTCCAGTCGCCGATCCGCCTTTCCAGTTTTGCGCGCAGTATTCCCATGGCCTCCCGCTCTATCCTTGACACATGGTATTTGGACAGGCTGGTTTCGCGAACGACATCCACCAGGTTCATGTCCTCCATGCCCCTCTTTACGATGACCTCCCGGCTCCTCTCCGGGAGCTCGTTTAGGGTGTCCCTCAGCGTGGAGATCACCTCCCCCTCGATATAAACGCTCTCCACATCCCGGTAGAACCGTTCGTTAAGGCAGACATCCTGAAACACTATATCATCAAAACGGGCATTCTGCCGTAATTTTTTGCGCAGGAGGTCATAGGCCATGTTCCTCGCCATTTTAAAAAGAAAAAAACCGGTCTCGTCCATGGAGATATCGAATACGATGCGGCGTTCGAATATTTTGAGGAATAGATCGTGCACCAGCTCCTGGGCCGTATCCTCGTCCCCTATGATCCGTGAGACATACCGCAGCAGCCTGGCGGCGTAAGTCTCGTAGTATCCGGTAAATATCCTGTCGAATTCGATGTCCTGGTATTCCATTTCTATAAAATCCGGCGTGTTTATTTGCGGGCTTCAGGCGGGATGGTCCCGGCCTTTCCTCAGGCGCCGGGCCATAAACGCGAAAAGACAGGCGGCCGCCCCCGCCAGGGCCAGGCCCGCGCCGTAATCTCCGAAGACGATGTTCCCTATCGCGAAGAGGGCGATATATATGAGAAGAATTCCGATCAGCCAGTTTAGAGCAAGCCCGGCGAGCGATTCACCGGCGGCGCTCATCCCCTCCGCCTCCCTGATCCGCCTCCAGCCCGGTCCGCCCGGATAAACCCTGCGGTAGAACGCGGCGAGGGTCTTGGGATCGGTCGGCCTGGTAAGAAACGTAGCCGCCAGCCAGACGACGGTGGTAAGCGCGACTATGAAAAACAGGCTCTCCGGGAAGGCCATCCCGAACGCAAAGTGCGCGAGGGCGAAACCCGCAAACGGCGCGAGCATCGCCGTTATCTCGGACCAGGCGTTGACGCGCCACCAGTACCAGCGAAGAATCAGGACCAGGCCAAGGCCCGCCCCGCACTCGATGATGAAGGCCCACGCCCCCGAGATCGAATCTATCACCAGCACGAGAAGGCTCGAGATCACCATGAGGGCCAGGGTGGCCAGGCGCGAGACCGTTACATAGTGCCGTTCCCCGGCATCGCGGACGATAAACCTCCGGTACAGGTCGTTGATCAGATACGAGCTTCCCCAGTTGAGGTGCGTCGAGATGGTCGACATATAGGCCGCCAGGAAGGCCGCCACCACAAGCCCGAGGAGCCCCGGCGGCAGGCAGTCCCTCATCGCAAGGACAAAACCGGTCTTTTTTTCGGCCAGAGGCAGGTCCGGATAGAGCACAAGGCTCGCCAGGGCGACAACGATCCACGGCCACGGGCGTAGCGCGTAATGCGCGATACTGAACCACAGGGCCGCAAGGAGCGAATGGCGCTCGTCGCGCGCCGCCATCATCTTCTGCGCGACGTATCCCCCTCCGCCCGGTTCCGCGCCGGGATACCAGGAGGCCCACCACTGCACGGCCATGTGCGCGAGAAAGGCGCTGAAGGAAACCGCCATGATCCCCTGCGCGGCATAGCCCCCCGCAGAACCTATCCCCGGGAAGAAGGAAAACACCCGCGGTGGAAGCGAAGCCTTAAGTCCCGCCACCCCTCCCACCTCGGGAAGGCCGAGGACCTTTACGGCCAGCACTATGCAGCCGGTCATGGCGATGATGAACTGGAAGAAGTCGGTGACGGCGACCCCCCATTGCCCCGCGACCGCCGAGTAGACGCCCACCAGGAGCATGCAGGCCATGACGGCATAGAGCATAAAGGAACGGTCCACCGCGAAAATGACGCCGAGGATTTCCGCCAGCGCGACGTTCACCCAGCCCATTATAACGCAGTTCATAAAGACGCCCAAATACACCGCCTTGAATCCGCGCAGAAAGGCGGCCGGGGCGCCGGAATAGCGCATCTCGATGAATTCGACGTCGGTCATTATTCCGGCGCGGCGCCAGAGCTTCGCGAAGAAAAATACGGTGAGAACGCTCCCGGCCACCATGTTCCACCAGAGCCAGTTGCCGGCGATCCCCTTGCCCGCCACAAGCTCCGTAACCGCGAGCGGCGTATCCGCGGCGAATGTAGTGGCGACCATCGCCGTTCCGGCAATCCACCATGGCAGCCGGCGGCCCGACAGGAAGAACTCCTCGGTATTCCGCCCCGCGCGGCGGGAATAGTAAAGGCATATCGCGAGGCTTACGGCAAAATACAGGAGGATGATCGCATTATCGAGCGCATGAAGCATCTTTGCGGTTCTCTGTCACGCTATTTGTTTTCCTTATAGTAAAGATCAACATCGAAGCCGCCGAAGGAGGATTTGAACGACAGGTTTATGTTTTCGTAAAAGGTCTTGAGTGCAATCGGGTCCTCCTCCACCTCCGGAGGGGAGAGACGGATCTCGTGATTGAGAAACTGCATCTGATTGGCGAAGGTGCCCGAGATAAGGTTGGCGAGCTCGCCGGCCACGTCGTTGTAATACTTTCTCAGCGCCCGGGGATTGTCGTTCTGAATCATCTGTCTGGTTATGAGCCCGAGGGTTTTTTTGGGCAGATTGATTATCAGCTCGCCCGAGATGGTCCCCTCTATCTCAATAGCGACCTTTCGGTCCACCTCCGTGGACTGGGCCTCGTATACCTCCTCTATCGAGTGATCGTTGAGGAAGTTCTTGAAGATGTGGTCGACCGACCTGACGATAAATCGGGAGTAGCGTTCGTAATTGCTCATAGCCTTGCCGGGCGCGTGCCCTTTACACACAGGGATGTTTCGATTTTCGATGTCTTTAAAAAACGCGGCGCGGGATGCCCGGGACGCGCGGCAATCCTCATCCCATAAACATCAATTTGCAAGTACTTTACATGCCCCCGGCCTTTTTTTGGCCGGGGATACCGGCCAGCCGTGCCGGACGTGGCGCGAGAAGCGGACAAACCTGCCAATTAAGCTATTTTTGACCGGTTAAAATTTTATTATGAATATTCAGTAATGATCGGACATCGACGAACAACAATTACAGCCGGTCATTCAGGCTGAATATCCGGCCGCACTTATCAACAGGGCACGGTAAATCCACATTTTACCGATTTTGTCGTTGCCGGCCCCCTCCGGACGCCTAAACCCGGCAAACGACTGCCGCAAAAATTTTAAAAAAAGCTATTGCCGCGAAATCCCTGATATTTCCAGGGGTTGGACGGCAGCGGGTTAATTTATTTCAGTTTGTCGCAAAATGAACCGCGTTCATCGTTTTTCAATTAATTTTTCTGAAATTAATTTAGTAAATTAATAATTTTCGGGGATGGAATTGTGGATAATGTGGATAAGTTTGTGGATAACCAGGCGGTCGGCAGGAAAGGCTATAATGCCCAGATTAATTATAGCATAATAAAAATCCTATAAATGTCCTGGCGGTTGTTGTATGGCGAAACTCCGGGGAATCCCACAGGGGGCCTGGTTCCGCCCGAACACACGGGGCGCCAAGCCCGTCGCGGGCCTCACTTCGGGCGGGCCCCGTTCATTTCATTTAATCCCGGCGTTAAGGTCGTAGATGAGGCGGATCCCCTTCATGGTCAGCATGGGGTCCATCACCACCTCCCCCGCCAGTGCGGGGCCCAGCACGGAGGCCGAATCGCCTCCGGTGAGTACGATCACGAAACGCTTGCCGTATTCCGCGCAGATCCTTTCAATCATCCCATCTACGAGCGACACCCAGCCGTAAAAGAAGCCGGATTTCAGCGCGTCTATGGTGTTTCGGGCTATCAGCCCCCCGGGCCTTTCGAAGGGGACTCTGGGGAGCTGTGACGCGGCCGAGGCGAGCGCGTCTATCGTCACCCCTATGCCCGGGCCTATAATGCCGCCGTCGTAAAGGCCGTCGGCGTGTAAAACGCAGTATGTAATCGCGGTCCCAACGTCCACGATAACGCAGTCCCTGGCGTACTCCCGGAAGGCCGCCTCGGCGTTCACGATGCGGTCGGCCCCAAGGCGCGAGGGATCGTCATAGCGGATCCGGATGCCAAGTCGGGAGCGGTGGCCGATCTCCAGGGCCTCGCTGCCGAAATAGCGAGCGGCCATCTCGTGATAGGCCCGGTTGAGCTCCGGAACCACGCTGGCAAAGGCAATCCCATCAACCGCGTCCGTGCCATGGTGAAGCAGGAACTGCCGCACAAGCGCCCCCAGCTCGTCCGCCGACGCCTTGCGGGCGGTCCTGTAGCGATACACGTCGCGTGGAAGCGTTTCCGTGCCGGTATAGAGCCCGAGCACGGTGTTGCTGTTTCCGATGTTGAAACCCAGTATCATTTCGTCCGCCGGCGCGGCTTATTTCATCTGGGCGGCCCTGTCCAGGCGGGTTTTAAGGCTGTAGTAGGCCGCTTTGGCCTCATCGCGCACGTTGTGGTTCTTGTCGCTCATCGCCTTCTCCACTCCGGCGAGCGCCTCGTAATCGAAGATCTTTTCGAGCGCCTTTACGGCCTCAAGACGGACGTCGTAATAGGGGTCGTCGAGGAGTTTCACCACGGCGCCAACGCCGGTTTTTTCCCTCAAAAGCCCGATCGCCCTGGCCGCCTCTATGCGGACGTTCTTGTATTCGTCCGAGCACGCCTTTTTTATAAGCGGGACCCCCTCGCGGATCTTTAGCTGGCCCATCTGGCGGATCGTCTCGCGGCGCGTGAACTCCCCCTCGGTCATGCGTTTGACCAGAAGCATAAAGGGCGCGTCGTTAAGGGCCGCCTTCGCCTTTTCCGTTCCCATGCGGACCAGTGCGTCCTGGGCCGCCTTGCGGACCTCGAGGTGGTTGTCCACCAGCGCCCCTATAAGCGGGTAGATGGCCGACTCGTCGCCTATCTCGCCGAGGGAGCGCGCACACTGCAGGCGCATCTGGTAGGCGCGGTCCTCCAGGCCCTCCACGAGGTGCTTCAGCGAGTTGACGTCGCGGATCGACCCCATGGTCTTGACCGCCTCGAGGCGCACCATGGGCTTTTTATCGTTAAGGGCGAGGAAGAGGATCTTGGAGATTTCGAGGTCGGTGGTGGCCCCGCGGTCAGCGAGAAGGCGAAGCGCCTCGATCTTGTCGCGCTGGGAGCCGGAGATGATGATGGCCCGCAGGTTCTCGGTTATGCCGGGCTCCCCCAGCTCGCCGAACTTTAGGGTAGCCACGGCGCGCACCCTCGGATCGGGATCGTCGAGCATCTTGCGGATCTCGACGAGCACCGCCTCGTCCCTGTTGCGGGCAAGGGCCAGAAAGGCCTGCAGGCGTATCTCGGGTTTCCGATATTTTAGAAGTTTCAGCAGGCCCCCGGTGTCGTTCTTCTCCACAAGCCTGTCGATGTTCGGTGAAAAGATTCCCATGTTCACGCACCATACCCTTGGATCTTCGGTCCTGCCACGGGGTCGAGGCCTTCACAATACGACAAAATGGGAACGAAAGTCAATAATATATTCGACCGGCAATAATTAATTATCTGTCAGTCCGGATTTCGCATGAGCCGGCCCGCGGGCGCAAGGGCCGCTCAGGCCTTCATCCGGAAGTCGCCGATGCGCTTTATGAGCCCGTCGCCCTCCATCCTGTTCAGGAGGGGGATGATGAATTTCCTGGAGAGGGCGGTAACGTCCTTGGCCTCGGGGATGCTTATCTTGTCCCTTCCGTCGAAGAGCGCCATGACCCTTTTCTTCAGTTCGTCGTACACCTCGCGATGGAGGACGATATTGCCGTCCAGGCTAACGGCAAACCCCAGCCGGATAAGGTCGCCAAGGTGCCGCTTCTCGGCCTCGTCCGAGGTCTTGTCGAGCTCGGCCCCCTCGATGGAACGCGCGCGCAGCCCGTCGAGCGCCGCCCTCTTCTCGTCCGGGAGGGCCTCCACGGTGATGGAGTCCCCTCCAAAAAAGCGGCCGTCCTTTTCAATAATGCGGTGCTGACTCATTACGGAGGGCATTAGCACCCTGCAAAGCTCGAGGTCCCGTCCGGTCATGTCGGCTATTTCACGCAGGTTGGGACCGAGCGAGCCGGTAACGGCCCCGGCAATCGCGGAAATCGTCCCGGCGTGGTAATCGGCGTCGAGCAGGAAGTCCCCGGCCTTCACAACGGCTTTCCGCTCCATGAGAGTCTGGATGACTTTTTCTATCGCGCGCTCGTTCTCGGGGAACATGGAGACGATCCGGGGCCACGGCACGGACCGCAGCACCGCGACGATATAGCGGATATACTCCTCCCGGGTGTAGCCGGAAAACAGCGAAAGGTGCGCGCGGACCATCCTCCGGCCCCCCGCCGAGCGGTAATCGGGTAAAAGCACCTCTCCGCCCCCGATTATACGGAAGCCTCCCGGATGCGTCACGATAAAGCGCTGCCCTGGATAGAAGTACCATGGAGAGTCGAAGCGGACGCGCAACACCCTTTCCTCGTCGTCGCGGTCCTCGTCATCGAGCAGGATGAGCTTCCCTTTTAGCGCGGTGGTCCCGATGAGCATCTCGATCCCCGTGTTGTTCTTAATCGCGCTGTTCTTTAGCTCGCCCCTGCGCTCGAGGAGCCTTATGCGCACCACCACGTCCGACGAGCGCGTAAAAAAATTCCTGCCTGTTACTATATCGCCCCGGCCGATCTCCTCGACGCCCACTCCGGACAGGTTTAGGGCGGTCCTCTGGGACGGCACACCCTCCCCGATCTCGGCGTGGTGGCTTTCAATTTTTTTCACCCGTACCTCTCGCTCGAGCGGAAGCAGGATGACCGGCTCGTCCTCGTTGAACCTCCCGTTTTTAAGCGTCCCCGTAACGATGGTGCCGTATCCCCTGGAGGCGAACACACGGTCGACGAAGAGATAGGGTTTCTGGGAGTCCGTCGCCTTGTCGAGCCTTCTGAGGTTAGAGAGAATCGCCTCCCTTAGCTCCGGGACGCCCTCTCCGGTCCTGGCCGAGACGCGCACGATATCGCATCCGGCGTAACGCGTATCCCGCAGGCGCTCCTCGACCTCCGCGGTGACGAAGGAGATCATCTCCTCGTCCGCCGCGTCGATCTTGTTGAGGGCCACGACGATTCGCTCCACCCCGAGAAGCAAGAGCACGCGGAAATGGTCCTCGGTCTGGCGCATCCAGCCGTCGTCAACGGCCACGACCAGTATGGCAAGGTCCACCCCCCAGGCACCCACCACCATATTGCGGATAAAACGCTCGTGGCCCGGGACATCTATTATGCTGACCTTGCCGAACTTCGGATACTCGATGCTCGTAAAGCCGATATCGATAGTCATCGCGCGCGCCTTCTCCTCGGGGAGCCGGTCGCAGTCGTCGCCCGTAAGCGCACGGATGAGGCTGGTCTTGCCGTGATCTATGTGCCCCGAGGTCCCAACGATGTACATCAGTCGCCTCCGGCCAGCACCCTGTCTATGGACGCCGCGAGGACGGCGATATCGTCCGGAAAGACCGTCCGAAGATCGAGCGTGTACCGGTCATCGAGAATATATCCCACCACCGGGACCTCCTCGTCGATAAATCGCGAGTAAAGCTCGGCCGCGCTCATGCCTGGCACGTCTATGCACACGCCGGCGCTCGCTATCTCACGGGTGGGGAGGGACCCGCCGCCGTAGGCGCTGCGTAGCGCGACCCGGTTTACGCGGTCTCTCTTTTCGGGGTTTTTCACCGCACGCAGCAGCCTTGCCGCCGCGCGCTCGATTTCGCGCACTTCCCGGCCGATAATCCCCCACAGCGCGAGCGATCCGGCCACGCCGTTGGCGTATCGGAGCAGGGTCTCTTGAAGTATGAAGTAGGTGATCTTGTCCACGCGGAGCATGCGCATTAGCGGGTTCTTTCTGAGCGCCGAGACGAGGTCCTTCCTGCCCACGATGATCCCCGCCTGGCATGCGCCGAGCAGCTTGTCGCCGCTGAAACAGACCAGGTCGGCCCCCTGGGAGAGCTCGAAGGCGACAGTCGGCTCGAAATCGTCTCCTGCGTATCCGTCGCGAAGCAGGTTGCCGCTTCCAAGGTCGCGCACCAGTAGAAGCCCGTCGCGCTTCAGCGCGGCCAGCTCCCTTAGAGAGGGCGAGGAGGCGAAGCCCTCCAGCGCGAAATTGGATCGGTGCGCCGAGAAGAGCATGGCGGTCCTTTCGCCGATGGCGCGGCGGTAGTCGTCGAGCTCCGTGATGTTGGTGGTCCCGACCTCAACGAGGCGCGCGCCCGACTGTTCCATGATGTCCGGTATGCGAAACCCTCCGCCGATCTGAATGAGCTCGCCTCGCGAGACTACGACCTCCCGGCCCGCGCCGAACTCATTCAGAATGAGAAAAACGCTGGACGCGTTGTTGTTTACTATGAGCGCGTCCTCCGCCCCGGCAAGCCCGCATAAAAGCTCCTCGGCGTAGCCCCCGCGCCTGCCCCGGCGGCGCTCCGGCAGGAAGAGCTCCAGATTGCAATAGCCCCCGAGTTCCGACGCGAGTTTTTCGAGGATCTCGCGCGCGACAGGGGCGCGGCCCAGATTGGTATGGATGATGACGCCCGTGGCGTTGATGACGCGCTGAAGTTTTTCACGACGCTTGAGGGCCAGGCGCCGGCCAATGTCCGCCCGTATGTCCTCCCGGGAGGGCGCGCCGCCGTCCCGTATCACCGCGCGGAAGGAGTCTATCGCCTCGCGTATAACGGACACGGCCGCGGGCCGGCCCAGCTCGGCGACATGCTCCGCCGCCTCCGCGAGAAGGGTTTCCACCTGTGGAATCGATCTGTAGAGGTTCCCGGTCTTTTCCATGGAGACACAGCCATGCGGAAGGGGCAGGAATCGAACCTGCCGCTGCAATAAATTGCAGCCTACGGTTTTGAAGACCGCGGGGGCCACCGGACCCCATCCTCTTCCGGGTAAAGCGGCGACAAAGGCCATTTCTTTGTAGGCGGGGGCTCCGGCGGTGTCAATGATTTTTATACGGGGATCAAAGCAGTCGGATTGCGGGTTGCTGTGAGCGCGTGACCGCGCCTATGCGGACGGCCGCCTTCACGCCGCGCCTGTGGAGCTCCTCCACAAGGCCTTCCGATTCGGCCGCGGGCAGCGCTACGAGGAGCCCTCCGGAGGTCTGGGGATCGAAGGCAATGTCGGCAAGCTCACGCCTGACATTCGGATCGATCGCGCAGAGGGGGCCTACATGATCGCGGTTACGGTACAGGCCGCCGGGCACAAAGCCCAGCGCCGCGCCCTCCACGGCGCCCGGAAGCAGGGGGAGCCTCGCGGCCTCGATGCTCACCTCGAGGCCGTCGTCCGCGAGCATCTCCCGCAGATGGCCCATCAGCCCGAAACCGGTGATGTCCGTGCAGGCATGCACCTCGAAGCCCTCCAGGACCGCCGCGGCATCGCGATTCAGCGTTCTCATGGTTTCGATAAACGGGGCAAGCGCGGCGGAATCGGACTCTCCGGCCTTAAGCGCGGTCCCTATTATCCCGGTTCCCAGCGGCTTCGTAAGCACCAGCGCGTCACCATCCTTAAGCCCGCGGTTCTTCAGCACCCTGTCGGGGTGACAGATGCCCGTTACAGCGACGCCATATTTAAGCTCGTCGTCCTCCACGCTGTGTCCGCCCAGAAGCTGTACGCCCGCCTCTTTCAACACATTCAGACCGCCCTCAAGAATGCGTCCCAGTACATTTAGGCTGAAAACTCCAGTCGGGAAACATACGATATTCATGGCGGTGATGGGACGTCCCCCCATGGCGTAGACATCGGACAGGCCGTTGGCGACGGCGATCTGGCCGAAAACAAAGGGATCGTCCACGATGGGCGTGAAGAAATCCACCGTATTGATAAGCGCGATATCGTCGGTCAGACGGTATACGCCGGCATCGTCGCTGTTCTCCATGCCCACGATCACCCGATCGTCATAGGGGATGGAAAGGCGCCGCATCACCTGGGCCAGCTCCGCCGGCCCGATCTTGGAGGCTCAGCCGGCGCCCTTGACCGATTCGGTGAGGCGCCGCGCGTCGAGTTTCCCTGTGCCGCATGAATTTTCCATGCGCATATGCTATGGTCCGTACGATCTATTGCAAGGATTTTACTGGCAGGGGCCGGCCGATTAATAGGTAAAGTAATCGAACGGCTCGGCGAGATTTTCGATGAGCCGCTGGTCCTGCAGGTTCTTTAAGAGCCTGCGGAGCCGCTCGTTCTCCGGGTCGCGTTCGAGCATCTGCCTGACAAGCGCCAAACCCTCCCGGTAACGCTTCAGCTCGCGGAGGCACTCCACGATTGAAAGCTTTATCTCTGGATAATCGGGATTGAGGGCGTCGGCCTTCCTGTAGAATTCGAGCGCGCCCTCAAACTCGCCATAGGAGTGATGGATGCGGGCAAGGTCGAGAGCCGCCTCGAAGAAGTCCGGCTTAATCTTAAGCGCCTTCTTCAGGCTGGCCAGCGCCATGCTCCCATTTTCCAGGTTGAAGTAGGACATTCCGGTATAGTAATGCGTGGTGTGCGATTCGGCCCGGAACTCCACGGCCTTGGCCATGTACTCGATCGCGCGCTCGTACTGCTGGGTCTGATAGGCCAGCACTCCGAGCCGGTGGTAGGCCCTTCCGAAGTTGGCCTTGTATTTTATGGCATTTTCAAGATGCACGCGGGCGTTTGCTGTATCGCCGATCTCGAAATACAGGCTGCCTATATTGTACTGCAAAAACGGGTTGTACGGGTTTACCTCGAGCGCCTTTCGGAAGTGCGCCAGCGCGAAGTGGTACTTGTTCAGCCTGCAGTACAGCGCCCCCAGGCTGTTCCTGGCCCTGGCGTAGTCGGGGGCGATCTCGATGGCCTTTAAAAAGCTCTCCACGGCCCGCCTGTACTCGCCTGCTTCATTCAGCACAAGGCCCATATAATAATGGTACTCGCGGTCGCCATCGGTCCTGTATTTCCCGGCGATATCGCGCAGCAGCCTGTCCATCTCGGCGGTCCGCCCAAGAAGATGGGCACGGCGCACCCTGGCCATGTCGATGTCTCGCTGAAATTCCAGCATAAGCTCCCCGTCCGGCCGGCCTCCGTGGGAGGCGTCCTTTTCGGCCGCCTCCGCGGGGTCCTTTCGCTCCACAGCGGCGGATGGGGCCTGCTTTACCGTATGCGTTTTTCGCGCAAGGGCGGCGCCGCTGGCGGCAAGAAGTATGACCACCGCAATAAGCGCGCGCCCGACGGGCAAGGCGGTTCTATTGGTTGGCAAGTCCGATGTCATCGGGTCGAACTCCCCCAGAAATAGATTATTAAACGAAAGGGAATGGATACCGTACGAGTATCACGGGGCCAAGCCGGTTACAGGACCACCGCGCGCGGGATGCCGGCCCACGCGCGTGATGGTCCAAGAGCCTACATCTCCACGGTAATGGCCGCCCCCTGGCCCCCGCCGATACACAGCGTCGCGATTCCCTTTTTCGCGCCGTGTTTCCTCATCGCATACAAGAGGGTTGTCAGGATACGCGCGCCCGAGGCGCCTATCGGATGGCCCAGCGCTATGGCCCCGCCGTTAACGTTCACCTTCGCGGTGTCCCATCCCAACTCCCTGTTTACGACTATAGCCTGCGAGGCAAAGGCCTCATTGGCCTCGATCAGATCGAGGTCCGCTGCCTTCCAGCCGGCCTTTTCCAGCGCCTTTCGGCTGGCGGGAATCGGTCCGGTCCCCATTATCGCCGGCTCGACACCCGCGGACGCATAGGATACGACCCTGGCCAGCGGCTTCAGCCCGAGCGAGTTCGCTTTTCCCAGTGACATGACGACAAGGGCCGCCGCCCCGTCGTTGATTCCCGAGGCGTTGCCGGCGGTAACTACGCCGTCCTTTTTAAATGCGGGCTTCAGCCTCGAGAGCGCCTCGAGGGTTGCGCCAAAACGGGGATGCTCGTCGGTGTCGAATATGGTCACCCCCTTTTTGCCTGAAATTTCCACCGGCACAATCTCGTCCTTGAAGCTTCCGGACTTGATGGCGTCTTCCGCCTTGCGCTGGCTTTCGAGGGCGAACGCGTCGAGCTCCTCCCGGGAAAGCTTCCATCTCTCCGCCACGTTCTCGGCGGTTATGCCCATATGGTACTGGTTAAAGGCGTCCCAAAGTCCGTCCTTTATCATGGTGTCTGTAAGATTCGAATCGCCCATGCGGTAGCCCCAGCGGGCGCCAGGCAACGCATACGGCGCCGCGCTCATGTTCTCTATTCCACCGGCCACGATTATGTCCGCGTCACCCGCTTTTATCATCTGCGCTGCAAGGGAAACCGAACGAAGCCCCGAGGCGCAGACCTTGTTGACCGTCATCGCCGGGACCTCCTGGGGAATGCCCGCATGGATGAGGACCTGGCGCGCCGTGTTCTGGCCCAGCCCGGCCTGGAGAACGTTTCCGAGAATCACGTTCTCCACCTGTGACACCCCGATGCCGGCGCGCTTTATGGCCTCTTTGACCACTACAACGCCGAGCTGAACCGCCGGCACGTCCTTAAGCGAACCGGCGAATGTCCCCACAGGGGTGCGCACCGCCGATACGATGACCACTTCTCTCATACTCACCTCTCAATTGTTGAATGCTGAACGGCTGTATTTCGATTGTTTTTCCGCCACGGCGCCGAATCCCCCGCCAGAAAAACCGGAAAGCCGGCGCCGTGATTCAGAATCCCGGTTCGGCCGTGTTTGTAAAGCATATTTAAAGGCCGCCCGCTTAAAGGAGAGGCGGATCGTACCCCGTAGACATCAGGTAAGCCGACAGGGACGAGTCGGACCCGTCGGAGCGCGCCCAGTCCCCTCCGGCCATGCGCTCCATCGCCGTCACGATGTCCTCGCCCAGATACTCCACCAGGCGCGATGCCCGCTCGAACAGCCCGGCAGGTATGCGGTCGAGCAGTCTGATGAAATCGCGAAAACTCTCCTCGCCTCCGAGATGGCGCCGCAGGGCATCGCGCCTCAATAGATCGAGCACGCGGGAGAGCGATTCGAATATCCGCGATTTCATCGATACGCCGTCGAGGTCGTGCCGAAGGAGCTCCCTCAGTGAGGCCAGGAGCGCTCCGCAGTCATCGGGCCCCTCCATACGCCTCGCCGCAAACTCGATCTCGAGGGCCCGAAACAGCAGCACGCAGCCGGTCGCCGGACCCGCATCGGGAAGGCCCTTTACGTGCCTTATGAGCGAAGCGAAATCCTGTTCATCGGATTCGCCCAGCATGCTCCAGCCGTTGATACGGCCGTAATCGTTCATGTGAAGGCCGATGAGCGCGAGCACGCGCAGATCGGTATCGTATTTTCCCCTCGCTATCTCGTACAGAAATCCGACCAGGTCCTCGGATTCGAACGACACCATGGCGTGCAGGATGGGGAAGCGCAGATGGGGCTCCTCGAAAAACTCCGACATGAGCGTGGCGACGAGGTCGGTCAGGGAATAATGGCTTATGATGAGCGCGTCGTCGGCCGTGATTACGCGGAAATTGAGCTTCTTCCGGTATGAGTCCAGACCCTCGCACAGGGACAGGAAAATCTTCAGCCTTTTGTATAGATCGTCGAGAATATACTCCTCCACCTTTCCGCCCCTGGCCTCTCCGTTTTCATCCATCTCGAAGACGATCTGATCCAGAAGCTCGACAAAGGCCGAGGATACGGGGTCGGGGGTTTGGAGTATCTCGCCGTCAGGCCGCGGTCCGATAGCGTCGAGAACGCGTGACGCGACCTCTTCCAGCGCCAATCTGGGGGAACCGCCGTCTGTCCTCTCCAGGCATGAAAGGACGATTTCTCCCAGGGTATGGAGGCTCATCGTTTCTTTTTTCTTGTTTCCCATGCCGTCGCCCTTTCCGCGCTTAATACATAAGCGGATGGCACACTTCCAAGTAATTGGAAAAAACAATGCGCGGTATGTCGACAGTTTTTCAGCTCCCGACGCCAATAATAGCAGGAGCCCGTCGTTTTTTTAGGTAAAAAAACGACGGGCGGGCTTGTCCCGTCGAGGCATTACAGGTGGGCCGATACAGGGATGAGTGAGCAGGAGGAATTCCCAGGGGCTCAAAACGCTTGACACCTTTATCATCTCCTTCCTATGGTCTCATTCCTCGCAAAGAGGCCCACATGAGCGGGGCCGCCGCCGGGACCGATCGAAAGGCCAAGGAGATTCAGATGAAAATCATCATTATAGCGGGATTGATTATATCGACGGCCGCGATAATCTATTCAGCCGTGTCCAGGAGGGCGCTCGGCAGGGTAGCCACGCTGGAGTCGGGAAGCTGGGAGGAGGTGTGGCGGGAACGGCTTAAAAAGTGAGCAGCCCCGCCAGGGCCACCAGCACACTGCGCAAGACCGCCGCCAGAACCACCGACGCGGTGCGCAGGTAGACATATCCAAAATACAACCCAGCAATAAAAAAGACGGCGAAGGTCCACCAGCCTCCCGCCATTCCAAAAAAAAGCGCGAATATCAGCGAAGCGCAGACGAAACCCATGGTCCTCCCCATCAAGTGCGCCAGGTGGTACTGTAAAAATCCCCGAAAAAACACCTCCTCGAAGGGTATCACGATAAGGAGCAGGACCACAATAGGCTCCCCGCCCGAAAGCGGCGTCGAGGCTCGATAAAAGCCGTAAAGAAGCGCACCCTTCTTTACGCGGGCAAGCAGGAAGAGCGCCGCGACCAGCGCCGCGAAAAAGCCCGCAAGGACTCCCATCTCCCGTCTTTTCGCTGGAATGACGAACAGGCGGGCCGATGCCAGAAGGTTTTTATCAAAAAAAAGCGTTACGAGCGTTAGGAGCACCATAAACAGGGCATACTGATAGATGAAACTGAAATTAGCGTGATGGAGGGAGTAATACCCGCCGGCGAATAGAAAAAGAACGGGAATGAATTTGCCAAGCGGCGGCCGGGGGGCCGGATATACATTCCCCAGGTTCCTCATACCTCAGCCATTACAGCATTCCTTCCCCGTGGTCAAGAAAATTATCGTCCGCCCCCCGAACGCGGAAAAAAAACGATTCCCCCGAAAAAGTTTTAACACTCCGCCATCCCCAAGCGTTTCTCATCAGGGGAGGTTCGAACATGATACGGCATTCCATGGCGCTCTTTGCGTTGCTCGCCCTTTGTCCGGGCGGGCTACGTGCGGGCGCCCTTCTCATAAACGAGGTCGCCTGCAATGTGGCGGGTAGCGACTGGGTCGAGCTCCTCTACGTGGACGAGGAGGAGACATACATCGACATCGCCCCGCTCTTCGTCACCATGTATTACGGCGCGAACGAATGCCTCGGCACGGAGCCGATTACGCTCTGGTCGGTGGATCGACCCGAAACCCGCTACGACGATCGCTTCGCGGTGGTGCATCTCACGCGGCCCGGAATGGCGGACGAGACCGACGCCACCGGTGACACCAACGGGAACGGGATCCGCGACGTCTATTGCAACAATTACGTCAGCAGCCTCTGGAACACCGACTGCGTTGTCGCTATCGACACCGACGACGAACCCGCAAACGGGGGGATGATTGATTTCATAGCCTACTCCAACCGCGACGGCACGCTGAACTCGTCCATAGGCTCGTACACCAGAAGCGCCATCCTCGCCGGTCAGTGGCGCGCCGTGGCGGGGGACGAGGGCCAGGCCTGCATGATCGACATAGGCCCCGGAGGGATTGCGGCGCATCAGTCGATCGCCCGCAAGGGGACCGGGGACAGCAACGGCCTGGAGGACTTTTTCGTTACATCGGTGCAAACCCCGGGGCGGGAGAACGTCTTCTCGGGTGATTTTACCGGAGGCAGGCGACTTTTCCGCACGCTTAAAAAGACCTCGGTTGTGCGAACTGGCGCCGAGCCACGGCCCTGCATAGATGTATTCGTATACGAGCCCTGCAACCTGCGCTTCAGGGTGTTCTCTCCGCTCGGCAGGCTCGTCTACGAATCGCCCCTGTATCGCGATATATATCCGGGGCCTTTTTCCATTGCCTGGGACGGGCGCGGCCGAGGGCGGCGGGCCCCCATGGGGCTGCACATAGGCCTGATCGAGGCGACCGCGCCCTCCCTCAAACGGACCGACTCGGAACGCATCTTCATCATACCGGTCAACGGCCGATGAGCTCCCTTTTTATCATTTTTCTGGTTTCGGCCCATATGCCCTCGGCGTTCGAATACCGGGAAAACACGCCTGCGGCCCTGTTTCCATTCGTCCGCGCGGTGGTTGAAACCGGACCCGGAACCATCACCGGCAATCCCGCCGGATTCGCTTTGTACGACATGTATTATTTCGGCGCCGAATACGCGCAGCCCTACTCTATTAAGGGGCTTGACTCCGCTTCGGGGCGCGCCGGGTACTCAAAGGGCGGAACCGGCGTACAGGCCGCCTACTCATTCTATGGGATCGACGAGTACGGCGAGCGGAGCGTCGCCATAGGGGCGGGACGGCTGTTCCACCCGCGTCTGGCGGCGGGGCTTACGGCCTACAGGCACGAGCTCCATATTGCTGCGGACGACTATTCCATGCGGCGTTCGTTTGTGGACTGCGGCGCGGCCGTAATCGCCATGCCCTTCGACTGGCTGAGGGCCGGTTTTATCTATGAGAACATGCGCGCGGCGTACGAAAAAAACCATGACCTGGCAATGCCGGTCTGGAGCACGGGCCTTTCCTTGTCGCCGGCAAGGGGGCTTTCGCTTGCGTGGAACCTCACGCGTGAGCACTACGGCCCGATCAACAGCCTCGTTATCTCGGCAAACCCGCTTCCCCGCCTCGGGCTAAGGGCAGGCTACGCCCGCGAGACCTCCAGCTTCGCCGGAGCCCTCGTCTTTTCCCTGGGGCGTGTCGTACTCTCCTACGGCATCCGCCAGCACGCCTATCTGGGGCCGACACACATGGTATCGCTGACCGCCATTTCATCGCCGGTGACATTGGAGGAGATCCGTTACGAGACCCTCCGTTCGAGGCGGGTCGTCCGCCCTCCGGTGCGCAGGATCGACATCAACTCCTGCGGAATCGAGGAGCTGGAGGAGATACCGGTGCTTGGGGAGGATATTCCGGGGAGGATCATCCGGTACAGGGAGATGATAGGCCCGGTTTCGCATCACGCCCTGCGTCAGATCGGTATGGAGGAGCGCGAGATAACTGAACTCATGGACTACATAGAGGGTCTGGCCGGGGATCCGGCCCTTGCCGGGCGCGGACAGCGGGACCGTCCCGCCGGGCGCGCCGCTTCCACCTCCAGGCCGTTCGCCTCGCAGGAAAAGAGAAAGGAGCTCTTTTCCAGATTGCTCCGGCGCGGCGTGCCCGCCTCCATGGCCCTTAAAATCGCCGACAGGGCAAGAGAGCTTGGGCGGGAGGAGCTGATAAGGGAAGTATCCTCCAAAAAGGACATCCCAGAACACCTCAAAAAGTCGATTATCGCCGCATGTTCCGAATAGCCCTGCTCTTGGCGCTCGGACTCGGCCAGACGCCCCCCGCCGGCGAAGGTCCCGGGCTGTATTTAAGAGGCGAGTATCGCGAGGACGCGCGCGACTACGAAAGCTCGGTCGGACGATTCTACCGCCTCGCTTCGAGCCTGCTTCTAAGCGAGAAAAGCTCCCTGAATCTCACACTGGTGCGCAATGCCGACGAAAGAGAAAGCCACACATGGAGCCTGGTCCTGGCGGATGCCTGCCCCGGGCTCTACCTTCTGGCGGGCAATTTTTCGGCGGGATTCGGGAGCGGCCTTGTCTTGGGGAAACCCCAGGTCTATACGCCCGACATTTTTTCGTCGCGTCCCATGAGCGACGACCGGGCCATCTTCTCTCCGGTAAAAAGCGGCAACCCCGCCTTTGCCTTCAACGGCGTGGCGGCGTCGTACGGGGCCGGCTTCGAATCGCTTAACCTAACCCTTCACTCCTTCTATTCGGTCGCACGCAGGTACATCAGGGAGGAGGATTATTTTTCGTCCGGGACCCGTTCCTCCCTTTCCACCGTTCTGGGCTCGATCGAACGCGATTCCGCCCACAGCGAGCCGGCGGATGTCCGCACCGTCGGGATGATGATCTCCCTTGTGGCCCGGGGCCTCTTTTTAGTCGAGCCGTACTTCGTATACGCTGACCTGGCCTCCGCGGACGGTAAAAGCATCGAATGGGGCAGGGAGAAGCTCGATGGGAGCGATATGGCGATTCGCGACTCCATTGGGGCCGGCGCCGTGCTTCGATATCGCGACGAACGGATCGACATATTCGTCGATTACGCCCGGAGCTCGACCGGAAAGTCGCGCGAGGGCGGGGATGATTACCGCGCCGCGGGCGAGGGGGTTCTCGGCGGGGCCAGGTTTTCGCATCCGGTGCTGTCGCTATCCGCCGCGTTCAAACGCTCGTCCACGGGATTTTACGCGCCCTACCAGTCCACCATAGGGGAGAGCCATCCGGAGATGGCGAGCTTCCTCGAAACCGAGGTGCGCCCGATGAGGGGAATAGCGGCCGGGGCCAACTTCTCCGCGCAGGAAAAACTTCTGCCGGCGAGTGTCGACCGGGAGCGGGTCTATACCACGCGCGAGAGGTATTATATCCGGTATTCCGGCGGTCTTATAAAATTGGCCAAACTACGGTTTCGTAGATACGAAAAGACCGGCCGGGGCGTCTCGAGCCGCGCGGACCAGGCGGAGCTTTCCATGCGCGCGCGCATCTTCGAGTTTCTGGACGGTGAGGCCTCGGTCGCCGGACAGAGAAGCTTTCCGGGCGGACAGGCCCTGTTGACGAGATCAGGGCTGATCGTTAGGGCCGGCGCCTCTGCTGAGCTTTCGCTGCAGTACGCCCGCGTAAATATCGATGGAGGCGAGCGCATTTACAGCGTCATGTCTCCAATGTCGAATT
Organism: Spirochaetes bacterium ADurb.BinA120; assembly: GCA_002069125.1. Lineage (GTDB taxonomy): Bacteria > Spirochaetota > UBA4802 > UBA4802 > UBA5368 > MVZN01. Next base: position 59,330 of record MVZN01000005.1, read on the forward strand.
CGAGCATTCCGGGACTATTTCTCGACCGCCCATCGAACGTGCTGGTCGCCCGGCTCGTTGCCCGGAGGAAGGGCCTCCACCTGGCCGGGCGTTTTTTCAGGCAATGGTCGAGCGGGGGCTGCGCGCACAGGCGGATGGAGTTCTCCGCGTCGGGAAGCTTCTGAGCGGAGAGCGCCCCTGGATGGCCGTCAGCGGCGCAGCATCGTCGGATAGACCATGACTATCCATGCGCCGGAGCTCAATTTCAGTTCGGCCCCAAGCTCCTCCCGTGATCCGTCGAGGTAGACGATATCGCATCGCACGAAGGCGTATTCCCCGCTTATCCTTTCATCCCTCGGAAGCACCCTTCCTACCGTCCTGTTGCGGGTCAGCTTCTTCCAGAAATCCCGCTTTCCGGCCGGGCTCCAGTCGTCCGTACCGGCGGCCCGCAGGTTCTCGTCGAAATCCGCCACCAGCGTATAGGCCACAAGCCGGGCAAGATCTTCCTCCCCGCCGCGATTCGCGATATCTATAACCCGGACGAGCGCGGCGGCAGGCCCATCACCGCACGGATGGCCGGGCTGCCGTGCGCACGAGGCGGCGACAAGTACAATCAGGGCGAGTATTGTATTGAATCGCATTCCCCACGCATATACCCGGTCGCCGCGCGGGTCAAGCGCTTTCGCGGCCCGGGCAGGCCGGTCGAATTCACTTGACATGGCCCAGCCGCGCCGGATAGCATCGCCCAAACGCGAAAGGCGCACCTCAAACAGGGGGTTTCCCATCACATGAAAAAGCCGGCCCTTGTCCTGTCATTACTGCTGATAGCTCCGGCCGTCTCCCTGCGCGGAGAGCAACCGCCCGGCGGCATCTCGCTCCTTTTCTGCGGCGACGTGATGCTGGACTGGGGTATCCGCGAAATCGTCGAGAGGGAGGGATACGGCTTCCCGCTGCGGCGCATACGCGGCTTTCTGTCCGGATTCGATTACCGTTTTTTCAACCTGGAGTGCACCATATCCGACGAGGGCGAGCCGCACGTCGACAAGAAATATGTCTTCAACGTACCGTCGTCCATGATTCGAGTTCTGTCCGACGGCGGCTTCGACGGGGCGATGCTCGCCAACAACCACATGTCCGATTACGGAAATATCGCCCTGCTCGGAACCATCTCCAACCTCAATTCCGCCGGCATCCACACGGCCGGCGCGGGCATAGACGCCGAAACCGCGTCCCTGCCCGTTCTCGTGAAGCGCGGGGGGATTTCGGTCGCCGTGTTCTCGTTCACCAACCTGGGTTACCACGATGCCTATGCCGCGCCTAACTCACCCGGCATAGCGCGCGGTTCTTTGGACTCCATTCGCCGCTCGATCGAGCGTTTCCGCGGATTTACCGATTTCACCGTGGTCAACATCCACTGGGGCGACGAATACACCAACTACCCGTCGGACGGCCAGATCGAGCTAGGGCGCACCCTGATCGACGCCGGGGCCGACGCCGTCATCGGGCACCACTCACACGTATACCAGGGGGTGGAGGTTTACCGCGGCAAGCCCATAGTCTATTCGATCGGCAATTTTCTATTCGGATCGATAAACGAGGACATACGCGACAACATCGTCGTAGCGCTCGATTTTGTCGATCGCGGGCTCGTTTCGCTGCGCGTATTCGCGATCAGCGGCAATACGGCCTCGCATCCGTTTCAGCCGGCACGGCTTACCGGCAAGGAGGCCGGAAGCGTACTGTCCCATGTGCTGGAGATATCGCGCCCGCTTAAATCCGACTTTTCCGGAAAGGCCGTAATGACCGATTCGGCCCTCGTCTATCGCTTCGACTCCCCCGGAGAAAAGCCCTAAGCGCCGTCCTTCTCAATCCTCGAGGAGCGCCCGTATAACCTGTTCGGCCCCCTCGGCGCAAACCTCGACGTTGTATCCCCCCTCCAGGAAGGCGATAAGCCGGTCCTGCGAATGGCGCTCCGCCACGCCCTTAAGCATCCTCGTAAAGCGATAATACATATCGCCGGTCAGATTGATGGATGAGAGCGGGTCATCGCGATGCGCGTCGAACCCGGCGGAGATGAGCACGACCTCGGGCCTGAAGCGCTCGAGCTCGGGTATGACCATCTCGTTGAAGGCCTGCAGATAATGGCTGTTGCCGCTTCCGGCTTTTACCGGGATATTGAGGGTATAGCCCATCCCCTGGCCGAATCCGATATCGCTTTCGGCCCCGGTCCCAGGATAGTAGGGGTACTGGTGGAGGCTGATGTAATATACCGAAGGGTCGTCCTGAAAAGCGTCCTGGGTCCCGTTGCCGTGATGAACGTCCCAATCCACTATCGCGATACGCGCCATACCGTGTTCCGTCTGGATATAGCGCGCGGCTATCGCGACATTGTTGAAGAAGCAGAAGCCTCCCGCCTTGCGGTTTTCGGCGTGGTGACCCGGGGGCCGCACCGCGCAGAAGCCGTTCGTCGCCCTGCCGCTCATCACCTCGTCGCACATGTTGAGGCAGCCCCCCACCGCCGAAAGCGCCACGTGATACGTACGTGCGCACACGGTATTGTCGACCGAGTCGAAGTATTCGTCCCCCGACTCGACCCCGCGCCTGACCCGCTCCACATAGTCCCTGCTGTGTATCAGTTCGAGGTGGCGCTCTTCGGCCTCCCGAACGGGCACGCGTATGAGCTTTTCCAGGTATCCGCCGGACTCGAGCCTTTGCAGCATGGTGCGCAGCCTCTCCGCGCGTTCCGGATGCCCCTCTCCGGTATCATGCTCGAGAAAAACATCGTCGTACAGAAAGGCCGTCTTCATCATGGCAACCCCCGTGAGTTCGCATCAAAACATTGAACATCATGCCACAATTATGGTTATATTATTATAAATATCTCCTTTTCGTGCAAGTAATAAATCGGACCGAATCGGCCCCCGGCGGCGTCCCCGGGCGGTCGTTTCCGGCCCCGTCGGGGCGAGAGCCCACACCCGGCGGGCTGGAGGGCCGGGTTAAACTGTTTGACAAAAAGGGCCTATATGCCGACAATCCCCCCTTTGGTGGAAAGGGATGACGACCGTACGACTGCGGACAACCTTGAGCGGCTCGCCCGCTGAAACCTTCAGGCGTTTCGAGAGCGTCTTTGCGCTTTCGGAAATAAAGAAAGAGCTTCGGCTTGCCAGAATAGCGAGGAGCGAGGCGGGCCTTGAGATAGTCGACGCGCGGCTTCGGCTGCCCTTTTTTCTAAGGCCGGCCGCGCGACTAACATACAGCACCATCCCCGGCGCCTCCGCCGAGCTTAAGCAGATCAGGGGGCCCATGGCGGAATACCGATGGACGTATTCGTTCAGTGAGATCGGAGGAATAACCCGGCTCGACGCGGAGGCGGTTGTAAGGCCGCCCCTCGGGCCGCTCGGATTTCTTTTAGCGCTTATATTCGCGCCCGGCGTAAAGCGCATGCTGCGCCGTGAACTCAAGCTACTGGAGAGGCTCTCCGCGACACGACAATGACCATAAACAGGCCCGTCATCGTTCAAAGCGACAACACCATCCTTCTCGAAGTGGACAATCCCGAATTCGAGAACGCGCGCGATGCCATATCGCCCTTCGCCGAACTCGAAAAAAGTCCCGAGCACATCCACACATATCGGGTAACGCCGCTTTCCCTGTGGAACGCGGCCTCGTCCGGCCTGAACACTGAGTCCATCGTCGGGGCCCTCGAACAATATTCCCGCTACGACATCCCCGAGATCGTCCTTACCACTGTGGCCGAGCAGATGCGCAGATACGGCCTGATCCGGCTGGTCCGACGGGAAGGCCGGATGCTGCTCGTTTCCTCGGACGCCCTGCTATTAAACGAGATCGTGCGCGACCGCAAGATCCAGTCGTTCATAACCGCTCCGGTCGACGAACATACCGTCGAAATCAAGGCCGACCTGCGAGGGCACATCAAGCAGGCGCTGATCAAGCTTGGCTTTCCCGTCGAGGACACGGCCGGATACGAGGACGGCGACCCGCTCGTTTTCAATCTTCGCTCTACGGCCCTATCGGGAAATCCGTTCGTCATCCGCGACTATCAGCGAAGCGCCGTCAACGCCTACTACCGCGGAGGCGGCCCCGAGGGAGGAAGCGGGGTGGTGGTGCTGCCGTGCGGCGCGGGGAAGACCATGGTGGGGATCGGGGCGATGGCCCTGCTCCAAACCGAAACGCTCATCCTGGTGACGAACACCGTGGCCATCCGCCAGTGGCGCGAGGAACTATTGGACAAGACCGACATCCCCCCCGGCATGATAGGCGAATTCTCCGGCGAAAAGAAGGAGGTGATGCCCGTCACGGTGGCCACCTACAACATTCTCACATATCGCAGGAAGAAAAACCAGGACTTTCTGCACTTCGACCTGTTCCGCTCGAAAAACTGGGGGCTTATAATATACGACGAGGTGCACCTGCTCCCGGCGCCGGTATTTCGCATGACATCCGAGATCCAGTCCAAGCGCAGGCTCGGACTCACGGCCACGCTGATCCGCGAGGACGGGATGGAGGCCGACGTGTTCAGTCTCATCGGCCCGAAAAAATACGACATCCCCTGGAAGATCCTGGAAAAATCCAACTGGATCGCGGAGGCCGTCTGCACCGAAGTGCGCATAGAGCTCCCGGAGCACCTGCGGTACCAGTATTCCATTGCGAAGGACCGAGAGAAATTCCGCATATCCTCCGAAAACGAGGACAAGATGGAGATTGCGGCCACCCTGCTCGAGCACCACAACGGAGCGAGCATCCTCATTATCGGCCAGTACATAGCACAGCTCGAGGAGCTGAGGCGCCGCTTCGGTTTCCCGCTCATAACCGGGGCGACTCCCATCACCGAGCGCGAAAAGCTGTACGCCGATTTTAAAAAGGGGACCATCAAGGTGCTAATAGTATCCAAGGTCGCCAATTTCTCGATAGACCTTCCCGACGCGAACGTCGCCATACAGGTCTCCGGGACCTTCGGCTCCCGCCAGGAGGAGGCGCAGCGCTTAGGCCGGATACTCAGGCCAAAAAAGGGCGAGAACCGCGCCTACTTCTACACAATCATCACCTCCAACAGCGTCGAGGAAAAGTTCGCGCACAACCGCCAGCTCTTCCTCACGGAGCAGGGTTACACCTACGTCATCCTCAACCGGGAAATGTTCGATGAGCGTTTTTAGAACGCTCCCGGCCCTTTTATCCATATTCTGTTTCGCCGCGCCGGCATTTGCCGCCGGGTCCAGGGTCTTTGTCCTGTCGGAAAAAAGCGGGGTGCTCGCCTCCACCGACAATGGAAAGAGCTGGTCCCGGGAGAGCGAAGGCCTTCCGGAGGGCCTGTTTCCCCTTTCCATGCACGCCGGCCCCTCCGGCGAGCTGTACATCACCACCCTCCAAAATGGACTCTATACTCTCTCTAACGGAGCCTCACGATGGAAGGCGCTTAACCTCGACATGTTCCTAATGCGCTCGGAGCTGCATCCCGGGCGGTACCGAAAGATCACCGCCTTCGCCGCTGACTCCCTCAGGCCGGGCGCCCTTGCGCTCGCGACAAAACACGCCCTTTACACCTCACGCGATGGGGGAAGGAGCTGGAACAGGGCGCCCATGGGCTCGCTCGAGCACAATCACTACATCACCGCGCTCGCCTTCGGCCCCCAAGGCGCGCTGTACGTCGGGACCTCCTTCCACGGAATTTACAGGCTGACGGAGCGCGGCCTTGTCGCCTCGTCGACGGACCTGCCCTCCGAGCCCTACTCCAAAGACATTGCCTTTCGCGAGGAGGTGGGCGCCATCGCCGCGGACCCGTCCAGCCCCGCCCTTATGTACGCGGCGATGAATTTCGGCGGCGGCCTGTTCGCCTCACGCGACGGAGGCCGCTCGTGGAAGGCCATGTCGCCGCCGGAGGGGAGGGCGTTTCGACTCGTCGACACCCTTTCGGTGACGGGCGATTCCGTCTATATATGCGCCGACGGCGGGGCGTGGCGCTTCAACTCACGCACCGGCGCATGGAGCTCCCTTTCGATCGATGAGATCAAGCGGCGCGCCCCGCGCGGGGAGGCGCCGCTCGCCTTCCTCGTGTTGGAGGCGAACGGGACCCATCCCCCGCTCTTCTACCGCTTAGGCATACCGGCGGCCCGGAGGGAAAAAGCCCCTCTCGAAGCCGCCGCGAACAGGCGGGCCCTCTACGCAAGCGTGCCTGCCGTCCGGCGAAACCTCGCCGGGCTCGTGTCCGAGATAAAGGACTGCGGCCTCAACGCCATGGTCATCGACATGAAGGACGACGTGGGAAACCTGTACTTCCCGACCGGAAACGAGACAGCGCTTCGCGCCGGCGCCGCCCGAAGGCCGCTCGACGTCGTCGCCCTGCTTTCGAGGCTCCGCCGTGAGGGAATTTATTCGATCGCTCGCGTTGTGGTGTTCAAGGACCCAAAGCTTTTCAATTACGACGGCCACCGGCACGCCATATGGAACGCGCGCACAGACGCCCCCTGGCGCGGCGCCGAGGGCGAATACTGGGTCGATCCACATTCGCGCATTGTGCAGGACTACAATATAGGGATCGCGCGCGAGCTGGCAAAGCTTGGCTTCGACGAGATACAGTTCGACTACATACGATTTCCGTCCGACGGGCCCACCCACCTGTGCCGCTACCGGCACCGTCGCCAAAACGACGCCTTTAAGTCCGAGGTGATAGGCGATTTTTTAGAGCGGGCGAAACGCTCAATTCCAGTTCCCATCTCGGCGGACATTTACGGCTTCAACGCCATGTACCGTTTCGGCAACTGGATAGGCCAGGACGCCGAGGTGATCGCCTCGATAGTCGACGCTGTTTGCCCAATGGTGTACCCGTCGCACTTCGGCGGCCGCTATTACAGACGCTTTCCGGGCGATGGGCACCCGTATCGGATCGTATTGGACAGCGGTATCCGCGGCCGGATAATTACAGGAGGAGGCGCGCCTATCCGGCCCTATCTGCAGGCCTTTAAAATGCTCTCCCCCACCTGGGGGCCCGGGTACATACGCGCCCAGACGGACGGCGTCCGTAACAGCGGGGTGAGCGGCTACACCTTCTGGAACGCGAGGGGCGAGTACGACATGGTACGGCGCGCGCTTGGCGGAAAGCGTCCGGATAGATAAGCCGCCGCAGTCCGGTTTCCGCTCTAAAGATCCTCCGCTCAAATGCCGATAATGGCTCCATGAAGATCTCGACAGGCATAGCGGAGGTCCAGCTCTCCACCTATCAGCCCACCCGAATAGTATCGGAGAAGGCCTTTCTGTGGCCCGCGTACAACGCCGGCAGGATAACGCCCATACACGGCATCATGCGGCAGACCGAGTCGCAGGCCGCGTATATAACGCCCTCGCCGGAGGAGCGGGACCGACTGCTCGGCGAGCTCTTCAACTCGCCGGCGCCGGAATATTCGGCTAACGGCAGGGTTTTCTCCAACCGCTACATGTCCTATCAGCCCGGCACCTTCTTCGACGCGCTTGCCTGAAAATTCTACCGGCCGAAACCTCCGGCGTACATCGCAATACGGGCGGCACGGTAAAAAGACTTGACGGGACGACCATTTTTGCATATATTACCGTTAGATTGAATAGGGACCGACGGAAAGCGGCTTAACCGCCTTTAAAAATACCATGGCTACACGCTTGACCGGCGCCCCTTTTTTAGAATCACCATCTATCATCAATATCATCACCTATGGAGGACATTCCATGAGAAAGCTTTTCGCGGTACTAGCTGTGTTTGCCTTTGTATTCGCATTTTCTTTCGGCGCACAGGCCCAGACTCTTACGACGGACATAGTATTTTTGAAGCTTGGGTATATCCCGCTTTCAAACACGAATTACAAGGATCATTCTGAAGATCTCGAGTCCAGAGGCTTAGCCATCCAGGGGGAATACAACCTGAATTTTGACGGCTTTCTGCTTGGATTCGGCCTGGAATATCAGAGGCTGAAGACTGAATGGGATGGTGAATTGGGTCACATCAACCAGTTTATCCAGCCCATGATCTCCGCTAAATATGCCGCATTGGGCGGGCTCTATGTAGGCGCCGGGCTTTCTGGTAAGTATCTCATAGCTACCGAAGAGATGAGGGGCAGCGGAGGTGCTGAGTGGCAAAAGAAATTCGACCTCTGGATAAACGGCATCATGGGCTATTATATGCCGATCGGCGAGGGCGTTTTCCTCGACCTGGAAGGCCGCTTCGGATACAATCTCACGAAGAATCAGTTTACAAAAGTTAAAGGATTCTCCGGCGAGGATAAACTCAACTCCAGCTACGATCTCGCCTTTTACGTAGGCGTGGGCTTTCGCACGGCCGCGTCCGATTATTAAGACTCACGCTTCATCTGCCACGTCCAGCCCCCGCCCATGGCGGGGGTTTTTAAATCCTCTCAGCCGCTGGCAGCCCACCTTTAATAACGGGGAGCCTCCATTCAAAGTGCCTTACAAGGTACTTAATCCAATAGTACGGAAGCCCAACCAACTCATCCCCCCGGCCCCCTTCTCTTCGGGGAAGAGAAGGGGGAGTTCAGACATCAGGCTTTCTGGAGATATTCGACAACTGGCCCGCGATGGCCGGTTCCTTCTGGAATCGATTCCGGAAGTGGTCCTGCAGCGCCTTATGGATCATGACGCGATACCCCCTCTCTTTCGTTTAAAGAGAGGGGGCTGGGGGGTGAGTTCGAAAAGCTCCCGGCCGAAAACCGGAAGCCCATCCCAGGAGCCTCCTTTATCAAAGGTGTGTGACGTACACGATGTGCTAATGCCGGCATTGCGACATGACGTCGCGTCTTTAGCCGGCCGCCGGAGGCGGGAGGATTCCAAAGCCCGTAAGCGCGCAAGCATTTGCGCGCTTACGGGCGCCAATAAAAAACCCGCTCTTTCGAGCGGGTTTTTGCGGTTGCGGTATTCCCTATCGTTTCGTCCATCTCTCTGTATCAGCCCCCGAGAAGCTGGAGGACCGTCCTCGTTTTCATGTTGGCCTGGGCCAGCATCGCAGTACCACTCTGAACCAGAATCTGGTCCTTCGTGAAGTTCACCAGAGTTTCCGCCATGTCCGCGTCGCGTATGCGGCTTTCGGACGCCTGGATGTTCTCATAGGCATTCATGAGACCCTTCGAGGCGTACTCCATCCTGTTGTAGTAAGCGCCAAGGTCCGCTCTCTGCTTCGCGATCTTCTGCAGCGCGTCGTCCACGATCCCGATTGTGCGGTTCGAGTTGTCGGCCGTGCTGAGGTTCGCGAGGAACTTGCCGGTCTTTTCCTTGAGGTTGAGCCCCATCGACGTCATGGTCCCTATATAGACCCTCTCGCGCTGGTGCATGTTGGGCCCCATGTGGAACCACATGCTCGCCTTCGGGTTGGTCCTCGAGAACTCTCCCAGGAGGAGCTTGAATTTGTTGAACTCCGCCTGCGACGCGATACGGTCAATCTCGTCGATCAGCGCCGAAACCTCGACCTGGATAAGCTGCCTGTCCTCCTGGGTGTAGATGCCGTTGGAGGACTGAACCGCGAGCACCCGAATCCTCTGGAGGATCGAAGATGTCTGGTCCAGGTAGCCTTCCGTGGTCTGCACGAAGGACATGCCGTCCTCGGTGTTGCGCTCGGCCTGGCGAAGTCCCATGATCTGGGTCCTCATCTTTTCGGAAACCGCAAGGCCCGATGCGTCGTCGCCGGATCTGTTGATGCGCATGCCGGAAGAGAGCTTTTCCATCGAACTGTTCACGTCCCAGTGCTTGAACTTAAGCACCCTGTTCGCGTTGATGGCGCTCATGTTGTGATTGATAATCATACGTCACACTCCTTTGTTTGGTGTAGGCCCGATCTCCCTATCGGGCTTTAAGTCCGGGTTGCACTAAATAGTCAGGGAATACCTTCTATTCACTGCAACCATCCATTCCTCGGCAAAGGAAAGGATGCCTGCAGCGACAATCCCTTCAAGTTTTCAAAGAGCGTCTTCCCTCCGCAGGGCCGTCCCGGCGGCGGGTGGGCCCGCCCCTATCTCAGGAGCTGCAGTACGCCCTGCGGCTTGGCGTTGGCGTGCGCAAGCATCGCCGTGCCGCTTTGAACCAGTATCTGGTTCTTTGTGAAATCGACCGTAACCTCGGCCATGTCGGCGTCGCGTATACGGCTTTCGGACGCCTGGATGTTCTCGTACGCGTTCATGAGGCCCTTCGCCGCGTGCTCCATGCGGTTGTAATACGCCCCAAGGTCGGCGCGCTGCTTGGCTATGATGTGCAGCGCCTGATCGAACACGCCTATGTTGCGGTTCGCCATCTCCGGCGTCGAAAGGGTTAGCGGGTCGCCCAGCATGTCCTTTAGATTCAGCGCTCGTGCCGTCATGGTCTGGATATAGATGCGCTCCCGCTGGTGCATATTGGGCCCCATGTGGAACCACATGGACATGGTCCTGCTTAGCCGGGCAAAATCGCCCTGGAGCAGGTTCATCTTGTTGAACTCCGCCTGGGAGGCTATGCGGTCGACCTCGTCCACGAGCTGCGAAACCTCCACCTGGATCAGTTGACGGTCGTCGGGCGTATAAATTCCGTTGGACGACTGAACGGCCAGCACGCGCATGCGCTGGATGATCTCGGTAAGCTGCTGCAGATATCCTTCGGTGGTCTGGATGAGTGACATGCCGTCCTCGGTGTTGCGCTCGGCCTGCCTGAGGCCCATCACCTGGGTCCTCATCTTCTCCGATACGGCGAGACCCGAGGCGTCGTCGCCGGCGCGGTTTATCCGCATGCCCGACGACAGGGACTCCATGTTCTTGTCGACGTTCCAGTGCTGAAATTTCAAGACCCTGTGAGAATTGATCGCGGACAGATTGTGATTGATAATCATTCGATTCCTCCATGAATCATCGTGCGTCGAAGCGGCCTCCTTGCCGTTTCATACCGGACAATCTTCCCGTACGATACTATCTTCGGAATCGATAATAGTGTAATTGAAGGCGGATAAGGCTTATTATAGGCTATTATAGGCGATTATTATAAAATATAGCCGAATATCGCAATGATCTATCCTTTTATTGTTATTTTTCGCATATTTTCCCTTAATCTCTATTTCGGTATGCCGTTCTTTTCCATTAGCGTTTTTTAATTTCCTTGAGCTTTAACACCTCCGGCCTTTATCCGGCGCTACCCGCGGCGGTCCACACCCCTTTAAAAAAGTGTTGCCAAATAATTACGAAAAACGTGTCCTCATGCGATAAACTTTTACGGTCGCGCAAGGTCGCTCCGCGCCCCGGGAAGGCGTACGGTTTCCCTCGCGACAGGAGATCCGTGCGTTTCTCTCCGGGGGCCCTTCGTAAAGATAAACAGATTCAATACGGCGGGAAATTATTCGTACAGTAGAGCCATACTCTCGACAACTGAATCATTCGGACGGTGAAAATGTTTACCATCTTCAGGCGCTACGCCTCCGGCATCCGGCAGAGAATGCTCGTCTACATTCTCATCACCTCGATTGTACCGCTTCTCGTTTCCATTTCGTTGCTGTATTTCATCGCCAGGGGGGCGCTCCTCGACATGGCGGGAAACGCCCTGTCCAACTCCGTTCATAACATCCGACGCATCTGCGAGGTGCAGAGCGAGCAGATCGACGGCCCACTGGAAAGGGAGATTGACCGCGCCTTCAACGTGGCACGGAGGATTTTTGCCCCTTACAGCCGCGTTAGCCTCGCCGGCGGGAAGGAAATGGTAAGCGTGCTGAACCAGGACACGCAGGAGAAGGAAACGATCGAGCTCCCCCCCATGGTGTCGGACCATACCCGGCTCGGCCGGAATTACGGGCTTATCGATGAAATCGTCGCGGGAATCGGCACTCCCGGCGCGACCGCGACCATATTCCAGCTCCACGACGAGCGGCTTGTGCGAATCGCGACGAATGTACGCTCCTCCACCGGCGAGCGCGCAATTTTTACCTATATCCCTAAGGATTCACTCGTATACCGGACCATCCTGGAGGGCAAGCCATATCGCGGCCGCGCCATCGTCGTGGATCGATGGAACATAACCCATTACGAGCCCATACGCGACACGAACGGCAGGATAGCCGGCGCGCTTTATGTCGGCATCCCGGCTCCGAAATCGGCTGTTTTCGACATGATAGCCGAAACGCACATCGGAAAGACCGGCTATATATTCGTGCTCAATTCCCAGGGCCAGCTTATCGCCCATCCCGAACTCCGCGGGCGGAACATCCGGGACCGCAGGGACCCGGCGACCGGGCGCCATTATATCCGCGAGATACTGGATGCCAGGGAGGGATCGCTCTCTTACAACTGGGATGAAAACGGGAAAACCGTTCGCAAGATCGCCGTCTTCACATACTTCCCCAAATGGGATTGGATAATCACCGCCACGGCCGAGCACCGGGACATCCTCGGCGCGCTGAACACCCTGCTCTTCGTAATTACGGCCCTTCTCGCCGGATTGGTCGTCCTCATCGTAATCGCGAGCGGGATCCTCGCCTCGCGCATAGCGCGGCCGCTTAGGAAAATCATCGACGCCACGGTGAGGATCTCAAACGGCCATCTCGACACCTTCATCCCGCAGCCCCACTATGTTAAATGCGTAGAGGAAAAAAATTGCGCCCGGGAAGACTGCCCGGCCCATGGGTCGCGCAACCGCGCCTGCTGGCGGATAGAGGGCACCCTCGACGAACACGGAGAGATCCTGGAACAGTCGCGCAAGCTCGAAAACTGCCGGACCTGCGCGGTCTACCGCGGGGCCGTACGCAACGAATTCGACGAACTGATCGAAGCCGTCAACAACATGGGGGCCACGCTTCGCGGGATCATCGCGCAGATAAAGGAGATGACCGACAAGCTGAACATCGACGCGGAATCCCTGGCGGAGGTGAGCCGCAGAATGGAGCTCGAATCGCAGAACCAGGCCGCCTCCATAGAAGAAACCACCTCCGCGCATGAAGAGCTCATAGCCTCCATAGAAAACGTGGCGACGGCTGCGGGCAGCCAGGCCGAAAGGGTTTCCCATACGACCACGACGATGGAACAGCTCTCCGTCGAGATGCACGCCATCGGCCGGAACTCCCGGAACGTGGCCGACCGCGGGCAGGCGACCGTCCGCGAGGCGCACGAATCAGGCAGGATGCTTCAGGAAACCATACAGAGCATCACCAAGATCTCCGAAAGCTCACGGAAAATCGGGGATATCGTAAGCATGATAAACGATGTATCGGACCAAATAAACCTTCTGTCCCTAAACGCGTCTATCGAAGCCGCGCGCGCCGGCGAATACGGAAGGGGCTTCGCCGTGGTTGCCGAGGAAATTTCGAAGCTCGCCGATACCACGGCGAGAAACACCAAGGAGATCGAGGGCCTTATCCGCGATGTCCGCGCCGACATCGATACCGGGGCCCCCCTTATACATCAGACCGCATCTGTCATCACCGGCATGATAGGCAACATAGAGGAGGCTGTACGGCTGATCGCGGCGATTGCAGGCAAGTCCCAGAACCAGATAGAGGACAGCGATACGGTGAAAAATGAGGTGCAGGAAATCAACAGCATGGCGGGCCAGATCGCCCTGGCCACCGGAGAACAGAAATTGACGAGTACCGAGATACTCAAGGCGGTGGCCCGCATTAACGAATCCATTCAGGAGATCGCCTCGTCGTCGGTTAGCATCACCGAATCGGCCGACTCCGTCCGGGACCAGTCCGAGCGGCTTAAATCCATAGCCGGGCAGTTTAAAGCCTGATATTGCGATATAATGGCCATAAGGGGCCATATTTGCCATTTTTTTGGAAAGAACTTGACATCATTACTCCGACAAGTATAACATCGACGCCAAATCCGCGGCTACCGCTGTCACCCACGGGAGAAGTATGGGCCTAAATCCGTTCAGGGATTCCAATCTAAACGACCTGCAGGAGGACCTCAAGGGGTTCTTCAGCGAGCGTTTCGGCGAATTCGCCGAAAAGGCCAGGGCGAAATGGGAGCTCTTCGTCAAAAAGGGACGGGAGCGTGTCACCATCATGTTCATCCCGCATTCGGCCAAAAAGATAGCGAACTTCCACCTTTCCCTGTTCGCCATTTTCTCGATGGTCGGGGCGGTCGTCGCGATTATCGTGGTGACCTCCATCGTCATCGTAAACCACACCTCGACGATCAAGGAGATATCGAAACTCAAGATGTACGGCTCGTACTCCAAACTGCAGATAACCCGCTACAAAGAGGAAATAAACCGCCTGTACGACATCTTCCAGAAGTTCAAGCCGGAGATAACCTATCTGTACTCGCTCACTCCCGGCAACAACGTCGACTCACTGTGGGCCAAGGGCGGAAATCCCAATCCCGGACCGCAGGCGGACGCCGAACCCGGCGACAAGGACACGCCGACCGTGGAGGTGCTCAATATCGAAGAGATGGAGCGCGAGCTACGCACCACGAAGGAGGTGCTCGCTAAAATCAAGGTCTTCCTCGAGGCGCGGCGCAAGATCATAGAGAACACGCCCTCCATCTGGCCGGTCGACGGTTATGTGGTCTCGCGATTCGGAGACCGCACATCACCCTACACCTTTAAAAAGGAATACCACCAGGGAATCGACATAGCCTCTTTCCCGGGGGCGGAGATACGGGCGACGGCGCCCGGCAAGGTCGAGAACATCTGGTGGGACCCCGTAACGGGGCTGTCGGTGGCCGTATCGCACAAGTACGGCTTCGTAAGCGTATATTCTCACTGCCAGAGGGTGTCGGCCGGAATAGACCAGAAGGTGGGCAAGGGCGAGGTTATCGCCTATGTAGGACGGACCGGCAAGGCCACGCGGCCCGTTTGTTTCTACCAGATAAAGATAGGGACCGACTTCGTGGACCCGGCCCCCTATCTCAACAAGATAGCCCGTTAAGGCCCCCTTACAGATCCTCCTCGCTGCGCTTGCTTATAAGCATCTCGTCGGAGATCTCCTCTATCTTCTCGCCAATCTGCACCGCCACACGGCTTCCGATCACGCCGGGCCTGCATTTATATTTCTTCCGCCCGCCGATGCGCAGCGCCATGTCGGAGCTTATCTTCGTATCGGTCAGCTTGACGACGTCGCCCACCCTGAGATCGAGCACCTCCTGCATGGTAATCTCGACCTCGCCTATCTCGGCGACTATGGGGAGCTCGACGGTCTCAAGGCGTCCCTGGATGATGGACATGTTTTCGTCCGTGGCCCCCTTGCGTATGCTCGAATACCAGTACTGCGCCGAAAGCTTTGAGATTACGGGCTCGATGGTAATGTAGGGAATACACAGGTTGGTCATTCCCTCCACCTCGCCCACCTTCGTCTCGAGGGTTATGAGCACGACCATGTCGTTGGGCGGCACTATCTGGGCGAATTGCGGGTTCGTCTCGATGTTGCCCAGGCGGGGCCTGAGATCGATTACGTTGGACCAGGCCTCCCGGAGGTTGCCGAGGATGCGGACGATGATGCCCTCCATCACCGAGAGCTCGATGTCGGTTAGCTCGCGGCTTATCTTGGCCGATTCGCCCATCCCGCCGAACAGCTTGTCGATGATGGTAAAGGTGATCGACGGGTCTATCTCGAGCACCGCCGACCCTTTTAGCGGATCCATGTTAATTACCGCCAGCGTCGTCGGGTTCGGTATGGAGCGGATGAACTCCTCGTAGGTGAGCTGGTCCACCGAGGCGACGTGCACGCCCACCAGCGCGCGAAGCTGGGCCGAGAGCGCGGTTGTCGTGAGGCGCGCGAAGGTTTCGTGCATCATCTGCAGCGTTCGTATCTGGTCTTTCGAAAACTTGTCCGGCCTGCGGAAATCGTAAATCTTGACCTTCCGCTGCTCCTTCGCCGCGCTGTAGTCCGTCGTATCCACCTCGCCGGTGGATATCGCGGTCAATAGCGCATCGATTTCATCCTGGGAGAGTATCTCGGTCATTATCGTTCACCCTTTGCCACTGTCGCTTCGAGATCTATAATGAGCCAGTTGCCGCCCGTCTTTTCAAGCGTGTATCGATACCTGTACCTGAACGGCAGACTGGGCCCGTATCTTTCCACTTTCACATCGACATAGGCTATGTCCCTGTCGGGCAGGAATATCTCGTCGGCGATCGAAAAATCCTTTATATAGTCATCCCTGCGGCGCGCTAAAAATTTAGCGAAATCGTCGAGTATTTTCAATTTTTCGATCTCGTCGGCCGCGTTATAGGGACGCAAATAATCGGGAAAGGCCGCAATATAGCTTTCGGCCTTAATATACTTGTAGAGCCTGTCCCAGGCCCCGGTTTTTTCGGCCGTAAGGGCGAGAAGCACCACCTCGGACGGCGACACACCCCGCTCCTGGCGCACCACCCCGCTCTTCTTTACAAGGCCCGGCGTGCGGACTATCCGGAACGAAAGCACGTTCAAACTTGGAAGCGCCACGGGGGAGCCCATGTCCGGAAGGAAAAAGCCCCGCACCCGGTATTCGTTTCCGGCCTTCAGTTCGTACAGGTTTTTAAGGTTCACCCTGTGGGTAAGCGTCTCGTTCGGCAAAAGCTCCACGGCGCGGGGGTAGATATCGCGCACCACCTCCTCGACCCTTTTGTTCATGAGCCGGTAGGGAACTGTGATGGCGGCCTCCCGGCCCCTCGTATCGTAGACTACGGGCTGGTAGGTGGTGTAGGACACGTCATAGGACACAAAATGTTCCTTCCGGTCGGAGGTGTTCCTTACTATAAGGTTGAGCACCACCGGCTCGTCCTCGGCAAAGGCGGCGCGGTCCATCTGGACCACGAGGGAGAACGGGGAAATCGCCTCCCCGGGCATGCGGGCCAGTACCTCGCTATGGAGGCCCGTCGACACGAGCCCGGCCAGAACGGCCAGCGCCGCGATCGTTTTCACGCGCATACGACGATACAGGAGCTTACGCACAGCGGTATCCTTTCCAGAAAGATATCTCACTATAATATCGGCCCGGAACAATCCGCGCAATATCAAAATATCCGGTAAAACCTAACGGGGAAGCAGCCTCGCCAGGTATTCGCGGATCTTACCGCTCTTTAAGCGCCGGTCCCCGGTGAAAAGCCCGTTCGCCTCCTGGAAGGTATCCGCAAACTGCGTATAGCACAGGCCCTGAATGGCCGGGAACCGTGCGATAAGCTCGATGTGTTTCTTTAAAAACTTGTCAAGCGGCATCCCCTCGTTGCGGTACAATCCAAAACCGTATCCCCCGAATTCGCTTATAATAAGCGGGCTGAGCGTCTCCCCGTAACCGCGCAGAAACGGCGTTTGTACGTTTTCCCTGCCCAGGAGCATCCGTATGAAATTCAGCCACAGCGGCGCCTCCCGTACGCCCTTTGCAAGGAGAGCGTAGAATTCCTCCGTTTCCTCAAGCGTCGGAATATAATGATGGATATCGGCGATATCGGTTTTTATATGGTGGAAGCCGCTGTTGTCGATAATCAGATAGCCCGGATAGTCCCTCTTGCACCGGCCGAAGAGATCGATAACATCGTTACGGGCCTTTTTGGACCAGAGGGCATTGTATATGCCCCAGCTTTCGTTATACAGCACCAGGGTTATTATGGAGGGATGAAGCGAGTCCCGCCTCATTACCCCGGAAAGCTCGCCCTCCAGCCTTCTCATGTTGCCCGACGAGGGCCTGTAATACGAAGGCATCTCCTCCCACACCAGAAAACCGAGCAGGTCGGCCCAGTAGAGGAAGGCGGGGTGCTCTATCTTCTGGTGCATCCGGCAGCCGTTGAAGCCCGCCTTCTTCATGAGCTCTATGTCCCTTTTGAACATGTCCGGGCTCTCGGGCGTGTAGTGGCCGTCTTCGTAGTACCCCTGATTGAGCAGGAGCTTCTGGTACAGCCTCTTGTTATTTAGCCTGATGACGCCCGACTCCACTCCTATCCTCCGGCTGCCGTACAGGAGATGGATGGTGTCCACGTCCTTTTTGCCCTGCCGTAAAGAAATTTCGACCGGGTGCATGCCTGGCCATTCGACGCTCCATTTGCTGAAGAGTTTTTCCGGAACCGCGATCTCCACGTGAGCGCGGCCCATGGCGTCGAGCGCCACATATTCCCGGAACTCCTTCAGCGGGGTCTTCAGCACGCCGCGCCCCGCGTCGTATACCTGTGAGGCGTAGACGCGCAGGCGCGCCTCTACATTGCCGGGATGCCCCCCTCGCACATCGAAGGAAAAGACGGCCCCTCCGCCCTCGTCGCGCCTTAAGCGCACGTCGCGGCAATACACCCGGCCCAGCGGCTCTATCCAGACCGTCTGCCAGATGCCGGTGCATCCGGGGTACCACACCAGGAAAGGCCTCTTTAAAAATGTCTGCTTGCCGCGGACCTGGCCCATGGAGCGGGAGTCCTCGACGAGGACCGCAAGGACGTTTTCCTCCTCGAATCTTTCGACCTCGAACTCGAAGGGCGTGTATCCGCCCTCGTGCTCGCCCAGCAATAGGCCGTTCAGCCAGACGGTCGCCCGGTAATCGACCGCACCGAACTTGAGGACTCCGGCCATAAGCTCCGCCGGGCGCCTGAAATAGCGGTAATACCAGAAGGCCCTTTGCGAGGAGATGGCCTCGGGGCCTAGGCCGTTTGGGGCCAGCGTTCGCTGGTTTATGCCGGAATCGAGTGGAAAGGGCACCTTAACGCGGTGGAATGCCGCGTCGGCAGCCAGGGCGCTTGCGCTCCCACGCAGCGCATTCAGGCCGAAATCCCTGTTCTGCCAGCCCTTAAGCCGCCCCGTGGCCTTGGGGTCGGGGCAAAGGAGCCATTCCCCGTCCAGGGAAAAGCTCGGCGACCGAATGAGGTCGGGCCTCGGGAAATGACCCCTTTCGCCGATTTTCAGCGCATTGCCAAGCTTCAGTCGTGCCGGCTCCATGTTCATCTTCCCCCCTGTGGAATGAATAATCCGTTTATTATGGAAACGCGCTCGTATCGCTGTACGGTTTTCCCGAGTTCCCGCTCGAGCCGGGCGAAGACCTCTGGCTCCGATCGCGCCCTGTCCTTAAACTCGAAATCGCCCCGCCTTAGGAGCTCGTAGCGGACTCCGTCGCGGGTCGGCATATACACGAGCTTATGAACGCCATCGAAGACCGCGCGGTGTTTCGCGATCGTTACCAGATCTCGGTATTCATCCTTCAGCACCACGTCCATCTCGGGCCCTTCCAGGCCGCAGAGCACACTTACGTCCGGGTACAGTACGCGCATGCGCTGGAAGAACTGCCCCCCCTCCGCTACGAACCATATTCCCGTCTCGGCGTAGGCCACGCGCGGTATGCGCGCGGTCCTACCCTCGAGCACATCGCGGTACGATATTCCCGCCGTCTCCCCGTCGCCTCCAAGACCCAGTATGTCGAGCAGCGTCGGCGCGAAGTCCACCTGCTGGACCACGCCGCCATAGCGTTTGATCCGGACCTTCTTCGCGTAGCCGTCATGGAACTTCACGATCATGGGAACGTGCGTAGCGTACTCCCCGCGAAAGTGTTCTCCGTGTCCGAGGTCAAGGCCGTGGTCGTAAAGGTTCTCTCCGTGATCGGCGGTAAAGACGATTATGCTGTTGTCATAGAGCCCCCGGCGTCTGAGGTGCGCTATCACCCCGCCGACGGCGTCGTCCACCGCAGAACAGGCCCCGTCGAAGAGCGCCTCGATCTGGCGGCGGTCCTCGGGTGTGATGAGGGTCTCCCGGAGGGGATTGTTTATTTTAAGATAGCGGTACTCGCCCCGATAGGCGGGATCGGTAAATTTCGAGTAATAGGGATACGGGGCGGCATAGGGGAAATGGGTCGCCGAAAAAAATATCGTCAAAAAAAAGCGCTTCCTGCCGGCGAGGGCGTCGATCTCCGACCCGATGTCGTCGAGGAGAAACGAGGGGTCCGAATTCTGCGCAAAGGCCCGCGTTTCCGGGAAGAGGCGTCTTCCGGCTGCGTTCTGCAAAAACGGAAGCAGCAGAAAATGCACCTCGAGCCCGCGCTGGCGAATCAGCGTCGTAAAATTGAAGCGCGGCGCGCGCACCCTGTCGAAACAGCCCTCCATCCTGGAAAAGATGTCACCGGCGTAATCCGCGACCGCGGAGCGCGTGTAGCCGCCTTTTTTAAGGGCCTCGGTAAGATCGGGCCTTGCAGCCCGGAGCTTGGCTCGGGATGGGAACATATGGCGGATGCCGTGCTGCGCCGGATTGCGGCCTGAGAGCAGTGAGTACCAGGATGGAAAGGTGCGCGGAAGCTGAACATGGAAATCGTCCAGGCTCGTTCCCTCAGCGGCCAGCGCGTCGATGTTCGGCGTGAGCCCGGGCTTCCCTCCGAGGGCCGAGACCCTGTCATAGCGGAAGGAGTCCGCGGCGATTATTATGAGGTTGGGCCCCTCGTTATGGCCGAACGGCAGCATTATAAACAGGACTGCGGCGGCCGCAATCAGGGCCGCGCCCGCAAGCGCGCGGCGTGGCAGGCGCCGCGCGGCGCGAAGGAGCGCTCCGGCAAGCCGCAGCGAAAGAGCCACCAGAAGCGGCATGAACACGGCGCATACCGCGGCGCGAAAGGCGGCGACAAGCCATCCCGGCAGGCCGTGCGTAACGAGCGTCTGTAAGCCCGCGGCGATGCCGCCGCGAGCGTAGAAGTGTTCGTTGTATAGGGCCGGATGCAGCCGCATGTCCGCGAGCGTCATTGCGGCGACTAAGGCGGCGCAGTATAGCGCCACTGGCCTGACGGCGCGCCGCGCGGCGAGGGGGCGCCCGGTAATGACGCAGCGAAGGTGGAGGCAGAACCCGGCGGCCGCGCCGGCCGCGCCTCCGAGCAGGATGTACGCGGCCAGTATCTTCGCCTGGTGGAACAGGATGAGCCATTTGAACTCCGCGAAGACGAAGTCCTCGAGCGCCTTTACACGCACCCCCATGACCGCAAACGAGGCGGAGTAGAGCGGACAGAATATAAAGGCGCCCGCAAAAACCGCGGCCCCGACGGCAAAGGAGCGGCGGAGCGCCGTGCCTCGATCCGCCATATCGCCGCCCGCGAAGAGGGCTGCCAGTTTTTTGCCGATTCTATCCATTTACGATTTATCCGGGTCGGGTGCTGAAGCTAACGACCAGCATTATCTATAGGGCCTTCCTTGTTTCTGTCAAAACTTTTTAACCGCGCCGGCGGCGACATGGCGGCTTTTCAGGCGGAGTTCATCACCCCCGCCCCTGGGGAATTTCATAGCAAAAAGAGGTGGACAATTATGTCGGGATGCACCATCCTTTCGTGGTTTCATCACGCCGGACTTTCCGCCGCGGCGTGTATAACGCGAGGAACTCGCTCACGACCAAAAGACCGGACAATGAAAAATTCGAGCGACAGAAAGACGCTTAACCTGGCAAAGATCAGCAGCATCAACCGCCAGATCAACTCCCGCATGAGCCTGCCGGAGCTGCTCGCCGCCATTATGGAAACCGCCCGCGAGATAGTGCATGCGGCCGGGGCCTCGCTTTTGTTGTCCGACCCGTCCACAGGCGATCTTATATTCAATATCGTGATGGGCGAACACAAAGAGGAGATCAAGGGGGAAAAGGTTCCGCGCGGGGCGGGGATAGTGGGCATCGTCGCGGAAACGGGAAAGCCGCTCATCGTAAACAACGCCCAGAACGATCCCAGGGTGTTCAAGAACATAGACAGCAAATCCAGCTTCATCACGCGGAACATCATCTGCGTGCCTATGACCGTTCAGGAGCGCAATATCGGCGTGCTGGAGGCCGTAAATTCGATTGGCAGGGACGCCTTTGACGGCCTCGACGTCAAACTGCTCTCCTACATCGCCGACCAGGCCGCCATCGCGATAACCAACAGACGGCTGGTCGACGAGCTGACAAGCCGCATCAAGGAGCTCACTGCGCTCCACGAGATCTCTCAGACGGTCTCGTTCTCGCGTGCGGAGGGCGACCTTCTGGAAACCATCATCGCCTCGATGCCGCGCTCGCTTGGCGTAAGCCGTGCCTCCCTGCTCCTTTACGACCAGGCGAAAAATTCCCTCGTGCTCCGCTCCGGCCACGGCTTTCCGGACGATGCCCCTCCGGGACAGGAGACGCCCATCGACGGCTCCATCTCCGGATATGTGTTTCGAACCGGCGATCCGCTTATCGTCGCCGACAGGGAGCGGGAATTGGCCTTCATCGGCATCGACTCCCGACGGGTCTACCGCACCCCCTCGTTCATCTCGGTCCCGGTTCGAGGCGGAAACGATGTAATAGGGGTCCTCAACGTGGCCGACAAGACCGACAGCTCCATCTTCAACGCTTTCGATCTGCGCGTGATGTCGACCATCGCCAATTATGTAACCGAGGCGCTCCGCAACATCGAGTACGAGAAGGACAAGGAGGCCCGGCGCCGCTTCGCGCAGGAGCTGGACATCGCGGCGGAAATACAGCGGAAGATACTTCCGTCCATCCCCCCGGATTTCGGGAGCCATCGCCTTGCGGCCTTCAACCGCCCGGCCAAGGAGGTAGGGGGCGATTTTTACGACTTTTTCAATTTCGGCTCGAACAAGTACGGGCTTGTAGTCGGCGATGTTTCGGGCAAGGGCATTCCGGCGGCGCTCTTCATGGGATCGGCGCGAAACGTCATGCGCGCTGAGGCCCGTATAAGCACCCAGCCGGAGCCGCTTTTGGTCCACTCCAATCGTTACGTCTACGACGACTCGGAATACGGGATGTTCGTTACGGCCTTTTATGTAACCATCGACGTCCACAACCGTCTGCTTACCTATGGCAGCGCGGGCCATAACGACCAGTTGCTCATTAAAAAGAACGGCCGCCAGGCCGTCCATCTCAACGCCTCCGGGCGGGCCCTCGGGCTCTCGGCCGAATCGACCTACGAGGAGAGGGTCTACATCTACGAGCCCGGAGATCTCCTGCTCCTCTTCACCGACGGCGTGCTCGATTACCTCGGCGAGGGCGATATTGACCGCGGCGAGGAGCGGCTCATCGAGATAGCCAACCGGCACTTCGACGAGGACCCGTCGGCCATCATCGCACGCTTCAGCGACCTCATATCCAATAATGCGGTTGACAATTATTTCCTCGACGATTTCACTATTCTCTCCGTTAAATTCTGACCCCAGGACCAACCGTGAAAAAATACCGGGCGATATTCATAGGCGCGGGCTTGGCCATCCTCGCGCTGCTCTTCTACGGCTTCGGCGTCCGGAAAACCATCGATGACATCCTCGCCATGGGCTGGCGTTTCTGGATCGTCACAGGGATTTTCCTGTTCAACAACATCTTCATGACCGCGGCATGGAAGGTGCTAATCAACCATCCGGTCAGGGCGTCCTATTATCCGCGGCTTTTCCTCGCGCGCGTGGCCGGGGACTCCACCTCCTCGGTAAACGCGATCGCTTCCGCCGCCGGAGAGGCGCTCAAGGCGATCTACATCAAGGATGCGGTCCCGTTCAAGACCGGCCTGGCCTCGGTCGTCCTGGATCGGACTGTGCACATCATCTCGAACGTGCTCATGATGCTCACCGGCATCTTCATCAGCTTTTTCGTGCTCAATATACCTCTGTGGATCTCGAGTGCAACCCTTGCGGCGTTCATCCTGGTCCTCTACGCGATGATGATGGTGCTCAAAAAACAGCGGCAGGGCTTTGTGCGCTATCTTCTGACGCGCGTACCGCGGCGCTGGCTCGACCGCTTTATGAACGTTACCCGCTGGGAAAAGGTGGATACGCTCGACGGCGAGATCGCCTTCGTTTTCAGCGACAGGAAGACCATGCGAAGCTTCTATATCTCGCTCTTCATCCACTACCTGTCGGGTTTTTTCTTCTCCAGCCTGGAGATCTATCTCATTGTCATCTTTTCGGGGAACGACATAAGCTTCGTGCACTCCATGTTTCTTTATATCTTCAGCATGTTCCTCACCAGCGTCATTTTCTTCATGCCGGCCAACCTCGGGACAAGCGAGGGTTCGTTCTCGCTGGCGCTCAGGTTCCTCGGGCACGACCCGGCCATCGGCCTTACGGTCGGACTTGTCAAGCGCCTGCGCACCATCGTTTGGTCGCTTATAGGCATCGTGATTCTCTTTTTCGCCGGGATGACCAGGAAGAACTGACGTTTTCCGCCGGGCTCTCTCACCTCATATATTCACAGCGGAAGTAGGCGTCCAGCCTCAGCGAATCCTTATCCCGGTCGAGTATCAGGGGGGAGGCATTGGAAAAGTCCACTATGTCGCGTTCCTCGCTGCCGGCAAGAAGCGAGCACGCCAATTTTTTCAGGTGAGGCAGGTGCCCCACGATAAGCACGTTGACGCCGAGGGACTTAAGTTCGTCCTCCATGGGACGTATGGGGTCGTCCGGATTGAGAAACGGCCTCTCCTCCATCCGCACGCCTCCCAGCGCGAAGGACACCGCCTCCGCCGTCTTACGCGCGCGGGCCTTCCCGCTGTGCAGTATCAGGCTTGGATAAAACGGCAGCCGGCGCATGAATTCCGAAAGGCGTTTTACCTGGGAAAGCCCCCTGTCGGTCAGCGGCCGCTCCGGGTCCTTTTCTGGAACGACGGCCTCGCCGTGTTGCACCAGGATAATCTTCACCGCGGCACCTCCTTCCTTTCTGTTTTTTATTCGAGTATAAACGATGAGCCCAAGGCAAGGCAAACCAAATAATAATGAAAATCCGTTTGATATTTCCCCGGATAGAGGACAATGAGGATGTAAACGCCGTCACGGAAAGCTGCAATAATCGGAGGCGGGATGATTCGTAGGCTCTATAATCGGTTCCGTGGAAGGCCGTACTACCGGAAGAGAAAAAGGGTCCTCGTGCTTGAGGGCGGGGGCATGCGGGGGATATTCCTCGCCGGCGTGCTGCAATCTTTCACGGACCGGAAATACTTCCCCTGGAGGCTCATCATCGGCTCGTCCGCCGGCGCCCTGACCGGAACGGCCTACGCCGCGGGCCAGATACACCTCGCGCGAGACGCCTTTTTCACCGAGCTTCTCTCGGGGAGGTTCATAAATCTCACCAACATCCTTCGCCCCGAAAAACACATTCTCGATCTGGACTGGATGGTGGATACCATCATACAGGGTCCCGAACCGCTCGATGAGCGCGCTCTCGCCCGGTCGTGCCCTGTGCTTATAACCGCAACCGACTGCCGCCCGGACAACCCGCCCCGGACCCTGTACCTCAGCTCGCGAAAGGACGCGATCGCGACCGCCCTAAAGGCGACTGCGGCCATTCCCGTGTTGTACCGGGGTTTCGTCGAATACGGCCCCCACCATCTTCTGGACGGCGGGCTGCTCGATCCCATCCCT
Organism: Spirochaetes bacterium ADurb.BinA120; assembly: GCA_002069125.1. Lineage (GTDB taxonomy): Bacteria > Spirochaetota > UBA4802 > UBA4802 > UBA5368 > MVZN01. The sequence goes on from MVZN01000005.1 coordinate 84,548, forward strand.
TACGGCAGGGCGCTGGAGATGGGATACGACGAGGACGAAATCGCGGTCGTAGTTACACGACATCGCGGATACCGAAAGAAGGAGGAATCCTTCTGGGTCAAGTCATTGTACGAATCCTACTACAGGGACCATCGCTACCGTTTTCTGGTGGAGGCCATGGGCAGCAGGTTCCTCCTGTACAACAGGGCCCTCGACGATCTGGAACGGCGGCACCGCGGTATCGATGTCATCTATCCTCCGGACGACTTCCGGGTCGACCGGCTTACCCGCGACGGTAAAAGGATAATGGAGGGCTTTGCGCAAGGAGCGATAGCCGGAAGGGAATATCTCCGGAGCCTAAGGGGCTAAGCCGGCTATTTTTTAGGGGGCTTCGTCGATTCCTTGTCGAACCCTCCCTTGATCTTTTCCATGCTCTCCCGGTGCCTGCCCATGATCTCCTCGTAGGCCTTTCGATATGCCTCTCGAACCTCCCGCAGGGCCTCGCAGTTTCTGCGCTGCTGCTCGGCGACCCTGTTCGACTCCTCCTTTATCCGGTGAAAGCTATCGTAAATGTCCGCCTTTTCCCTGCCGTATCGTTCGAGAATACCGTCTATCGAGGCCGCGGCGCTCTCGTTCAGCAGGGCATCGTCCTCCATATCCCTCTGGACTACCGACAGCTCCTCCCCGGCCTTTTCCATCTCCTTCCTTCCCATTGGCCCGGAGCCGCTCAGCCTGGAGTCTATATTCCCCAGCCGCGCCGACGACTTCGCGCTTCGCTCGCCCATGGTCCCCATGTAGCCCTCGAATTTTCTTGCGCGCCCTTCGGCATCACGCTCCATCTCCTCGTCGCGAGCCGCCTTCCAGGCCGCAAGGTCGATGTCCTCGCCGTCCTCGGCCGGGGGCTCCGAAAGGCCTATCCTCGCACGCGCCGAAGGGCCAAGGTCGGCCCTGCCGTATGGATTGCGCAACTCGATCGTCCCCTCCTTCATCTCCACGCGCGAATCGGCCCCGTCGCTTACCCCCACAAGGAAATCCGTACCGCGCACCGAACATACCGTAGTTGGCGTGACCACCTTGCGCTCCGAGCCGCGCGCAAGCTTTTGAAAGCGGGCATTAACCGCGCCGGATATTACCGAAACGGATCCCGAGTCCTTCACGGTGACGCTGCCTATTCTTATCCTGCTTTTTTCCATTACGCGGATCTCGCTGCCGTCCCCGTAGGACAGGACCGCCATGCCGCCCGCCGCCGTGATTACGGTATCGCCGTCGGCAAGCCTGCCGCCAAGCGCCGCGGAGGACGACTTGCCGTCACGCACCATGGTGACGCCGCCTACGATGAACGAAAACTCCAAGGCAAACGCCCCCTCCGGGGCGGCCGTAATGGCCGCCACCGCGAACAGGGCCGAAACGGTGCGCACGATCGAAGTCCTATTCATCTTACACCTCCCTTTCCCTGTAGCTCATGCCGATCAGGGTGATATCATCACCCGGGCGCTGGGAACCGCTGAATTCCATCACTCTTTCAAACAGCCTCTCTATAAGCTCGTGTATCTTCATCCCGCCAAGGCTTTTAAGCAACTCCAGAAAAACCCCCTGCCCCATGATCCTGTCATTCTTTCCGGTCTGCTCGAACACTCCATCCGTGTAGAAAACCAGCCTGTCCCCCGGGGCGATCCGCACGCTCTCGTTCCTATACACGGAGTTCTCGAATATCCCGACGAACGGGCTGTTGGGATCGAGGAACAGGGAGTTTCCGTCAGCGTGTATAATCGCGGGCGAGGGGATGCCGGCGTTGCAGTAGGTGAGGGCCCCTTTAGCCAGGTCGAACAGCCCGTAAAATATGGTGACGTAGTTATAACTCATCCTCTTCTGCGAACCGATCAGAAAGGCGTTGACCTCGCTCATAAAATCGGAGGGCGCCGGGCCGGAGGCGCGGACCGAGCTTATGGCGGTCTTAACCATAGCCGAATAGAGCGCGGCCGGCACGCCGTGCCCCGAAACGTCGGCAAAAACGAATGAGAAGAGTTCCCTGCCGTAAATAATAAAATCAAAAAAATCGCCGCTTACCTTTTCAACCGGCCTGAACTTCAGCGCCAGATCAAATCGGTCGATCTCCGGCAGGACCGCCGGAAACAGGCATTGCTGCAGGTTCGCGGCGATATCGAGCTCCTTTTCGATCTCAATGTTCCGGGCGTAGATCTCCGCGTTGAGCGTTTCGAGCTCCTGGTTCTTGTTACGGAGCTCTTCGAGAAGGGCGCGGTTCTCCAGTACGAGCCTCCGCGCCTCGAGCGCCCGCTCCACAGAAATGCTTATCTGTTCGTTTTTAAAGGGCTTCAGGATGAAGTCGGTCGCCCCGCTCTGAAGGGCGGAGATGGCGATATCTATGTCCCCATACCCGGTAATGAGAATGACCGGGATTCCCGAGTCCACAAGCTGCACCCTGTCGAGGAATTGGATGCCGTCCATTCCTGGAAGGTTTACGTCGGCGATGATTACGTCGACCGCGCCGAGGTCCTCCGAACGGATGGCCTCCTCCGCGCTCTCGTACCCCCTCGCCGAGTACTCCTTTTTGAGGATGCGGCATATGAGATCATTGACGAGCTTGTCGTCGTCGATGACCACCACATTCGCCCTGGCGCGCGGCCCCTCATCCACCGCCGTTACCTTCCTTCATCGGGCGCGTTAAGATACAGCCGTATCCCCGCCCAGTACGCCGGATGGCTGAACTGCCTTCTCGAACGTACTCCCTGCTTTGCCATCTCGAAAGCCGCTGCGGGGCCGGCCCCGGATGTAAGCTCACGATAGAGAATATCCACGAAAACCGCATTGTTGACGTCGTGCACCGCCGCGTCGTTTATCACCAGCGCCCTGGCGCCTCCTATGCCCGCAAACAGCGCGAACTCGGAATACCCCATAACTCCAAAGGCCTCGCCCGACGGCAGGTAAAGAAGAGAGGCCCGCCCCACGGATTCGCCGAACGGCGCGCCTCCGATGGAGAGCGTACCCATGAGGGGATTGTACACGGTATCGCCCATGAGGTGGCCGATCCCAGGGCCGGCGGGCTTCTCCGCGCTCCAGGGGATGCCGGACTGCCTTAGGGCGACCCGCTCGAGATCGTGATACAGAGCCTCGCCCTTACCGCCGATAAGGGAAAGACCGGGCCGGAGCCTTTCGTAATCGCGCAGCGCCGATATTATCGAGGAGCAGTACGCCACGCTGTGGGTCTCGCCGAGCATGTTCCTTTCGCCCGCTATCTCGAACGGAACCTGTTCGAGGTCGCCGTCCACTATAAGGATGACCGACTTCCTGCTTCGGTAGTAGTTCTCGAAGGGTTTGAGCAGGGCCGCAAGCTCTCGGGAAACCGCCGCCACTCCGCCGAAGGAGCCGGTTGCGTCGCGATAACGCTCCGCAAGTTCGAGGGCGCGCCCATATCCCCCCTGAATACGGACCGGCTCCATAAACTGCCGGGCGATCGTCCACCCCAGAATATCGTTTCCATTTCTGACCAGATAGAGGACCACCGCGTTTTCGGGAATGCGCCGCTGAAAGGCCTCCACAGGAATCGTTCGCGCCAGGGCCCCGGCCTGAAGCGCGGGGTTCGCGTTTAGAAGGCCGATAAAACGCTCACTGCCGGCGGCCCTGTCGCGTATTCCTCCGAATTCGAGGACCGCGTCGCGCGGCAGGCGCGCGGATACGCCCGGGAATCGTGAACGCAGCCGAAGCTGTTTCTTGTTTTCCGCGAAGACGAGAGCCGCGAGGTAGTCCCCTCTGCTCATCCTGTAGGAAATCATGAAGTCCAGGCTCTGTTCGGCGAGGTCCTTCAGGCCGAACTGCCCGAGGACGCCCGGGTTCGCGTCGAGCGCGCCAAGCCCCTCGAGTATACGCGATTCGACCGCCGCCCATTCCTCTTCGGTGGCCTGTTTCTTCTTTATGATGCGCGCCAGTTCAAGCCGGGCGTCGAGCAGCCCGGCGATATGTCGAAGCTCTTCCTCCGAGGCCCGGAGAGCCTCCGCCCTGGCCGATGCCTCACCGAACCTGCCGAGCGAAATCTCGTTCTCGAGGAGCAGGATCTCGAGGCGAGCGGCCAGAGGGTGCTCCCCGGAGATCAGCGCCCTGGCGGCCCTTGCCTGCCCATAGGAATCCTGGAAGCGCGAGGCCCTGTACAGCTCGGAGCCGAGGACATAGCCGTACGATGCACGAATGACGGGAACATTCACCCTTTCGGCCGCGGGCTTCATGGCCTCCAGCACGGTGAGCGCCTCTTCGTAACGACGCTCGGCCGCGCTTAGCTCATGGAGCCTTGTAAAAACCGGAAACAGATCCATCCAAAAAGCCCCCGCCGCGATGCGCTCGAGGTCGATCGCACCCAGCAGGGCGCGTACGCCCGCAAAACGCTGCCTCTGTATATAGCGCTCCACCGCGGCCGCGATCGGGAAGGGGGAGAGCCGGTCATAGCGGCCGTTCTCCTCTAAAAGGGGAAATGCAAGGTTCCTGATCCGATCCCCATCAACCTCATTGAAAAGCGCGAGTATTCCGGCCGCACGCCTTTCGCGCGCCTCGAGGCCGGTTGTCCTTCCCCCCAGGAGCGCTATCTTGCACGCCTCACGCGGAGAGAACGAAGAGCCCGCGCCGATGCCGGCCGCAAGGAGCCTCGCGTCGCTTACCCTTCCCGAGGCGTACAGGTATTCGGCCAGAAGCAGTCTCAGTCGGTCTGATGACAGAAGGCGCCCGCATTCGGAAAGCGCCTTCGTCGGAATTTCGGCCGTATGGCCGTGTCCCTTCGCAATGCCGACGGCGAATTCAAGCGCGCGGTACTCGGCGGGCATCCCTTCCTTTTCTCGCGCTATCGATCCCGCCGCCTCGTCGATCAAGCCGCGATACAGCAAGAGGTACGCCCTCCATGCCTCGCCCCTCTCGCGCACATCCGCCGGGACCTCCGCCCCGCCGGATAGCACCCGGTCTATATCGGCCGCGGCCGCGGCCGGCTCGTCCGAAAGAAGCGCAAGCTCCGCCGAATGGAGAGCGTACAGCGCGGGGGCGCCCGGATCGCCGCGTACAGAGTCGCTCCAGCGGTCCAGGTATACGCGAGCCCTCAAGGCATCGCCGCCGCGCATCTTTTCGAGAAAGCCCGTATACAGGGCGGCCCCCCGGCTCACATCCTTCGGCCGCCCGGCAATCCCCTCACCGGCCATGCCAAAGGCGAGAGCCGTCCCGTCCTTACCCTCAGCGGCGTTATTGATCGAGCCGCGCCCGGACACAATGGCCTTTTCTACCAGCCGGACCAGCGCTTTTTGGTCGGGCTCACGGCAGAGCACAAGCGAAGCGGCGCCGGCATATCGCGCGGCCTCCGCGGCAAGCAAGGCCTCCTCCGACACCAGGCTGTCCATGTTCAGGACAAGGAGCTCCGCATCCATACGTTTGGCGAACAGGGAGGCCGGCGAGAAGCGTTTTTTGCTCCCGGCGGAGACCACAAGCGCCGAATAGCGCGAAAGCTCGCCTTCGCCCGACTCGCCCCCGCGTATAAACAGCCGTTCCAGCGCCGGCTCGGCCGCCAGCCTATCGGCGAGCCTCGGGTCGTCCGCGTACAGGCTCGTAACGCCGCCGGCCCTTGGAACTGTCCGCTCGCCTGCCTCAGCCATCGATGCTGTGAACATGAAAGCCGGAAATGCCGACGGTCCCAGCAATTTGAGCAGTGCTTCCGAATGCTCGTCGAACACCATAAATCGCGGTGCCGCCTCTCCAGCGGGCGCGACGAAGAATTTTCGAACCTCCTCTCCCAGCTCCTCACGCCCCTTCCGGCCTGTGGCCCCAAGGATTCTGTGCTCCACGACCCTGCCCGCAGCCCGCCAGCCATGGACCGAGCCGTCCGCAAAGAGGACCCTGAAGGCGGCACCCGTTCCAATCTCGGGAAGGGCGACGCGCGACGGCCGCAAATAACGGGCTACGGCCGAACCGTCCCTCTCCAGGCCGGCCAACAGTTTCGCAAATTCCCTTTCGTTATCCGCAATCGATTTGTCGAGCCTGACCGCTTCGGCCGTACGGCCGGCGTCCGATTCGAGGAGGCGCGAGCGTTCCCCGGCAAGGTCCGAGTACGAGGCGCCGAGGGAGAGCGCCCGCCGGTAAGCGGACAAGTCCTTAGCGTCGTAAAAGGCGGGCGAGGCCGCGCTTACCGAAAGCACCCGTTGTACGGCGCCTTTGCGCTCCAGCACGGAGAGGGCTCCGCGCGCGTCCCCCCGGCGTACAAGCATAGCTGCGAATTCATCATAGAGCCGGGCGATCCTGCCGGCCGACGCCGCGTGGGCCAGCGGGTGAGCCTCGACGGCATCGAGCGCGCGGCGATAGCGTTCCAATGCCAGGGCCGCCGAGCGTCCGCCCTCGAGCGCCGCGCCCCCCCGGTCCAGAAGCTCGGCGGCCAGCGAGTCGATCCGCCAAAGAAGATCGTCGTAGCGGTATTTTATGGCGGTCGCCTCCGCATCCAGGCACAGCTCGTAGGCCTCCCCGGTCGCTCCGAGCCGGGCCTTGCAATGGGCCAGATCGAGCAGCAGTCTAACATAAAGCCTTCGTGAGGCTTGAGCCTGGGCCCGCTCCAGGGCGGCGCCAAAGCCCGCCTCCGCCTGCGAATATAGCCGGAATATCTCGCCATCCCTTTCATATATTCGAAAGGCGTTTTCAACGGCGTCCGAGGGGGCCTTTCCCCTTTTCACGGCGAGGAGCTCGGCCCTGTAGAATTTGAGAACGGCCAGGGCCACATCCACGTCGTAATGCACCTCGGCGGTTTCCCCCTCCACCCTTTCCTCGAGCGACCGGATCTCCGCCTCCTCCGGCTTGCGCCGCAGCGCCCTGGCCTCCGATTCCAGACGCGCGCGCTCCGAGGACAGGCGGCTCTCCCGATATCCGTTTCTGAACGCGGTGATGCGGTCGACGAGCGCGCCGATTTCGGCAAGCATATCGCCGCGGCCGGGAGCGTTCTCGGCCATGAACGAGTACAGGTTCGCAAGATTGATGATGGCGACGAAGGCCCCTTCCAGATCGTCGGCTCCAGGGGCAGCGGCGAGCTCCCAGGCCCGTGTAAAAGCGTCGCGCGCGGCGCCGTAGTCGCGCAGAAGGAACCGGCAATAGCCGATATTGTTCACCGTGCGGACCCTCGTTTCGTTGTCCACCCGGCCCGAGCGCTTGCCCAAAAGCTCGAGCTTGCGCTCAAGAAAGCGTATCGAGGAGCGGTAATCGCCGGCGCCATAGTGAGCCGCCTCCTGAAGCGAGAGATTGAGCAGGCGCTTGTTCACCGTGTCCAGCTCGGTGAAGATGCGGTTTTCGCCGATGACGGCCACATCGCTTCCCAGGTCCCACAGGGGGAATGGGCCCAGCCCAAGTATCCTTATCTTGAGCTGATACTTCCTCTCCGCGCCGCTGTAACGCTCCAGCGCCGACTCGGCCATGTCGAGATATGACAGGGCCGAATCCATGTCCCCCAGCCGGCGGTGGCAGTCCGCGATCTCCTGGAGATAACGGGCCCTGTCCACCTTTACCCGGTTGGCCGCGGCGAAATCCAACACCTTGGTGAACCAATCGATCGCCTCGGCGTTCCTGTTCTCCATTCTGGAGAGCAGGCCGAAGAAGCGGTAAAGATCCACGATCTGGGAGCTGAATCGGCGGATGTTCTTGCCCGAGGCCATTGACTGGTATATGTACAGGGTCTTCCCAATCTCCTCCCTGGCCCGGTCGTAACGCCCATCCTGCCAGTAACAGTAGCCCAGGTGATAATAGAACAGCGCCTCCTCTATGCGGGTGGAAAAGCTCCTTTTAAACCGAGCGGCAAGCTCGTAGTGATGTAGAGCCCTGGGGTAATTGCTGAGAAGAAAATAGGTGTTGGCGATGTTGAGATGGAGATTCCCCTCCTTACCGGGGTTGGCCGCCCCGTCGTTCATCTCGAGCGCCTTCTCGTATAGCGCGATGTTGGCCTCCCACAGGTGACGCGGGAAGAAATCCGCAAAGAGCCTCTCGTTAGCGCCCCCGGTACGCCTTTGATCGTCCCTGCGGCATAGATCCACATACTGCGAGATCCAGCCCTTCAGCATGTACGGATCTATGAATGTGTCGTCGATGAAAAGCGCCCAGTCGAGCTCGTTGATCGATTTTCTAAAAAGGCCGAGCATCGGCTTCAGCCCGCCGCCTGCCGGGGCCGGGGAGACTGCCCCCTCGCCCTGCCGGCCGGCTGATTCGGCCATCCTTGCATATATATAGCCGAGCCCGAATATATGCGCCTTGTCGAAGTCCATGCGTGCTATCGGAAGGTGCTTGTGATATTCCTTTTCCAGCTCCTCGAGCGCGCTTTTACCGCCCCCTTTCCACTCGTCGACCGCGTCGATATAAAGCACATGCGCACGCGGGCCGTATTCATTGTAGATGTCCTCAAACCTCTTCTTCAGGTGAAGTGAGGTCAGCAGTCGGACATATTTTTTGTAGAGCGCCACCGCCTCCCCGTAATCGCCGGCAAGCTCGGCGCGCTCGCCGAAGTCCTCGTAATGATCCACCAGCCTCTTCACCACAGAAGGGAAATCGCCCTGCTTCCAGGACAGAACATAGCCGTTGGCCACCGCCGCGTAATGGGATTCGCGCTCCTCCTGGCTTCTCTCCCGGCCCGCAATATCGCCGAGCAGTACGCTGCTTTTATAGAATGCGATATCGCTCTTCCGCACGATTTTCAGCGATTCCTGAAGGCGCCGCTTCGCCCCGGCTATATCGCCCCTGTCGAAATGCGCCTTACCGGCCGTGTAGAGGAGTATGCCGGAAAGCAGCCTGTTTTCGCGATAGCGCACCATCATCCTCTCCGAAATGGCGAGGCGCCTGTCGGCGTCCGGCTCCGCGTCGTACATGTCGAGTATCCGGACCATCGCGTCGTTGCGTAGATAGATGTAGCTCGAATCGAGCACCGTGATGAACGAGGGATGAATCTCCTCCGAGAGC